>CAZURC010000016.1:0-20053 GCA_964623405.1 uncultured Treponema sp.
TCGGCAGTCAGCCTGTATATCCCGCACGACTTGGGGCTTGCCCCTAAGAACCCCATTTTTACTTTCCTAAATGTTCACGCAGCATTTGTCATTATCTCATCTTGACCCGATAATCTACTTACCAAGCCTTTCGCACAGCGGCAGGATTTTTTCCAGTGCGGCGACTATGCGCTTTTGTTCAGCGAGCGGTGGGAGGGGAAATTCTAACATATTTACATCATTTCTTGCGATTCCTGGAATCATGCTTTTTGCTTTTGACTTTAGGTTTTCAATTTGAGTGAATAAGTAATATCGTGCATATTTTGAACTTATATTTGAATCAAACCTAAGAGACATTACTTGTCTTGCAATATGGACTTTATCTTCTTTTAGAAACGCCATTTCTCCAACAGTTCCCTTGCATGTTAAAAGCAAATCGTTTCTCAACGCAATAGATTTAGGAGTTTCTGTCCAACGGTTTATTTTTATCTGATTGTTTTCAAAATTGCTTGCACCAGTTATGTATGGAATTCCTTTTTTCTGGTCATTGTATGAATCAGGTTGTAAATCTTGTCCAGAAGTAAGTTCACAAATCTCCCCCAGCCTGCACCATTCCCAGCTTTGTGGTATGTCGAACGGCTTGTCTGCCGATAGGCATGGCTTTTCTTCGTCGGGAATTGGTGTGCTCTGTTGATGAGATTGCTTCGTCGCTTTCGCTCCTAATGTCTTACGTCTAGCGTCTAACGTCTTATTCCTCTGACCGCTGTCTACTAACAACTGTTCCCTGATTTGCTCCAGCAAATCCCTCGCGTTTCCTTCGCTTTCTATCTGAGGCACCAGCTTTCCCTGTACGGCTTCCTGCAAGACGGCTTTTTTTGCAAGCGAGCTGATTTTTTCGTTGAGCGCGGAAAGCTCTTCTTCCTTTTTGCCGTACTCTTCCACCAGCGGAAGCATTTTCTCCAGTGCGGCGACAATGCGCTTTTGCTCGGCGAGCGGCGGAAGGGGAATGATTCCGTTATACAATTTTTTATCATTTATCGCAGGATAAGCCACGCCTTTTGAGTTCTCTGTGTCGTTTGCATAATTATCAAAACTTGGAGAAAGAAGATAATAGAAAAGATATTTGTTATCAATTTGTGGATAGCAAGACATGACAGCAAATCCGGTGCTTGCAATCGGCTCTTTCTGAAAATCTTTGTCGATTATGCACATATTGTGAAGATACGGACGGACGGTTGAATAAATAATGTCGCCTTTTTTTACGATTTTTCTTGCCCGCGACGGAGCGTTTTCTGGAGAAATGAAAGTTTCTTTTTCATTCAGCTTTTGATGTTCATTGTCAATTGAGCCAATATCAATATAACTGAATTCTTTGTCTGGAGTTTTCTGTCCGTTGTTGTAGACAATCTCCCCCAGCCTGCACCATTCCCAGCTTTGCGGTATGTCAAACGGCTTGTCTGCCGATAGGCATGGCTTTGCTTCGTCGGGAATTGTGGTTTCGACAGGCTCAACCACCGCGTTTCTTTTCGCAACCACCGCAACTTTCGCTTCTAACGTCTTACGTCTAGCGTCTAATGTCTTACTCCTATTTCCTAATTCCTCATTCCTAATTTTTTTTATTTCTTCAAGCAAATCCCTTGCATTTCCTTCGCTTGCAATCTGTGGCACCAGCTTTCCCTGTACGGCTTCCTGCAGCAATGCGGCTTTTAAGTCTTTTGCGGTCATTGGGCGGCTCCATTATCGTTTAGTTTTGGCAGATTTGTTAACGGAATTTCCAACTCAGAAATTGTCGTAAGCTGCTTAACTGCCGTTTGGCGCAAAAGTTCTAGGCGTTTGGGCTGGTCAGTTTTTTGCTCAATCAAAATAGCATTGTAACTTTCAAGATTCGCGAGTACCAAAAGCTGGCTTATAGTTGCATAGTCACGGATATTTCCTTTTTTGTTAGGATTCTTTGTCCTCCATTCTTTTGCTGTCATTCCAAAAAGTGCAACATTCAGCAAATCTGCTTCATCAGCATATACGAATGATTTTTGTTGTGGAGTAAGTTCCGTCGGAATCAGATTCTGCTTTATTGCGTCAGTATGGATTTTATAATTAAGTTTTGAAAGCTCGCGGTTAAGATTCCAGTTTAACGAAAGCCGGCTGTTTTCATCAGATTTAAGACGCCGATAATCTTTCATTATATAAAGCTGGAACTCTGGAGAAAGCCAAGTCGCGAAAGCCATTGCAATGTCGCTATGAGCAAAAATTCCACCGCCATAACGCCCAGATTTTGTGATTATGCCTTTTCCGTTCAGCTCATCATTCCATTTTTTAATAGAAAATGTAAATGCATTGCTTCCTGCATCACTTTTAAACGTATCGAATTCGCTACGTTTAAAATCTGGATTATGCAGGATTTCCCACAATCCTAAAAATTCAACTATATCGCGTCCCCGAAGCCATGTATGAATTGTGATTCTTGGATCTGCACTTCTGTAGCGAGCAATATCAGTAAGTGAAATAAATTCGTTTTCAAAATCAGTCGTGTAAATGCCGATTTCAATTCCTTGTGCGTGTATTGTTTCCTTTATTGGTTTTAGAACACTCATTTTTTTATTGTATCATATCTCAATCTGATTTTCAGAGATAATTTTCCCTGCACTCACTTCCTCAAAGTAATGCGGCTTTTAAGTCTTTTGCGCACATTCTACAACTCGCCTTTCTGTGCCTTTTCGTGTAGCTCCGTAATCTGCCCCAAGATTTTGTCGATTCCGGCGTTTAGCGAGGCGCGCTTTTCCTCGTAGTTCTGGATTGTTTCTTTGAGCGAGAGGATTTCCTCTTCCTCGTGAGGATAGCCGCAAAGGTCAAAGTTGCAGCCGTTTTCCGTAAGTTCCCCAGATGTGTATTTTTTTGCCTTTGGGTTTCCGTCCGCATCCGTGATTTCTTTTCTGTCGTTCCACCACAAAATGCAGTCGTCAAAATGCTTTAGTTCCATCGGCTTTGTCTTTGAAAAATGCTTTCTGTCGCTTGGAATGTCTACGCGGTAAAACCAAGTTTCGCCATCCGGCTCCTCGTTGTTGAAGAAAAGAATGTTCGTCGTGATGCTTGTGTAAGGCGCAAAAACGCTCTGCGGAAGACGTACTATTGTGTGAAGATTAAAGTCCGTCAAAAGCTTTTTTTTGATATTCGTCTTTGCCGTGTCGTTTCCGAACAAAAATCCGTCTGGAATTATGACAGCCGCTCTTCCGTCTTTTTTGAGCCGGTACATTATTACGTCAAGGAACAAGTCGGCGGTTTCGCTTGAGCGCAAGTCCGCTGGAAAGTTCTGCTTGATGTCGTCTTTTTCGCTTCCTCCGTAGGGCGGATTCATCAGGATAACATCAAAGGCATCTTTTTGTGTGTAGTCAAGAAGCTTGTGAGTGAGCGAGTTTGCGTGGTAGATTTTTGGATTGTCAACTCCGTGCAAAAGCATATTTGTTACGCAGAGCATATACGGAAACTGCTTCTTTTCGATTCCGTAGATTGAATTGTAGATTTGCTCGCTTTCCTCAACGCTGATGGATTTTTCATCTTTTACTTTTTCAAGCTCCTTGAGCCAGCTAGAAAGAAATCCGCCGGTTCCGCAGGCAAAGTCCGCCATCTTCTCTCCGATTTTAGGCTTTATCATCTTCGCCATAAAGTCTGTTACAGCACGCGGAGTGTAGAATTCGCCGGCGCTTCCCGCGCTTTGCAGTTCCTTTAGGATTGTCTCGTAGATTTCGCCGAACGCATGGGTTTCCTCGTAGCTTCCAAAGTCAAGCTCGTCAATGATGTTCACAATCTGACGCAAAAGAACGCCGTCCTTCATGTAGTTGTTCGCGTCCTCAAAAGTTGTGCGAACAATCGCCTGACGGACTGGAGTCTCTGGCGTTACTTCAAGTTTTTTTAGAGAGGGAAAAAGCGTGTTGTTCACAAAGTCAAGAAGAGCGTCGCCGGTCAAGCCTTCGTTCTGATTCTTTGCGTGCGCCCAAGTCCGCCATCTTAAATTTTGAGGAATGATTGACTTGTAGTTTTCATCCTCAAATTCCCAGTCCTCTTCTTTTGCGTCATAGACTTTTAAGAAGAGAAGCCAGGCAATCTGCTCTATTCTCTGCGCGTCGCCGTTGATTCCCGCATCGTTCCGCATTACATCTCGGATTCGTTTTACAAAGCTTGAAAGGTTTGACATTTATTTTCCTTAATTTTTAAGTTTTGTTTTTTTACGCCGCCCTGTACAGTTCTGTTGCAATTTCTTTAAGAGCCTTGCGGTAGTTCTCGCTTCCGCCAAAAAAACTTGCAATCCGTGCTGGCTTTCCGTATTTTGTGAACGGATTTTGCTTCAGGATTTCCGTTGACTCTATGTCGTAGATTCCTAATTCCGCGTACTTGTCCAAGAGCGCGTCTATGATTTCGCGGGCGGCTTTTCCGTACTTGCCGAATAAGTCGCGCTTTTTTACGTTCTCGGCGCGCTCGCGTCTTGTGAGCGGCTTCTGGTTGAACGCGATGTGGCAGATAAAGTCAAAGTCGTCCACGTCCGCCATGTTCTGCTCTTTTTTGACCATTTCTATGTCGATTCCCTTTTCCCGGAGCATGTCGCGCACAACTTCCTTTTTCTGCTCCTCGTTCCAGATTTGAATAAAATTCTCTAGCGTCTTGTACGCGCCGATTATGCTTTCCTTTGTGTAGTCTTCGATTGACTCATTTTTTAAGAGCTTTCCGCCCGCGTCGTAGATTGAGACAACTCTTTGCAGTATTTTGATTTTTACCCCGCCCTCGCCCACAATCTGAACTTCGCGCGGAGGATTTGATGTGGTTTCGGTTGTGGTGGTTTCGACAGGCTCAACCACCGCAGATTCAGGCTCAACCACCGCAAAATCATCGTCCTGCTCAATTTCGCCGTCCCATTCAGGATCGGAAAAAAGATGGCTCACACGCCTGAAGTCCATAATCGTGAAGTGAGTTTTTCCCTCGTCATAGCGAAGCCGTGTTCCGCGTCCGATTATCTGCTTGAACTCCGTCATCGAGTTGATGATTTCGTCAATCGCAATCAGCTTCACCATCTTGCAGTCGGTTCCGGTTGAAAGAAGCTTTGAGGTCGTCGCAATCACAGGATATTTTGAGCGGACGGAAGTGAAATATTCAAGCTTGCTTTTTCCGTACTTGTCGCTTCCTGTTATCCGCACAACATACTGCTCTTTTACGTTTCCATCCTTGCCGCGCAGAATCATGTCCGTGTTCAGGTTGTTCAAGGCAACTCTCATCCGCTCGGCAGCGTCCTCGGTCGGACAGAAGACAATTGTCTTTGAAAGCCGGTCGGTTTCCTTTAGGAACTTCGTGATTTCAGAGGCGACTTCGTTTATTCTGTCCTGGATTATGATGTTGTAGTCGTAGTCTGCAAGATTATAGATTCTGTCCTCAATCTCGTTTCCAAAGATGTCTTTCTGACCTTTGAGCGGCCGCCACTCGTCGTCAATGTTCGTGCGGACGTTTATAACTTTGAACGGAGCCAGGAATCCGTCCTCGATTCCCTGCTTTAAGCTGTAGGAATATAGTATATCACCAAAGTAGCTGATGTTCGAGACGTACTTTGTTTCTTTTGGAGTCGCCGTCATTCCAATCTGTGTTGCACAAGAAAAATACTCTAGGATTTTCCGCCAGCGTGACTCCGCTTTTGCCGAGCCTCTGTGACATTCGTCAACGATTATCAAGTCAAAAAAGTCTGAGGAGAAATATTCCTTGTACTTTGAAACTTCCGCGTCAATCTCGTCTTCACTTTCCTCCTCATCATCACTTATGCGTTTTGCAGAGTCAAGCTGCTGGTAAAGCGCGAAGAAAACTTGATATGAAGAGATTTTTGACTTGTCCTCTTTTTGGAAGTTGATTTTGTGGGTCACTTTCTCAAGCGGCTTGAAGTCGCCGTTTATCGTCTGGTCAACAAGATTGTTGCGGTCGGCAAGATATAAAACCTTGCGCTTCGTTCCGCTTTCTAAGAGCCGCCACACAATCTGGAACGCTGTGTAGGTTTTTCCGGTTCCTGTCGCCATTGCAAGAAGAATTCTGTTCTGCCCGCTTGAAATCGCCTGGAGCGTGCGGTTCACGGCGTTTCGCTGGTAATACCGCGGCGGATAAGTTCCTTGAGCGGAATAGAACGGAGTTTCCATCAGCTTTTCGCTAAAAGTGAGCGGAACATCGTAGACTTTATTCTCGCCTTCAATCTCGTAAAGATTCTTGCTCTGGACTTCGATTATTTTTTCTGCGTCAGTTTTCTTCCAGCGCGCAAAAAGCTCTTCTTCCGTGGGAAAATCAGAAAGAGGAAATTCACGCTCAAGTCCGGTTGTAAAGTCGCGCTCGCAAATACTTTTGCCGTTTGAGGAATACACAAAAGGCACGTTCATCATAGTTCCGTACTCAATCGCCTGCTGCATTCCGTATGAAGCGGAATGTTTTGCGTCCTTCGCCTCCACAATCGCAAGCGGAGTCGCCTTGTTGCGCCAGAGAATGTAGTCGCACTTTTTAGCTTTTCCGCGGCTCGGCACGTTTCCTTTTACAATGACTTTTCCGTCTGTGAGCTTATTTTCGGGCGATGTCTCCATCGTGATTTTGTGAACGTCCCATTTTGCTGTGAGCGCGGGCGTTATATATTGAAGCTTTATGTCTTCCTCGGACATTTCGGATAGTTCAAGAATGTCGCTCATAAGAAGATTATAGCACAAATCTTTAAGGTTTTATATATAAAAAAATCCCTGCGCTTAAAACCTTAGCGCAGGGATTTCTTGCTCTTAAGCATCTCCCACGGGAATTGAACCCATGTTGTCGGGATGAAAACCCGATGTCCTAACCACTAGACGAGGGAGACATCTGCCGTAAAGCCTTGCGGCAACTGACTGTTGAATATTATCAGATACGCCCCTTTGCGTCAATAGCGAAAATGTCTATTAGAAGCTTATGTCCAGCTTCTTAAGGAGCTTTTCCTTGAGAAGCTTCTCTTCCGCCAAGTCCAGACCCATGGCCTCCGCCGCCGACAAGTCCTCAAGCGCCTTTTCCTCCTCTCCTATCTTTGAGTATGCGACAGCCCTCCGGTAGCGCGCGTGCGACTGGAATTCATTTATATCAAGAGACTTTGAGAACGCATCCACCGCCTTGTCATAGATGCCCTGCACGCTGTAGACAATGCCCATGTAATAGTAGGAGCGGAACGAGTTTGGATCATACTCCGTGCTTTTCCTAAAGTCATCAAGCGCCTTGTCATAGTCGTTTGACGCAAAGTAGGCCATTCCTCTGTGCTTGAGCACGACTGACAGGACCATGTTGGAGGGAACAGGCTTTGACTCCAGTATCTGTGTGTAGATGCTGATTGCCCTGTCCAGCTCACCGCCGTTATGGGCATGGATAGCTTCCAGGAGCATATCGTCAAGCGTGCCGTGCACAAACTGGCTGGCCTTTCCTATCTCCTTTGTCTTCTCTTCCGCCTTTTTCTTCTGCTCGTCTGTGAACTGTGATGTTGACTCGTCAACTTTCTTGTAGAAGGACTCGCGCCGCTCGGATGTCTCCATCTGCAGCTTTTTCTGGTAGTCTCTTATCTCCTGGAAAATTGTGTCCGCAAGGCTGAGGCTCGCGTTTATTGAGGCAAGCTTCCGGCGCAGCGGCATGTCAAACGGAGAGAACTCTGTCTTGTATATAAGCTCGTGCTCAACTTCCGCCCAGGCATCCTGCAGTATTGTCCTTACCTGTATCTCGCAGACCAGACCCTGCGGTATTTGAACCTTGCTGTCCTTTGGCATACAGTCAGGCGGAATAGAGACAAGGATATGTATTGACTCGTAGCCGAACTCCTTGAAGTTGTCCCCGCTCCCCTTGTACTCAACTTCCTTGACTGTAAAGTTGTTCCTCACCTGGCTCTCTACTTCCTTCAAGTCCTCAAGGAAAGCGCAGATAACCCTTATCCCCATCATGTCCGTGAGCGCGACGAGCTTTCCGCGGCTTGCAACCTCATCCGCCTTTAAGCGCAGAACCTTTCTATAATATGATGCGAATGACTTTACCCTGGATTTATATGTGGGAGCTGAGGAGAGAACTATGGTATTCTTAAGCTTCTCCTCTACTTTATTCATTATCTGTGTAAGAACCGGAATGTATGTCTCATAAGTTTTCTTTATCTCTTCCTTGTGCGGAACTGAAAGTGTTATTTTGCCCATAGCTGAATTCTAGCATTGAAACACCTCAAAAGCAAATAAACATTTTATACAGGCAAAGAAGAAGCGCGCGGGACATGAGAGGGCATAAAAAAAACCGTCCGCTAGAACGGACGGTTTACAGAAGTTTCCTTATATAGAAACCTTACTTCGCATCGGCTGCCTGGCCGCCATTAGACTGCGCGTTAGAAGTAGAATTCTCATCAAGTGAAGATGTGAACTGCTCTTCAGTAGCCATCTTAGACTTCTCAAGGTAGCGGTTGACCTGCTTGTTCCCGAAGCGGCTCATCTCAAGATTCTGCCTAGCAGTCTCTTTCTTTGTTACGATTCCCCAGAGGTCCTCGTCTGCGATGTCGCGCTCAGAAGTAAGCTCAGCTTTGTCGTAGATAATCTTTACATCCTTGAAATATCCGATGAAGTCATCGCCGACATGTGATGCATCGCGTGTAATCTGGAATCCAGCGAACTTTACAAAAGGAAGTCCGCGAGGATAGATTGGATATACACGGATCTCGCGTGTGCGAACCTCTGTGATGTAGTCAGGATTGTTCCAGGTGAGTGTCTTCCAGCCGTCAAAGCCAAGATAGCCCATGAAGTAGCGGCGCTCAACACCATCTGTGTCCTTAAGAAGAACATAAAGTCCATGAGGGAAGTTCATTCCCATTGTTGTAACTGCGATTGATTTGATTGTGCCAACGTTCTTTACAAGTCCGTAAGCAGGAGAGTCATCGTCATCAGCCTCGAACAGTGTGCGTCCAGAAGCCTTTTCCTCGTCTGTCTGCGGCTGGCGGTTTCCGTTCTCATCAGCTGTAGAGAGAGGCTCGTAAGCAGGAATCTCGAACGGAGGAACAATTTTTGCGTTTGAGTTGTATGCTCCAGAAGGGAACACAACACGTACACCCATTACATTCTTTCCAGCGAACGGAACTTTTGCGCTGTCGCGGACAGGAGCAGGGACTACCTGTGAGTTTGCAAGGGCGCCGACTGTCTGAGCTGAGCTGTTAAGCTGAACTTCCCAGTCTCCAAGATAAAGAGAAGTCTTCATCAGATCTTTCTGATCCTGGTCAAAAGACGCGCCGGCAGCAACACCGTAATCCATAATAGTGCGGCTGTTCTCAGGGATTTCAACATCGCTGTCCTCTGCCTTGATTGTAATGTCGGCATCCAGTGTAGTGAAATCGATAAGTGTTGATTCTTTTGCAAATACTGATGCGCCGAAAAGCATCATTACTGCAGCAGATAAAACGTAAGTTTTCTTCATTCGAAGCTCCTTATATTCGATTGATGTAGCCTTGTATAATGAATAATTATTCTATAACCCACTATTTTTGTCAACGGCTTTTTTACTGGATTTTAGCGTCAGAAAACACAGGCTCGCCACCGATAAAGAGGTTTAATTTCTTTACCTGCGGAAAATTGTCCATTATGTTCCTTTGCATAAGCTCATAGCTTTCCCTATAGTCTGCATCCGCAGAAAGATTAAGGAGAGCGTCCTGGGAAAGATTGACAAAAAGATCCTCTCCCCTCTGGAAGCAGAACAGAACCCTTGTCTCAAGAGGAAAAAGAGGCGCAGCGCGCGGAACGGACGGCCCCAATAGAAGCTCCTGCGTGTAAAGCTGGATTTTGCTCAAGCCGTTTACATTTGGAACAGCGCGGGTCTCAAAGGATGTGTCCTCGCTTCCTGAGATATGGTAGACAAACGAATAACGCCGGCCATGGAAATTCAATGCGTAGAAAACAAGCGAGAAAACAAAAACGGCTATAAGAAGCAGAGCCAGACGGCTCCTCATGATTTTTCTTAGAGGTAAAATAAAGCTCATTGTTTTGTTCCTGTAAAGCCTCTTGAGTGCTCAAAATTTACTACAAAGGCCGCAAGCCCATTATATATTCCCAGGGAAAGTTTCTGCAAGTAAGACTCGTCCTTAAGCAAGAGACCTTCCTTCTGGTTGGTAAGGAATCCCAGCTCAACAAGGACGGCCGGCATGTTCGAGTTCCTGACGACAAACCACTCCTCCGCCTTCATGCCACGGGCGGAAGACAGTCCTGAGACCTGCGCCCCCATTCCGTCCATTATGTACTTGGCAATAAGTATGCTCTCTGTCGTGAACTCCTCTTCCATCATTGAGTTCATGACCGTATAAAGCTCCTTGTCGGACACAGACTTCTCATCAAGGACTTCTCTTCTGTAGCTTGGAGAAAGATACCAGACCTCGTAGCCAGAGGCTTTCCTGTCGAGAGAGGCGTTCACATGGATTGAGACAAAGACAATCGCCTCGTTGTCCTTGAGCTTTATCGCGTTTGCTATGTCTGTGCGCTCGGAGAGAGAGAGAAACACGTCCTCTGAGCGGGTCATCTGTATCTTCTTGTCTGGATATGCGGCAGAAAGACGCGAGTAGAGCATCTTTCCGACAGCAAGGTTTATATCCTTCTCTGTGACTGTTATCTTTTTTCCATTGACTGTATGCGTATACTGCGCGCCTGGATCCTTTCCTCCGTGGCCCGGATCTATGAGGATTGCGCCGATTCTATAGCCGTTCTCTGATGTCTCCTGTGAGAAAAGCCTGTCCGCCTCGTCCATGAATCTCTTTGACACAAGGACAGTCCCCCCGCTGACCTCCGGAGGATCCGCAAGGACAAGATGCTTGTAATCCTCAAGCACGAAATTGTCGCCCGCCTTAAAGGAAATCTGATGTCCGTTCTTCTCCAGCACACCGGAAAGCGAGAGACTGTCGTAGTAGACTGTTATTCCAGACTTGAGAGCCTCGTCAACAAGGCTGAGCTTGTCCTGCTGCTGCGTGTAAGCAGGCAAGAGAGGAGCTAGGAAAAGCGCGGCTGTAAAAAAAAGAACGGATATTCTTCTCATCATCTCTTATAATACCAAAACTAATCTTTTTTCGCCACGTAGAGCATAGCCTGAATTGAGCCGCGGAGCGCGGCTTTCCAGAAAGTCTTTCCATCAAGCTCGCCGTGCCCGGGAAATATTCTGTCAAAGCGTTCAATCACATTGGCAAATGTGCAGTGGTTCCAGTCCCGCGCTGTGTTCTTCACGGCCTCTATCTCAGGAGGAACAAAGTCCGCAATGCTTTTCCCAGCCGGAATATTCCGCACATTGTCAAAGTCTACGTCTATGCTAAACGCCGCCGGCGGGAACCCCCTCTCGTCAGGACATTCCAATCCGGCGATAAAGTTGTCTGTGTCTGGGTTTCCTCTCTCAAGCTCAACTGTTATTCCGCCCAGCGCTGAGTATGCGTCCTTTACAGCCTGCTCATGTGTCTGTGCGCATGATATTACGTTTCCGCATTTCTCAACGTTGTTGCGCGGGAAATCAACCTTGTCTCCATCCTTTATGCGGGGGAAAACTTCCTCTATGCCTTCACTTCCAAGCGCCTTGTCCAGCCCCGTAACCCTGGCGACTTTTCCAGGAATGCTTATCCAGGCTCTCTCTGCGCTTACTCTTCCGCAGCCAAGCTCATAAAGCTCAAAAGGCTGAGCAGAGCTCTCTTGCAAGCGATGAGGTCTCCAGTCAAGAGGTGTCCTGTGCTCAATCACATAGTCCGGCTCCTCTCCAAGCGCAATCTTAAGCGCCTCCTGTGTAAGATTGCAGCCTGACGCGAGAGGGAATGTCCATCCGCTCATGTATCCGCCTGAAAGCCTGGCCGCAATCTCGCCTATCATAGGACCTCTGTCCGTGTATTTTATATCAGCCTTTGCCACTCCGCAGTCAAGTCCTAAGGCTTTTACGCCAAGCGCGAACGCGGCGAAAAGCTCCAGCTTTGTCTTTCTATCCGCTCTTGAGGGCATTGTATGGCCTGTCTCGATAAAGTAAGGAGGATAATATATGTGCCTGTCCGCAAAGCCTGTGATTGTGAGAGTTCCTTTGTAGACAAGGGCGTCAATGCTGTATTCAGCGCCTTCCATATAGTCCTCAAAGACAGCTCTTGAAGTGCGGCTGTACTTTATAGCCTGGGCAGCCGAAGCTTTTAGCTCGCCTGAATCCCTTACCATGCGGCAGCCTCGTCCGCCCATGTTGTCCACTGGCTTTATGACCTTGGGGAACACAACCTCCCCCCGCTCAGCCCTTGCGACAAGCTCATCAAGGCTCTCACTGCCTATCTCCTCAAACGCGGGGCTTGGAACCCCTGAAGCGGCAAAGCATTTTCTCATGCGCACCTTGTCCGACGCGTTAAGGCAGGCCTCGTATCTATGCCCCGCAAGAGAGAGACGCTCAGCAATATAGGCGGCGTTTGCGGAGAAATCTGTGCCGGCCGTAAAGACCGCGGCAAGGGAGCGCTCTTTTCCCCCGTTAATTCTGTCCGCAAGGACGGCAAGACCGTCCCTGTCCTTCAGGTCAACATTTTCAAACGCATCAGCCTCTTTTGCACAGGCGGCGTCTGGATTCGCATCGGCCGCGACAGTCCTATAGCCAAGATTTCTCGCGGCTCTTATCGCCGGCCCCTGCATCAGTCCGGCTCCCAATATCAATACTGACTTTTTGCTCATCTTTTCTAAACAAGTCCTTATCAAAACGTGCTGGCGCACCATGTCACGCTCTATGGCTCAAGCGGCTTTTCTTTCTTGCAATAGACCTCGAACGTGTCCCCCAGTCCGAAGAACCGGCTCGCTCCCGCATAAAGCGCCCATTTTATGCTGTTGGGCCTTGAGCCTGCAAGCTTCGGAAAACGCTCAGGGTGATGCCCTGTGCTTACAATTCTTTCCACCTTAAATCCATACTTCCTGAGTATTGAGCCGCATCTTGACGGCTCCCACAAGCTGTAGTGGTCGGCAGGGCTGTTCTGGAAGAATCCAGGCGCATTGAACCTGCCGGAAACTCCGCTAGCGGAAGGCGTGCTGAATGCGAACACACCGTTTGTCTTGAGCATCCTTGACACAGCCTTGAGCACGCTGTCAAGATCCATAAAATGCTCTATGACATACCACATAGTTATCACATCGAACTCGCTTACGCCAAATTCCGCGGCGCTGTCAAAAGCAGGGAACGCGGAGCAGGCGGCAGGAAAATGAAGAGTGTCCTGCACGTAGCCCACTGCCTCTTTTGAGATATCTGTTCCGAAGACCTGCCAGCCGGCGTCATTCGCAGCATCAAGGAACGGTCCGTATGCGCAGCCTACGTCAAGGAGAGACGGCGTTATAAGCCTGTGGGAGTTGCGGTATATATAGTCTATCACTGATATTCTCCTAACCCCCTGAGCCTTGATTGAGTCAAAATCCTCCAGATAAGTTCTTCCGTACTGCTTCTTGTAGCTGTCAAAGAAATACTTTTTGTTGTAGTCCGTATTCTCCTCGTCCACGGTATAGGACATATAAAGCATTCCGCATGTTCCGCACCGCCGGAATGTCCGCTGGTTTGTTCTATATATAATCTGATCCATATATGTCGGATGCCCGGATGTGCAGATTGGGCAGGAAAGCCGCCTGCCCTTTGACAGGAGCCGGACAAATTTTCCAAGGTCATTGCTTCCTTTTTTTCTCTTGAGGAAAGGACTGTCGGGATAAAGCGCTCCGATATCCGAAAGCGAGTACTCTGCGCCGATTTCGTCTATGTTCTGGGCAGAAAGACACATAAAGCCGTACTTTTTTGCAAGGTTCACATGCAGCGGAGTTGTTCCGAGAAGAACTACCGCGCATCCGGCGGCGACGGCCTCGAACGCAGTGAATCCATAGTGGGTCACGACTACATCATAATTGTAAAGCTGCTCTCTCAAATTGTGCACAGGCTGTATAAAGTCAATCTTATCTTGCAGGGACTCTCCGGCACGCTCTTTTCCTGCGGCGGGGTCCTGCACAATGGCTGTGACAGAGTAGCCGAGCGACGCGTACGCAATTGCGGCGGGAACCACAAGGTCGGAAGGATCCTCTCCTCCGACTGTGACAAGGATAGACTTTATATCGCTGGCTGACTCAAGGCGCTTGTCCTTTCTGTTCTTAGGGAGTGTGATATATGACGGATCAGATATATTGGCAGGGCGCTGAAGACCGTAGGAAGGTATTATATCAAGAAGATAGTCGCAAAGGTCGGTGTTAAGGGAGCCCTCATCTATCGCGGCTACTGAAGAAAGAGACGCAAGCCTTAAGGCGAACTCCCTGTCCATGACAAAGGCATCTGTGAGTATAAGCGCATACTCGTCTTTCTCCGGAAGCTCTGTCACAATCTGGCTGTCCAAAAGCCCTTCTTCCTTTGCGGCAAGAACAAGCTCGTCCTTCTCCTCAAGACCGGCGTCTGCGGGAATATATACATCCGCTCCAATAGAGACAGCAACAGAAAGGCACCTTCGCAAGTGTCCGGTTCCTTTTCCTTTCTTTACACATGGAACACAGAGCACTGGAAACCTTATAGAGTCATCCTCAAACGCCTGTACAATCTCCTCGCTTGTGAAAGGTCCGTTGTCTCCAAGCTTTCTTGCCACGGCTGATGCTCTTCTGTAATCCCAGCTTGTGTCTACGGTTGTACGCAGAAGCGGATAGTTCCATTGCGCCGGAGCAGGAAGCATTATGCTTGTAAAGCTCTCAGGATGCCGGTAGAGGGCGGGTCCCACGTGCTCATGGTCGTAAGGGTCGTCTGTCAAATCCCTTGCCTTTAGAAGAGACTTTGCGTTCAGTATCTCTACACCGCTTCCATGTGGAAGTCCTGTATAAGTGATATAGTCGCATTTTCCTGTCTCGGCCCTTCTCTCATACTGCTGAACCAAGGATGAGGCCGCCTCGTAAAAGAGAAAAGGATTGTCGGCTGTGGCGCGGATTACGGCATCAGCCTTTGTCTTTTTTATAAGGAGACAGAAACGCTCAAGGACATCCTCCAGAGGACCTGCGAAAATCTCAAATCCGTTCCGCTCAGCGACAGGAGCAAGCTGTTCCAGGCTGTCCTTGTCTGTGGCTACAAAATACCTGTCAGCCTTCACCTTTTTCATTGCTGACAAAGTCCAGTCAAGAAGAGTCTTATTCCCTAGCGGCAGGAGTGCTTTGCCGTAAAGCCTTATTGAAGATATGCGGCATTGGACAACAAGAATAGTCATTATAATTTTCCCCAGTTTTCTACTAGATATTTTGCGTCAAGCTTGAACCTGTACCTGTTCTTCTGAACCCAGGAACGCGCATCGTTGAACTGCCTGAGCGACTCAATAAGACCGCTGCCAGACCTAGAAAGATACACAAAAAATGAAGATTTTGGAATAACCCCATGGTCCTCGTCAAAACGCGGAAGAATATTCTTTAGGTAAAAGCGGCTGTAGAACACATCAGCTGTCAAGTCCTCTACAGGGAAGCTGTCTGAGTATGTGAACGACAGCAGTGTTGTCAAAGCGACTTTCTCCCCCCAAAGCCATGCGCGAAAAAACAAGTCCGCTGTCTGCCAGTGTGTATTTGCTATTGTATAGTCAAATCCGCCAAGCTGCATGAATTTCTTTCTATCATATACCGCTATGTTGTCCAAAGGATACAGCGTGGCTAGCCCGTCCGACACCGCTGTGGAAGACACGACTTTGAAAACCGCGCCTTCGATAGTCGGAGAAAATACTGCTGGCACGGAAGAAGACGATGAGCACATCAGGCGGGGCGCAACTGCGAAAATCCTCTGCGCGCAGATTCTCTCAAGTATGCGGGGTGAGATAAAGTCATCGCCGCAAGCAAGGCAGTCGCGAAGGACAAGCACGTAGTCGCTCTTCATCTCGCTCATTCCGATGTTTATAAGCTCTCCCTCTGTCGCGCTCTCAAGAGGAACAATGAATTTTATAAAGGGAAACTTATGGGCAAGGTCTTCCGTGCTGTAGTTACCGGCTCCCCTCTCGATACAGACAATCTCCCTGAACCCCTGTCCAGAAAGACTCCTCAAGGCAATATCACGGAACTGGCTGCCTTTTCCATTGAGCAGAATAACACCGCTCTCAAGCTTCTGGCCGGGAACTTTCTCTCTCCCCCATAGGACAGTCCTTTTTATCTGCCTCTCGTTAAAAATTAAAGGTATAGTATTCATCGCAATCCATGCATCTCTTGCAGTAATTTCTGTCAATATGCCTCTTGACCTCGTTCTGAACTCTTAGCCATATATCCTCAAGCCTCTCATCAAAAGCGTTGCCAACTGTCTCGGCTTCCCTTGTGCGGCAGACAGGCACAGTTCCATCGCTCAGAATATTCATATCACGGCGTATATGCCAGCAGACGTTCCTCTCAAGCGGAGAAAGGTCGGCGGGTTTCTCGTCTTTTAAGGCTCCTGCGCAGCTGTCAAACTTTACAATAAGCACATTTCCCATAGAGGGGCTTGTCTTTTCTCTCCAGAATCTGTAGAAACTCTCAAGCTGCTCCTCGTTCTCATTCATCCTTGTAAACTGCGGATATACATGGTCTGGGAAAAGGCTTGAAAGCATGGCTACAGAGGAAACCGCCTTCTGAAAATTCTCCGCTCCTATTCCGTTGATTCTCTCATACATCGCGCTGTCCGCAGCATCTATCTGCACAGCAAAGTCCACGCGTCCACTTGTGTGCGCCGAATCCGCAATCCTCCTCGCGTCATTCTCTGTAATGCAAAGCCCGTCTGTCTCGACAAAGAGAGATAGGCCTGGATGCCTAAGAACCTCAGAAGCAAAGTCCGCGAAGCGAGGGTTCAGGGAAGGCTCTCCGAAGAGAGAAAGACCTACGACAGCTTCCTCGGAGAAGTCCGATATTTTTTCCACAAGGCGCTTGAACTTATCAAAATCCATGTCCATGCTCTGCCTGCCCTTAAAAAGCGCATTGTACGGGCAGTAAAGGCTCGATGTGTTATACCTGCCTGAAATCTGGATATTATAGTAGCCGGGGAATGTCTGCTGGATGGAAGCCATGCTTTCTGCAAGATCAGAGACTTTGTATACATCATACTCTCCGCTTTCCAAGCTGATTTTCTGCCGCAAGGCTTCATCATATAGTTTTCTGCATACGTCAAGCCCTGCCTTTGTCGCGCACTCGAAATTGTACCGCAACATTCTGTAGTCCTTGTCTGCAATAACCGTTTCTATCTCAAAGGAATTGATGTCGCCGCTCATTATTGAGAACAAGGCGTCTCGTCCCGCTTCTTTCTGCCCCGCCGCTTTCTGGCTTGTCTCTCCAAGAGACGCTATTATCGCCGCTGCGCCCTTGTCTACAGCCTCAGGAGCAAGGCCGGAGCTAAAGCCGTCCGCAAAAGTATACTCAGCATTGTATCTGGTGTGGGTTTCCTCTATTTTTTTTGTTAAAGCTTTGCTAAGGAATGGTGTATCCGCCCAGGCGAAAAGAGCAAAGTCAGCGGAATAGGATGAGCACTGCTCAAAAATAGCTCTGGCAACCAGCGCGTTTGTCCATCTATCTTTCTGAATTATAGAAGGCTCTGGAGAAAAAGCCTGTACTGCATTTGATCGGACAGCATCCTCCACGAATTCAAGGTTTTCCTTGTCTGTCAGCACAACAGTTCCTAAAGAACCTGCGACGGACTGAGCCCACCCCAATGACATGTCAAAGGCGGAAGCAGAGCCAAAGGCTTTCTCAAATTTATGGCCTTTTTTCCCGCCGGCATAAAGAACAACAATTTTTTCCATTATCTAATTCTCATTTTCGGTACCGCAATTGAACAAGATAAACTGATTGTATAAAATCAAGGTCAGTTATGACACCAACTCTTTTCCCCGAAGACACAGTTTTTTCTGTAACAGTCCTGACCTCCGCAATAAAGGATCTGCTGGAAGGAACATTCACAAACATAACCATTGAGGGCGAGATTTCAGGCTACAGACCTAACTCAAGCGGTCATCTGTATTTTACATTAAAAGATGAAAATGCACAAATAAACGCGGTAATGTTCAGAGGAAAGGCTATGTCCCTGCGCTTTGTTCCTAAAGACGGGATGAAAGTCCGCTGCACAGGCACAATCTCTGTCTATGCTCCCAGGGGAAACTATCAGATTATAGTCTCAAAGATGGAGATTGCGGGGGAAGGAAATATCTTTCAGATTCTTGAGGAAAGGAAACAGCGTCTTGCGTCCGAAGGACTTTTTGAACAGAGCCGCAAAAAGAAAATTCCTCTCTTCCCGCGCACAATCGGCGTAATCACAAGCCCTACAGGAGCCGCCCTGCGCGATATTCTCCAAATAACAAAAAGGCGCAATCCCGCGGTGAATGTTGTCGTGCTTCCGGCGGCTGTGCAGGGAAGCGACGCGGCGCCTTCAATTGTGCGCCAGATAGCCGCTGCGAACGACTTTGACCTTGCGGACACTCTTATCGTGGGAAGAGGCGGAGGCTCTATTGAAGACCTGCTTCCGTTCAGCGAAGAGAGCGTTGTGCGCGCTGTAGCGCAAAGCAGGATTCCTGTGATAAGCGCCGTCGGGCACGAGATTGACACTGCCCTGTGCGACTATGCAGCAGATCTCCGCGCTCCGACTCCTTCAGCCGCCGCGGAAATAGCAGTGCCCCAGATGGCAGACATCAAAAGCGACATCAGCTACTACCAGCAGGAGATGCAGGGCGCCATAGGCCGGAAAGTTGACGCTATGAAGATGATGATAAGGGCTTTTAACCCGGAGATGCTTGAGATAAGGTTCCGCTCAATAGAGCAGCCGTATCTTGCAAGGCTTGAGAGCGCAAGGGCTGGTCTGGCGCAGGGCATTGAAGCTAAAATCAAGGAGACTAGGCAGCTCTTAAAAGAGAGCGTGAGCGTGCTTGAAGGCGCAAGCCCTAAGTCAATTCTCGCCAAAGGATATTCAATGGTAAAAACTAAAGATGGAAAAATCGTCAGGAGCCAGGATGATGTGCGCCCAGGCGAAAAGATAGAAATATATCCTGCACAAGGAATGATAAGCGCAGAAGTGTGCTGAAAAAAAACAAACTGCCAACAGGAGAACAAACATGACATTTGAAGAAAACCTCGCAAGACTCGAAACTCTTACAAACGATATAAAGCGCACGGACATCTCTCTGGAAGATGCGCTCAAGGACTTTGAGGAGGGAATCACTCTCGCAAAGACTCTTGAGGCTGACCTGGACAAGATTGAAGGCAAAATACAGATACTCACGAACCAGCCGGTAAAGGCGGAAAAGTCGGCTTCCGGCCAGGAGACCGCGCCTCAGATGGACTTGTTCGCCGCCGTTGATTCGGAAACAGGCACTGCCGGCGCTCCGAAAGAAGGTCTTAGACAGCAATGAGCGAAAACTCCGCTATAAGCCGCAGACCTGTCCGCACCCTCAGTCCCGAAGTAGCAAGAAAGATTGCGGCAGGAGAAGTAATAGACCGTCCGAATGCGATTGTAAGGGAGCTTATGGACAATGCTGTTGACAGCGGGGCAGATACGATTTCTGTCGAGATTGACGGCGGGGGAATAGAAAGAATCCGTGTATCGGACAATGGCGGCGGCATGACGAAAGAGGATCTTGCGGCCTGCGCGCGTCCTCACGCCACAAGCAAGATAACAGATGCCGCTGACCTTATGAAGCTGACAACGCTTGGATTCAGAGGGGAGGCTCTCGCCTCCATAGCAGCCGTAAGCCGCCTTACCATTCTCTCCGGAAACTGGAAAATGAGCGCGAGCATAACAGAGGATCATGCTCTTTCACAGATTCCAGCAGTACAGAACGGACATGGAACAATTGTTATGAGCGAGGGCCTGTTTGAGAACTACCCTGCTAGAAGGAGATTTCTAAAGCGCCCTGCATCAGAGACAATGATGTGCAGGGAGACATTCGTTGAGAAAGCTCTTCCCAGAACAGACATCTCGTTCAGACTTAAGGTTGACGGGCAGCTTCGCCTTGACCTTGACAAAGGAGTGTCCCTCACAGACAGATTTGTGTCCGCACTGGAAATAAACATGAGACCAGAAAGGTTTGCGACACTAAAGGCCTCCTCTGGGAGCGAGTGGGCTTTCAATCTTG
>CAZURC010000016.1:20153-21994 GCA_964623405.1 uncultured Treponema sp.
GAAAGGTTTGCGACACTAAAGGCCTCCTCTGGGAGCGAGTGGGCTTTCAATCTTGTTATCGGCGACCCGATGGTCTATAGAAATGACAGGAAACAGATTTATATCTATGTAAATGGAAGGCGCGTCATAGAATACTCATTAGTCCAGGCAATTGAATATGGCTGCCAGGGGTTCTTCCCCAACGGGACACATCCAGTGGCCGCTCTCTTTGCGGAGGTTGATCCTTCCCTTGTTGACTTCAATATCCATCCTGCCAAAAAGGAAGTCCGGTTCAAGGACAGCTCAGGCCTGCATCACGGTGTAAGCTCTGCTGTAAAGGACTATTTTCACTCTTACGGAATAAAGTCGTCACAGGAGTTTGAAGACAAGGACACAGAGACGCAAAGCAATATTCCAGGCTTTGACTTTGACTATCCTGTCATCTGCCCTCCCAAGACAAGAATATCAAGCACGGGTCAGACAAAAATGGATACTGGGCTTCGCTCACGTTTTTTTGGATACGAAAGTGCCGGAGCTAAAGCCTCTTATTCAAATGACCATATAAGCAAATCCCTTGCGGCGGAAGCGGCGATGTCCATTGCTGAAAACAACAAGGCCGCGCCTCAGTTCACGGCTCCAGACAAGGACAAGTTCTGCTACATAGGAACAGTTCTTGACTGTTTTCTTGTTGCGCAGGTAGATGACGCTATATATTTTATTGACCAACATGCGGCGCATGAGAGAATTCTGTTCGACAAGCTTATTTCCAGCAAGCCAGAGAAGCAATCTCTTTTAGTTCCTTATGTAATAGAAACCGACGATGAGACAGAAGAGCAGCGGCTTGTCCAAACCCTTCCCATGCTGGAAGAGGCAGGGTTTACAGGACAAAAGACAGGTGAGGGAAAGTTTGAATTCTCATCTGTTCCTGCACGGTGGAAAGGAACACAGGATGACTTGCGCTCAAGCCTTTTGGAAAAAACAGAGAATCCAAAGGACATAATATATTCTGTAGCCGCAATGACAGCGTGCAGAGCTGCGGTAAAAGATGGATACATTCTTGACAGAGGAGCGGCCGAGGCTCTTGCAAAAGAAGCTCTTAGCCTGCCGGATCCCCACTGCCCTCATGGGAGGCCTGTCTGGACAACTCTAACAAAAGAACAGCTCTTCGCGCGTGTGAGGCGCACGAGATAGGATGCTCCATAAGAACCCAGGGGACGCTATCTTATAAGCTTGAACTCGACACGGCGGTTATATTCCTTGTTGGATGATTTTCCTGAACCGGCTCTTGATTCCATTCTCGCCTTGTCCACCCCAAGCGAAATAAGTTTCTGCTCTACTGACAAAGCCCTGTCAAGAGCAAGCTTCTTTTCATCCTCTGTCCATTCCTCTCCGTCTGGATTCACGTAGCCGATTATCAATACTTTTAGGTCCTCGTATTTCTCATCAACAAGAATCTCATAGACCTTTTGAATTGTGTCATTGTTGCTTTTGTTTTCCATAAGCTCTGAGCTGTTAATCCTAAATGAAAGTGTCGGAATCTGAATATCAAACGAGCCGTCATCATTCTCATTTATCTCTACACTTTTTACAACGACAGGATCCGCCTTGCTTTTCGAAACTTCAATACCGCCCTTTGCCTGAGAGCGCACACCGAACGCGTCTGTGACAGAGAATAGATACTCAAGGCTATCACCGCTCTTTACAGTGTCTCCCTCCGGGGTTTTCCCGTCCCACTCGATTTCCTTAGGAGGATTTCCTTTTCCGCTCTGGCTATAAACAGTCCGGTTGTTGCGCTTTACCTCAAAAATCCAATCATCAACCAGGGCATCGCTGTCCACATCCACTTTCAGCGCAAGATTGTC
>CAZURC010000016.1:22094-25806 GCA_964623405.1 uncultured Treponema sp.
GTGTCTCCTGCTTCATCAATAATCTCAAAGACATAGCCGGTGATTTTTGACGGTTCTGTCGCGCTTACATTAAAGATCTCCTTTCTGTTTTTTGAGTCAGGGCTGTTCGGGGAAAAGCCGTATGAAGCGGGAGCAACAGAGACGGCTCCGGCAGGAAGGCTGTACTGTGCGTCCGCAAGCTCCTCCTGGGCAAAAGCCTCTGCGCTCTCTACAGGAATGCTCTCATCCCGTTCTGATTCAGCAGAACCATCATTCGCTAAATCCGCCTCTTCTCTATCGCCTAGCACAAGCTCTTCTGCCTCAGGCGGATTCTGGGCATCATTAGGCACAATTTCTGACGGGAGAGGCTCTTCTTCCTTTTGTACAGGAACAGCGTCAGGTGTCACACGGCTCAGCTCCTTTTCCTCTGGAACCACGTTCTCATCAGAGCTCTTCTGCATGGCAGGAGCCGTAGCTATCTCATTATGCACAAGCTCGCCGTATTCTTCTGTCTCAATCTCTTCCGTGGGAATATCAAAGTCAACTTTCTCAGAGCTTGGCTCGGCAATGACATCATCATTTCTGACATCATTCAAATCCGGATTGATTCTCTCCGGCTTCTCATTCGCTCTGCGTAGAATCTCCGCGTCAAGAAGGGCAATCAGCCTCTCAATTTCCGGCCGCTGGCTGGAATCACTCTCCAGACTAAGGTATTTTACGTAATTGTCCTTTGCATCCTGAAGATGATCCTGCCTGAGCTGTGCGTTGGCGCGGTTAAGATAGGCAGGCGCAAAATTCTCGTCTTCATTTATCGCAATCGCATAGCAGGCCTCTGCCCGCGCATAGTTTGCCATTGCATACGCCGAATTTCCTGCATTATAGGCAAGAATCTTGTGATCAGTGTTTTCCTTTGCAATCCCCCGTGTGCAGCATGAAAGAGAACGGGCGTAATCTCCAGTCTGATAATAAGCTACTCCAAGATGAATCCAGACATTTGGATTTACGCCATCATCATCAATGCATTTCTCAAAATACGGTATTGCCTCGTCAGGCTTATTGAGAGCAAAAAGCTCCTCTCCTTTCTCATAGTTCTCGTTGTAAACAATTATATCCTCCTCTGTTTTCTTTGAGGAAAGAGCCTTCTTAGCCTGAGCAACAAGGGAGAAGACACAGACAAAGAAAAGAATCAGACAAAAGCATTTTTTCATACTTATAATATATCGGATAGGAATTTGCCTTGTTAAGATGAAGTTTGACATATCAGACCTAAAAGTTTATTCTTTAGAGCAAGGAATCATAGAGCCTGCATTCGCCTTCAGGGACAGGCTCTAGCCGCCATGAATCAAATAGCTTAGAAGGCCGCTTTTCCAGCAGGTCTTTTCTGGGAGACTACAAATGGACAATCCAATTCAACTAGCAGTGATTGCAGTTCTTTGCGTCGGTGTCGCTTTCCTTGTTGTCGCAATCGCAAAATCACTCATGCAGCCTAAAAAATTGGACTCCATTACAAAGCTGATAAAAGCAGGAAAATATAGCGCTGCGGAGAAAATAGCTAAAGCCATTATAACAAAAGACCCCAAGGACTACCTTGCGCATTACTATCTAGGAAGAGCCTATCTTGCAGACAAGAAAAACGAGCTTGCCCTTATGGAATACAAATTTGTAAGTCAGAACGCTATTTTTGACTCAAAGATTCCGGAGAAAGATTTCCGCCGCCAGCTTGCACAGCTCTACTTGAAATTCAACCAGCCGGAAGAAGCCTTAAAGGAATATCTGCTTCTTACAAAGCTTGAGCCATCAAACGCAGACAACTACTTTAACTGCGGAAAACTCTATGAGCAGAAAAGCAGGGCAGATCTTGCTCTCGGCTTTTACCAGAAAGCTATTCAGTTTAACAAGAAGCACGTAAAGGCGCACGCCGCTATGGGACTTCTTTTGTTCCGGGCAAAGCAATTCTCAGAGGCAAAGAAAGAAATTGACCTCGCAATCAGCCTTAGCCCTGAGACATACTCCTCTTACTACTTCCTGGGCAAAATTCTAAAAGAAAACAAGGATTATCCAGGAGCTGTAAACGCATTCGAGAAAGCTCTCCGGGATCCTGAGTACCGGCAGAGAGCGCTGCTTGAACGTGGCTCATGCTATATGATGGCGAATTCAATTGACAATGCTCTTGTTGAATTTGACAGGGCTGTAAAGGCTTCCAAAGACGAGAATTCCCAGGAAACTCTATACGCTAGATACTTCCTTGCATCCTGCTACGAGAGAAACCGTGACATAGACAAGGCAATTGAGCAGTGGCAGATTATCTATCAGCATAACCACTCTTTCCGCGATGTGTCTGCAAAGCTCTCTGAATACCGAGACTTGCAGTCCAACGACTCTCTAAAAGAATACCTGACCTGCTCACAAGAGGAATTCGTTGAAATCTGCAAGAAAGCCGCTATGACAGGATTCTCAATGTCAGCGCAGAAAATTGAGTCCCATAAATGGGGGTGCATGATGATATGCACTGAGCACAAGGCCGATGACTGGATGAATGTAAGGAAACAGCTTTTTCTTCTGATTTTTAGCCGTGAGACTGATGCAATAGAAGACTCCGCCGTCAGAAAACTTCTTGAGCAGTCAAAGAAACTGAACTGCACGAAGGCGATAGTCTGCGCATCAGCGGGATTTACAAGTTCCGCATCCGGCTTTGCAGAGAACCGTCCTATAGAGCTTGTCGGAAAAGAAAAGCTGGAGACAATACTTGCAAAGGCCGGCATCTAAGATATTTAGCTAGCAAAAAAAAATGAGAATACTATGCGTTTCTGACCAGATTGATCCGCTTGTGTACAGCAACCATGCAAAAAAAAGGTTTGCTTCCGTAGACGCAATACTATGCGCCGGAGACCTGCCATCTGACTACATTGACTTTATTGTGTCAACGCTGAACAAGCCTGCGTTCTTTATATTCGGCAATCACAATCTGTCGGAATTCGGCTACTACCACAAGAAGAAAACCACACATAAGGGAGCTCACCCGACTCATAGCCAGGGAAGCAGCATTTTTGACATGGGGGGAAGCTTCGGCGCGACTTATGCGGGGTTTAAGAATCTCCGCGACAAGCATCTCATGATTACTGATCCAAAGACAGGGAAAAAACGCCCGCTTCTAATATCAGGCGCATCAGGATCTAGACGATATAATAACGGACTTAACCAATATACAGAGTTTCAAATGAAGCTAGCTCTTGTTAAAATGATTCCCGGTCTGATTTGGAACCGCATACGCTATGGAAAGTACCTTGATATTTTCCTTACACATGCGCCCCCTCGCCATATACATGACAAGGAGGATCCTTGCCACCAGGGATTTGAGTGTTTTAACTGGTTCATAAGCAAATTCAGCCCAGACTATCTCATTCATGGCCATATACATCTTTACGATGCCAATGACATGCGTCTTACAGCGGTTAAAAACAAGAAAGACAAAAAAACACTCGTCATAAACGCATACAGCCATATAATACTTAATCTTTTCGCACCAGAAGAGGAAACTATAGGAGAATCGAATGTCTGACTCTCTTCTCTCCTCAGAAACCAATGAGGATTTTGCAAAGGCAAGAAACAAGGCTCTTTTCAATGAGGTTCAGCATTTTCTTAACCCGGAGGAAGCGACTCTCATCTCATTCTCGGATATAAAAAAAATGCTGAAGCCTCAGAACGAGACCTATCTAGGAATGCAGACTGTTCC
>CAZURC010000017.1:0-7555 GCA_964623405.1 uncultured Treponema sp.
AATATCTTGGAAAGCACATCGACATCCACACAGGCGGCGTTGACCACATTCCGGTTCATCACACAAACGAAATTGCGCAGTCGGAGGGAAGCTTTACTCCGGAGGAACGCGCACAAGGTCCGTGGGTCAAATACTGGCTTCACAATGAATTTCTTGTGATTGAGGGCGGAAACAAGATGTCGAAGTCTTCGGGAAATTTTCTGCGGCTTCAGTCGCTTTTGGACAAAGGCTATGACGCGCTCGACTACAGATTTTTCCTTTTGGGCGGACACTACAGGAAGCAGATTTATTTTTCGTGGGATGCGATGGACTCAGCGAAGAACGGACGCGCCGCATTGAACGAACGTGTTGCAAAGCTGATTAAAAAAGCAAATTCGGAAGAAAATCTGAATCTGACAAAGGATAACTTTGCAGAAAAACTCAGCGCGCTGGAAAAAGAAATTATAGAGCCAAGTGAGAATATCAAGAAATTCCGGGAAGGGCTAGAGAATGACCTTCTTACACCTGTGGCTATGGCGGCTTTGCAAAAAGAATCCAATGGCAAAGGCCGCAAGCCTAGCAGAAGCCTTGCTGATATTTTTACTATGGACAAAGTTCTTTCTCTCAAAGTGATTGAAAACGCATTCTCTCTTTTGGAAAAGGAAACAGAAGTGTCCGGAAAGTCCGATGACCACTCAGGAGATCCTGAGGCTGAAGAAATCACAAGGCTTGTTGAGGAAAGAGCCGCGGCAAAAAAAGCGAAGGACTTTGCTAAAGCCGATAAAATCAGGGACGATCTAGCAGCTAGAGGAATCACGATTATTGATACGCCAAATGGTCCTGCATGGAAGCGAGGTTGACAGATTCAAAACGGATGAACACAGAGTAACACGGATAAACACAGATTTAGGCAGCGCAAGTAGAACCATAAATTTATTTTGATATGCGAAAGTATTTCGTTTTTAACGAAAGTCGTTCTTAAATCAAAATTCCATCCGTGTGCATCCTTTTCATCCGTTTTTATCCGTGTTGAATAACCAATTTTATTGTAACTTTTTGGAGCTGAAATGTTTTTAAGCAGTGTGGAAGGAAGTGAAAAGTCTCTCAATGCAGCAGATCCTGCGGATTTCCGCAAAATCTACAATGAGACGATGGCGCTTTTGTTCAAAATATCGTGGCGGATTGTAAATGACGAGGACGCAGCAGAAGACTTGGTTCATGACTCTTTCATAAAAGCCAACGAGAATGGCATGACGTTTCCAACAATGAACGATGCCAAATTCTGGCTCATACGTGTAGTAAAGAATGCCTCTCTAAATTACGCGCTGCGCAAAAAGCGTGAGCGCAACGCATACCAGAAAGTTCTTTACGAGGATAAAAGGCAGCAGACTTCCGGCGAGACAGATTTGCTTAGGCAAGAGACCCAGAAAATCGCTGTTGAGGCCCTAAAGAAACTGCCTAAGAGCCTAAAGGAAGTTATAATTCTCCGCGAATACGGGGATTTAAATTATAAGGAAATCGGGAAAGTTTTGGGGATTACGGAAGGCAATGTTAAAATACGCATGTTCCGTGCCCGTGAGCAGCTAGAAAAACTGATTGGAGGTGAAGATGTCTATTTGTCCTGAAAAAGATATTCATTCAATTTATCTCGACGGCGAGCTTCCTCAAGAATTTCTAAAAAAATATGAGTCTCATGTTGCCTCTTGTCCTAAATGCCAGGCAAAACTTGAGAGACTCAAGAAAATATCCGCAATGCTAAGGGAAGACGCCCTTTCAATGCGTCTTGACCAGACTTATATAAACCAGAGCTTTGAGCGCTTGCAGACAAAGCTCCGCTTCTCAAGGAATACGGCAAGAGCTGAAAATACTCATATTTACCGTCCATTCGCAAAATGGGCTGTTGGATTTGCCGCCGCAGCTGCGGTGCTTGCAGTCATTTCTGTTCCTGTCAGGTTTGCCGGCTCAGTTGGCCCGCGTTCAAATGTAACCGCGATTGCCCGCACAGAAATAAAGCCTATTCAAGAAAACAAAGTCGTTGTAGATGGAAATCTTGACACGCTGAAGCTCTCGACAGCACTAAGCTCGGCAAAAGAGACCGAAAACACAATGGCAAGCAGCGAGGAGCAGATTCTTTCAGCACCTGTCAATCAGAACCAGAAGGTTGTTTCTGCCACAAGCCTTGCGTCAAACTTCTCGGACATTGATGTTTTCCGCCCGGACTTTAACAATCCGTCTGCCTATGTTAGGATAGAACTGCCGCGATTGCACTCTATTCCTCTAAACCAGGCTGGAACTATTGAAGACCGATAAATCTTTTACTTTCCTTTTCCGCAAGTCTCCGCTGTTCAGGACACTGTCCGTATTGGCTGTTATTGCTATTATGCTCGCAGTCATCTCTGGAATCACGTATAAAACCAATAAAACTCCTGTAATATCCTCCATAAATCCTCTCGTAGGCTATCCTGGCGACATCATGATAATAAAAGGCGCAAACTTTGGAGCGCTAAAGACTTCCTCGGACTATGTTGAGGTCGGAGGCTCTAAAATCACTGCCTCCGGATTCTTGAGCTGGACGGACAGCGAGATAAAGCTCATACTTCCGCCTAATATCCAGGACGGTCTTGTGATTGTCTCAACAAAAGCAGGAAAATCAAAGCCAAGCTTCTTTGCGAATGAAGCGGGCATCCCTGTGGAAGTTCCGCCAGACACAAAGACAGCGCTGCCTGTGATCTCATCTGCGGAGCCGAAATCAGCCGCAGTAGGAAACCTGCTGGTGCTCGGAGGAACAAACTTTGGCACAGTTAGAAACAATGCAAAAGTATTCTTTACGGCAGGACGGGACAATGACACAGATGCAAATGATGAATCATCCTATATTCCTGCAAGTGAAACCGATTATGACTATGAATACTGGAGCGACAGCGAAGTACGTATAAGAGTGCCCGATGGAGCGGTTTCTGGTCAAATTTATATTGTCACAGAAAAAGGCAAAAGCAACTACACATACCTTGAGATAAAGCCGACTGTGGGAACGAAAAAATACATAGATAAAAAAACATATATAATCCAGCTTGAGGCAGATATAGACAATATCAGCCCAAAGTCAAGCGTGTCTCTCTCTCTAAGAGTTCCCCGCCCGCAGCAAAGCTCGCAGCAACCTGTCGCGGACTTGACAGAATGCAATCCAGTTCCGGTCTTTGAGAACTACCAGAATACAATAATACATCAGCTTGAGCTTTCTAAGACACAGCCGAAAAAAATCCGCTTTAACCAGAGCTTTGTTGTTGAGACGTATGCTGTGCAGACTCAGGTTAATCCTAAAGCCGCAAGGGCTTTTCAAGACAAGACCAGGGCCCTATATATAACATATACGTCCGCGGACAGCCTTATAAACTCAGACGACGATGAATACAAGTCGCTTGCCTCCAGCATTGTAAAAGGTGAAGCGAATCCATATCTTCAGGCAAAGCTCATTTATAGCTACATGCTTGAAAACTGGCAGCTAACAAGCCTAAGAAAACAGGGCTCAAAACCAAAGGACTTGATAGCCACAGGCTCTGGCGATGCCTATGACTTTTCTATCGTATACATAACCTTGCTGCGCTCTCTCGATATCCCCGCCATTCCTGTCGGTGGCATACTAATCGACTCTGACTTAAAGACAGAAAGCCACTGGTGGGGCGAATTCTATATAGAAAATCTTGGCTGGATTCCTGTGGATATTGCTCTAGGCGCAGGAATGGAATATAAGTCTTTCAAAAGTGTTGGTGACCCGCAAGAATTCTATTTTGGAAACATTGACAGCCAGCACATAGCATTCAGCAGAGGGTTTAACGAAATAAGGCCAGTTATACAAAACAGCCATACTGTTTATTTTGACCGCTCTTATGCACTGCAGTCAATCTGGGAAGAATCATCATCGGGAACTGCGGCTTACAGCTCGCTATGGAACATTCCCGCTGTTCTAGGAATCTACTAGGCAATTGCTCAAGAATATAGAATTAAAAACATGGAGGAAAAAATGTCTGTAAAAGTTCTGTCAGTAGGTGGGTCGATTGTTGCTCCTGAAGGGCCTGATGTTGAGTTTATCACTAAATTTGTGTCAATGGTAAAAGACTATCTTGAAAAAAATAGAGAGGACAAGCTTATCTTTGTTGTCGGCGGAGGCGGCCCTGCGAGAATCTATCAAAAAGCGTTCAGGGATGCGACAGGAATTTCTGCGGACAAAGAAACGGACGAGGCTGACTGGATTGGAATCATGGCTACACGCCTTAATGCGCAGCTTGTAAAAGCATGCTTTGGAAATCTATGCAAAGAAGCTGTTGTCACCGATCCTACAGCGGCAAAGGACTTTACAGGAAGAGTCCTGCTTGCGGCAGGCTGGAAACCTGGTTTTTCAACAGATAACGACGCTGTCCTTCTAGCCCAGAAATTCGGAGCAGATACTGTCGTGAATCTTAGCAATATTGAGAAAGTTTACACTGACGACCCGCGCAAAAATCCAGACGCAAAGCCAATTGATAGTATCTCCTGGAGCGACTTTAGGAAAATTGTCGGTGATGAGTGGTCTCCTGGTAAAAACTGTCCATTTGACCCGATTGCAAGCCAGAAAGCACAGAAAATGAACTTGAGAGTAATCTGCGCAGGCGGGAAAAACCTTGAGAATATCCGCGCTATACTTCAAGGAAAAGATTACATAGGAACAACTATTTCTAATCCTTTATAACCATAAGCGCTGCCTGCTGGTATTTAGGAAGGAATTTCTTTGTGCCGCCATTCTCAAAGCCTACCGTTATCACATACTCTCCATCATCTGTGGATGAGGAGGAAGTGATAACGCCATAGCCATAGTCGTCATGATAGACTTTTGCACCGCAGCTGTATTTACGCTTTATAGGATCTGTCTCTGTATCAGGATGGCTAAGTCCAAGAACTCCGAAATCTCCGTTATGGGAGGCTGCAACCCTATCAGAGCCTGATTTCCTAAAGCCAAACGGCAGGTGGCCGATAATGCGGATATTATCAGGCTCAATCTCCTGAAGGAAAGGACTCGGAGACATATATTCCGTATGCCCATACATTCTGCGCATTGCGCATGCTGTCATATAAAGCTCATCCTTAGCGCGTGTAACTCCAACATAACATAGGCGCCGCTCCTCCTCAAGCTCATCTCCATCCTTATCAGCGCGCGGAAAGACTCCAAGCTCCATGCCAGTCATGATAACGCGGCTAAACTCAAGTCCTTTTGTGTTATGGAGGGTAATCAAAGTAACACAGTCCTTATCTTCTTCCCCATCCTCATTATTCTCAAGGGTGCGATCAAGCTCTATATTATCAAGAAAATCCAGGAGTCCTTCCATCGTCGCTTTGTACGGCACAGCCGAATTTGAAAGCTCCTGGATATTCGCCTCTCGCTGTGTACCAGAAATCTCATCCTTTCCCGCATGATATTCCCGCAGCCCCGACTTATCCGAGACAGCATCAACTAAAACAGAAAGATTCTTATCTGCGCTTCCAAGAGTTTTTTTCAGCAAGTCCATTACTTCCGTAAAGGCGCCAGCCCCTTCCCTTGCTTTTTTTGAAAGCGAAGCCCCGTTTTTAAGGCAGGAGTCAACATAGTCGCTAGCTTCTCCTTTTCTAAAGGAGTCCACAAGCTTGTCCTGCGTTGTCGCTCCAATGCCCCTTGCAGGCTTGTTTATTATGCGCCGGAACGCAATCTCATCGCGTGGATTTGCAAGCAATGATAGATATGCGAGTATATCCTTTATCTCTTCCCGCTCATAGAATTTTAATGAGCCTACAACTTTGTAAGGAATTTTCCTTCTCAGGAATTCCGACTCAAACCCCATGGACTGAGCATTTGTTCTATAAAGGATTGCCCAGTCGCTAAAATGGACACCCATATCATGTGCCTGGCTTACAAGATCTGCGCAAAATTGAGCTTCAATATCCTGGTTCTGGAGGAAAGCGAGAACAGGTTTCTTTCCTTCTCCGCGCTCAGACCTCAGGCTCTTTCCAAGCCGTCCGGTATTGTTCTTGACAATATCGTTCGCAACCAGAAGAATCGGCTCTTTTGAGCGGTAATTGCTTTCCAGCCGGATCACATCTGTTCCTGGAAATTGGTTCTTAAATTGAAGTATATTCTGGATCTCAGCCCCGCGGAATTTATAAATGCTCTGGTCATCATCACCGACAACGCAAACGTAAGTCTGGCTCCCGGCAAGAAACTGCAAAAGACGGAACTGCGCCACATTTGAATCCTGGTACTCATCAACCATAACAACCCTGAATCTGTCCTGGATTCTAGCGCGGATCTCCTCGTTTGTTTTGAGAACAAGCATGGGAAGGAGAATCAAATCGCCAAAGTCAACATTGCCTGTCTCACGCAGACGGTTCGTGTAGTTCAAATAAATCTGGGGAAAATCAGGGTCACTTTCAACATGCTTTATAGCCAGCTCATCTTCCGGCATTATGCAGTAATCCTTGCAAAGACTGATGATATGGGCAAAATGGGATGACTGCTGCCGTGTAAGGAGAGGATTTGACTTGGACACAAGAGTAACCATGTCATCATCGTCGTAGACAGTAAAATTAGGATCTATTCCTGCCGCCTCCGCATTCAAGCGCAAGAACCATGCTCCAAATGAATGGAATGTCCTTATCTGTGAATACTTAGCTCTGCTCTCAATGTTGACGGCTCTCTGAAGCATCTCATTCGCCGCCTTTTTCGTGAACGTAACAGCAAGAATCCGATAAGGATCAACTCCCTTTTCACTTATAAGATAGGCTATCTTTGTTGTGATTACACGTGTTTTTCCAGAGCCGGCGCCAGCAAGAATCAGCAGAGGAGAGCCTTCATGCACAACAGCGGCTCTTTGCTCCTCATTAAGCACATCAAGATATGAAGGAATCCCGCTCATTTGCCTATTTCCTGCGCAAAAATCAGCTCAGGTTTCTTAATATCCTTGTTAATTGGACTGTCACACAAAAAATCGCTGTTCAAATCCACGGCTCCTGAGCTGTTTATCCGTACACGGACAAGTCTTCCTGGAAGGACTGCACGGCGCTGCTTTGCATCCGAACGGTCATAGTTTATAACGACCGAGCCGTCAACTTCCGGCGCCTGAAACCAGGCCCTGCCTATCGCAATGCCCTCTTCTGGGAAATCTTTGTTCTTAGCAAGAACTTCCTCTACAATTACATCGTATTCCTTGCCACAGCGTTTCTTAAGACATTCCTCTGTAATCTGTCCTTGCAACGCAACAAGGCGGGCGGCGCGTTTTTCAGAAGTCTTTGTCGGCACCTGCTTCTTAAAGCTGTATGCCGGTGTATCATCCTCTCTGGAATATGGAAAGCAGCCGGACCAGTCCGTGTGTATCTCCCTGAGAAAATCAAGGGTGTTCTCAGCCTGCTCATCTGTCTCTCCTGGAAATCCCGCAAGGAACGTTGTTCTGATTGCCGCATCGGGAAAGAAACCTCTTATTTTATTGATTATATCCAGATATTTTTCTTTGGTTCCGGTACGATGCATACGAAGAATAATATCATTGTCACCGCTCTGGAATGGAATATCAAA
>CAZURC010000017.1:7655-25374 GCA_964623405.1 uncultured Treponema sp.
GGGCGCGAGCGGAGCTCTCCCCTTATAATAGGAATAGCACAGAACGAGCAGCGGTTATTGCAGCCTTCTGTTATCTTTACAAACGCAGTCCCTGCAAATGACAGAAGAAGATTTCTCTCCGCTCCGCACACGCCTTTCTGCGCAAACTTATGCACAGGACGCTTATTCTCCATCACATCTCTTGCAGTCAAGACAATCTTATCAAGATCTCCGTTGCCAAAAAAACCATCTGCCTCGGGAAGGCTTTCTGATAATTCCTTTGCATAGCGCTCGGCAAGACAGCCGGCAAGAAGAATCTTTGCGGACGGATATTCCTTTCTTGCATTCAGGACTGCATTCAGACATTCGGTTTTTGCCGACTCAATAAATCCGCATGAATTAATAATAATCAAGTCAGCATCAGAAGGGTCAAAAACCTGTCTCCATTCGCCAGTTTTCGTAAGATGGGAAATAAGGATTTCTCCATCAACCTGGTTCTTTGCGCATCCGTGCTGGTCTATAAAAAAATTAGTCAAGCTCATTTATTACCAGCTTATATTTTCCATCCGTGTCTTTTATCCAGCGCACATCCTGAACAACAACCTGTCCAGCCTTTGCAATTCCAAGGTCATAAGTTTTTGATGCGGCAAGAACTTGAAGCTTTACAGTGCTGCCGTTGGAAATCCACAGACGGATTCCGTTGCTTGCTGTCATATTAACAGTATCACCGCTCGTAAAGTAGTCCTCGACAGTTTCTTTTCTATCTAAGCGATAACGGAACACACAGCCACCGCGGAAATCAGCGCGCAGGGTGAAAGGATACGCCCTCGTGTCCTCAAAGATAACAGTCCTGTTCTGTCCCTGAGGCAAATCCTCTGCATTAGGAATATCAGAGAGCTTTGTTTCTCCCAAAGGCGAGCTAGCCCCGCTCTTTACGAGAATTCTTGCCTCGGCTCCCCTGTCATTTTCCTCTGAAGAAACATCTGAAACATAGACAATCATATCCGGCAAAGAGTCACCGTCTATATCAAGCTCTATCTCCTCAGAAAGCTCAATATGCTGCACTCCAGCAGGAGTCTCCAGAGCAAGATTGCCGACAGTTCCTGCCACTGTGATAACAACATCCCCCTCGGCAGTTCTTAGCACGAGCTGATCTCCCTTGTACAAGCGGGTCTGCATAGGCTTTTCTGAAAGCTCATATCTTTTCCCCTGGGAACTTTTTTCCAAAGCAACCGCCGCTTCTTTTTCCTCAATATTTCGTCTTAAAGTATAAACACAAAACACAGTACCGGCCGCGACAAGCAACACTGCAAGAACAATAATAAGAGGAACCAAGAATTTAGGTCTCTCGCGGACAATAAGTCCCTCTGGAACAGGAGACTCTTGCAAGGTCTTAGAATGGTAAAGCTGAATAACTTTTGCGCTGTCTACCCCAAGATAGTCAGCGTAATTTCTTAAAAATCCAACCAAGTACGGTTCACCGGGAAAAACTGACGTATCCTCATTCTCAAGAGCTTTTAGAAATGAGGACGCAATTGCCGTGTCCCTCGAGACTGAATCAAGATCCAGTCCTTTTTCCTCTCTTTTGCTTCTTAAAATTGCACCGTAACTTTCCATCTTTACAAGACTTCTCCAGATAAATATAAATCAAATTTGTCAGATACCTAAATAAAATAACACTATTGGTCTGTAAACAAGAAGTTATTGTAGTTGTTTGCAGATGTAGGAGGATCGTAAATGAAACGCTGATCAGAGATTCCCTGATTTATGACATAATTTGAAAAATCAAACTGGAATCTCTCATTCTGAGGTGTAACCGCTTCTATTCTACGGATAAGCTTTGTATCCGGCGAAACAGAAAGATAAATATAGCGGAAAGCCTCCGTCGTATTGCGGCGGCTCAAAACAAGCTTTACAACCATCTCTGTGCTTCCGTCCTCAAGGGGAACAGGATCCTGCCCGCTCTCATAGGCAACTGAATAATAGCGGCTCATAAGAGAAAGCCCCTGCGGAGTCGCAAGATTCGCAGAGGAGCCAGTTCCAGAAGACTCTACGCTCTGGTTTAGGATTGCGGATTGTCCTGGAAGATAAATTGTAAGCATGTCGCCATTAAAGCAGATAACCTGATCCTCTGGCTTTGTAAAATCAATACGCAGAAGGTCTGGTCTTTTAAAGCTCACTTTCCCTTCCATTGCATTTTTTGCCATTTTTATATCTATGCTTGCCTCGTAGTCCTCGATTTTTCCATATTCCTCAGAAACTGTTTTAAAGAAAGCAGCGGCTGTCAGAATTGTCTGGGAAAATGCAGCAACGCCGCTGAGCAAAAGACATGTCATGACAAATATTTTTTTCATAGTTACTCTTCCTTTTCAGCGTTTTCAGCAGCCTGTTTTGCAAGCTCCTTGCAATGAGCCTCGCCTTTGACAATATCATAGAATTCTTTTCCGTCCATTGTCTCGATCTCAACAAGACGTTTTGCTATAAAGTCCAAAAGCTCCTTATGTTCCTTTAGAAGAGCCAAAACATGCTTGTACCGCTCATCCATTAAACGGGCTATTTCCTCATCAACATACCGCTGCGTCTCCTCAGAGAACTCACGGTAAATATTAGGGTCGCTTCCCTGCCTGCCAAGAACACCTTTTCCCAATGTCATGTTCTTGAACTTGCCGGACATTCCGTAGTCCGTAATCATCTTTTTTATAAGATCTGTCGCACGGGCAATATCATTTGACGCTCCAGTAGAAATATCGCCTAGAATGACCTCCTCAGCCGCGCGTCCGCCAAGGCAGCTGTCAACCTCATTGATTATGTCCTTGCGGGTCATAAAATTCTTTTCTTCTTCCTCACGGTACTGGGTAAATCCTCCGACACCGTGGCTACGGGGAACAACCGTGATTTTATTTACAGGAGCGAAGTCTGGAGTAAAGGCTGCGACAAGAGCATGTCCTGTCTCGTGGACAGAAACAAGGCGCATCTCTTTCTTGTTGTCTTTCCGGCTTTTTTTCTTAAGACCGATGCTAACCTTGTCAATCGCCTCGTTAAAGTCATCCATAGTAACTTTCTTGCGTCCATTGCGGACGGCCATAAGGGCGGCCTCGTTCACAACATTCGCAAGATCAGCTCCGGCAAAGCCTACAGTTCCATGCGCGATTGAAGTGTAATCCACATCGTCATCAAGCTTTACATTCTTTGAGTGTATCCTTAATATCTCTTCCCTGCCCTTTACATCAGGCTTCTCTACAGGAACCTGTCTGTCAAAACGTCCAGGTCGCAGAAGAGCGGGATCCAGAATATCTGCCCGGTTGGTTGCCGCAAGAACTATAAGACCTTTCTCATTCTCGAATCCGTCCATCTCAACAAGAAGCTGGTTCAATGTCTGCTCACGCTCATCGTTTCCGCCGCCATAGCCATTCATTCGGCTCTTGCCAAGCGCGTCAATTTCATCAATAAAAATAATGCAAGGAGCTTTTTCTCTCGCCTGCCTAAAAAGGTCGCGGACACGGCTTGCTCCTACGCCGACAAACATCTCCACAAAGTCAGATCCCGAGATACTGAAAAACGGAACTCCAGCCTCTCCTGCGACAGCACGCGCAAGGAGAGTCTTTCCTGTTCCCGGAGGACCGACAAGAAGAACACCCTTTGGAATTTTTCCGCCGATGTCCGTATACTTCTTAGGCTCTTTTAGGAAATCAACAACTTCCATCAGCTCCTCTTTGGCCTCATCAACTCCGGCGACATCTGCAAATCGGGTCTTGACCTGGCCTTCCTCAATTGTCTTTGCCCTGCCGCCGCCTCCGCCGAATATTGAGCCCATTCCGCCCATTCCACTGCCAAGCCGTCTGAAGACAAAGAAATACATAAGAAGCAAAAGCGCGATAGGGAATCCAAGATTTACAAGAAGCTGAATGAACCAGTTTGACTGCTTGACAACAAATCTGTACTCAACGCCTTTCTCGTCCAAGAGCTGGATAAAATTCTGCATAAGAACGCCTGTCGTGCGGTAGACCTTGCGGTTTTCCGAAGCGTTTTGCTGAGAACGGAGCCTTGAAAGATTGTCAATAAAAGGATTTCCCGTCGAGCGGGAATCCTCTCCCGATGCGCTGTCCAGGGAGGTCTCGTCAGAATGGATAACCGGCCCGTATCCTGTAAATGTATTCTCGCCAAGCTCAACGCTTACAATTGCGCCGTTCTCAACAAGAGTTCTGAACTGCGAGAAAGAGATTGTATTGTCCGGCTTGGGAAGCAGGAACATATTTATGAGGGCAAGGGCTATGACTGTCGCAGCAAGAGCTGTAAAGAAAGGAAAACGATGAGGTTTTTTTCCGTTGCGGTTGCTGTCTTTTTCCGGCTCATCAACTGAGAGGCGGAAAAAGTTGAATGGATCATTATCCTGTCCGCTGTCTTTTCCCGGAACAGGAATACCTGGCTTCTTAGGAGAATCGCCCTCTCCTTTATCTGGTTTATTTTCCGGAGCAGCTCTTTTCTGTTCAGCAGGAGCATCCTGCTGCTGTGACTGTTCTTTTTTCTGTTCGTCGCTCATTTATTCCTCAATAATAACATAACAAGTAAGTTCAATTATAAGTTTCGTTATTATAATAAAACTTGCGACAATAAACAATTGAAGATTTGAATATTACGCTTCTATTGCAAAAGTGCTTTCAGCTTTTCCTGAGTCCGCATAAATAGAACGCCTGCCACGGTAAGGATTTGCGATCCGCACATCATTCAGTTGTTTCTTTATCTGCTCTATATGAATTTTAAGGAGATTCCTGTTGCGCTCGTTCTGGACAAGAACCTTTTTCTGGAGATCCGCAAGCTCATTCTGCATCTTAACGACCTGGGCCTTGCTGTCAAGCTCCGTACCATGACTGTATGCGCCTGCCGTATCAGCGGTGGTGTACATACTCTGGATTGGGAGTATGACTTTCTGCAGGCTGGAGATATTCGCAACAATCTGCTGCTCCAGTTCCGCATGGGCTGCTATCGCATCTCCGTCATCCTCTTCTATCTTGCCTTGCTGCGTCTCCAGCACATGAAGATACTCTCTGAATTTATCCCGTTGCTGTTCCAGCAGCGTCTTAAACCGTCTTAGGACAGCAACTCTTTCATCAATCTGAGCCTGAGTAAGTTCCATATCACCCTCCAATAGCGTCTAACCCTGGATATTCAGCCCTGCGCCAATTCTGCTGTCTGCGCCGACATTGGCCTGGCTGTTTGCGGCCACTTCCCAGGCAGAAGAAAGCTCTTTCATCTTGTCGAGCACAAAATCAAGTTTCTTAGAATCCTTGCTGATATTAGCGGTCATAAGCTCCTGGTTAAAGTAAATATAAAGCGACATAAGGCTGGATGCAATCTGACCGCCCTTCTCCATGTCAAGGCTTGACTGAAGCTCGCTTATAATGTCCTGGGCTTTCATAATGAAGTTGCCGAATTTCTCTATATTTTTTGTCTCAACTTTTCCATCTTCTGTAAAGCACCCTTTTGCCGCGACAAGATTCTTTATCGCCCCTTCATATAAAAGGACAATCAGTTTGCCCTGGCTGGCAGTCCTGATATTTGTGTCCTTATAGGCGGCGTAAGCGCTATTCATGTATCCCATGTCAATTTTCCTCCCGCAAAAAATCTGGAATTTCCTTGTTTATTTTCGGCGTCCCGCATTTTTCAGTTTAGCTTATCTTGCGGTCAGCAGCAAACTTTCTTTTTTAGCCCTTTGCCTTTATAATAGCTGGCATGACAGACTTTAAAGATGAAAACACTCTCTACATTCTAGACAGCTACGGTCTCATTTTCCGCGAATACTACGCATTCTTCTCACGCCCGCTCACCGATTCTCATGGCCAGAACATAAGCGCTGTGTTCGGGTTCTTCCGCAATCTGAGCATTCTGTTCAAGAATTTCAAACCGCGGTATTTTGCCGCCGCAATGGACAGCCGCACACCTACATTCAGGCACAAGGCCTTTCCTGACTACAAGGCAACTAGAACAAAGACACCTGAGGATCTAAAAGCGCAAATTCCCATGATAGAAGAATGTCTAAAAGTTCTGGGAATACCGGTGCTTAGATGTGACGGATACGAGGCTGATGATATTGTCGCCACTCTTGCAAGAAGATGCGAGAAAGACGGCAGGAAATGCCTTGTGCTAAGCGCAGACAAGGACCTCCAACAGCTTGCTGACAACAACATACATATACTTAAGCCGGATAAGGCAAAGACCTGGCTGGAATATGATGCGGATGCGGTAAAAGCCGAATGGGGAGTTGAGCCGGCAAACATTCTTGACTTGCTCAGCCTGACAGGAGACTCTGCGGACAATGTTCCTGGAGTGGCTGGAATCGGACCAAAGACCGCTGCGAAGCTGGTGAGCGAGTATGGAACAATAGAAGAAATTTACGCTCATGCAGAAGAAATAAAAGGAAACACAGGGGAGAAACTCCGTTTAGGGAAAGACAACGCATATCTGTCAAAAAAGCTTATTACCCTGGAAGAGAATGTGCCTATTGAAAAAACTGGAGAAGGCTTTAAAAGCTTTGAAGATCTGTGCATAAAGGACGCGGACTTTGCAGCTTTCAGCGAGGAGATGACAAGGAGAGAGCTTCCGGCGCTTGCAAAGACATATTCAGAGCTTGCAAGAGGTGAAAGCTCTTCTGTCAAAGAAAAAACAAACGGACTGGAAAACAGCGCAATCTCTACAGAGCAGGCTGTTCCTGATATAAAGAGGAATGAGGGCAAGTACAGCGCATGCACTAGCCTTGACGACTTGAGAAAGTTTGTAGATGCTGCCTTGTCAGCAGAAACAGTCGCCTTTGACACAGAGACAGACAGCCTTGACACTATGCAGGCAAATCTAGTCGGCTTCTCCCTCTCATATAAGGCAGGAGAAGGAATTTATGTTCCGCTTATCTTGAATGAGAACCCTCTTTTTGCTCCGCCTATGGTTGCCAAGAAAGACGCTCTTGATCAGCTGCGGAGAATTTTTATGTCATCGACGAAAGTCGCAATGCACAATGCAAAGTTTGACATTGAAGTCCTTGCAAGCAACGGGCTTGATCTTATTTGCAATGGCGAGCTTTCTCAACATGGCGGAGAACGCCCTGGATTCATACTTTGCGACACTATGATTGCCGCATGGCTCTTAGAACCTGACCGGCTTGGCAAGAGTCCGTATGCCCTGGAGACCCTTGCGGAACAAAAGCTTAGGCTAAAAGGAACTGAATACGATGAGATTGTCGGAAAAGACCAGACTTTTGCGGATGTAAAGATTGACGTGGCGGCAAGATACGGCGCAGAGGACTCGGACTTTACATTGAGGCTGTGGCAGCTCCTTGAATCTGAGCTTAAAAAGGAAGGTCTATGGAAACTGTTTGCTGATATGGAAATGAAAGTCCTGCCTGTCCTTGCAGAAATGGAGAAGAATGGGATTCACCTTGATTCCAAATGCCTTGAGCGCTATGAGCAAGAGCTTAAGACGGAAATACTGGCGGCGGAAAAAGATATTTACAGGGAAGTCGGACACGAATTCAACATAGCATCTCCAAAGCAGCTGAGCGAGGTTCTTTTTAATGAGCGAGGGCTTAAGCCTGGAAAAAAGACAAAGACGGGATACTCCACAGACACAGATGCGCTTGAGAGCCTAAGAGAACATGACAAGGTTCCTGGGATGATTCTTGACTATAGGACAAAGGCAAAGCTCCTTTCAACCTATGTCCAGACCCTGCCAAAAATGACAGACAGCAGCGGGCGGATTCATACAACTTTCATGCAGACAGGGACTGCGACAGGAAGGCTTTCAAGCAAGGATCCTAATTTGCAGAACATACCGGTGCGCTCTGAGGAAGGAAGAAAAATCCGCTCTGCGTTCACCGCGCCTGAGGGGAAAGTTCTTATAAGCGCAGACTATGCGCAGATAGAGCTTGTGGTCCTTGCGCATCTGAGCAAAGACAAGAATTTGTGCGGCGCATTCAATGAAGGCATAGATGTGCACAAGTCAACAGCGTCTTTAATCTACGGAGTTCCTATGGCAGAAGTCACACCAGAAATGAGACGGAGCGCAAAGACTTTGAACTTTGGACTTATGTACGGCATGGGCGCATTCTCGCTCGCAAAGGACTTAAAGATAAGCAGGGCTCAGGCTGCGGAATTTATAGCAAACTACTTTATGATTTATTCAGGAGTACGGGATTTCTTTGACAAAAATGTCGCAAGCGCGCAAGAGAACGGATATGTGGAAACAATAATGGGAAGAAGACGCTGGATCCGTGGAATCAACTCCGCAAACAGGCTGGAAAAAGAAGGTGCGATAAGAATTGCGAAGAACAGTCCTATACAAGGAAGCGCAGCTGATATTGTGAAGCAGGCGATGATTGATGTCTATGACACGCTGCAAAAGAATCCGACTGGAGCAAAGCTTCTGCTCCAGGTGCATGACGAGCTTATACTGGAGTGTCCTGACAACGAAAAAGCCGTGAGCGACACAATCGCAATTATCACTGAAAAAATGGAGCACGCAGTACATCTGGACGTGCCTCTCAGAGTAAGCGTTGAAAGCGGGAAAACCTGGGGAGAGTTTCATTAAGCGTTTATTGTCCTAATTATCGCTCGCAGTGTGCGCATACTCTATGCGCAGTGTGCTCATACGCTATATGCAGTCCGCGCATACAGTATAAGCATTGTGTGCATACACTATGAGCGGTGTGCACAGCAGGTTTACGCAGTAGTAAAATTTTCTAAACAAATTTTCTCTATCTCCGATAAGAAGAATATGGGCAAAACTAAACATTTTTTAGTTATAAAAGCTGCCCTTTCTGGGAGATAAAAGATATGGAACAAAAAAGAACATTATGGATTGTAGCCGCGGCCGGTGTATTTCTTCTTGTCGTTATAGGCGCAGCTCTTCTTCTTTCTTTTCAGAAAAACGATCAGGCCAAAACATATTACAATCCAGCAGACGGATTTGTATCTTCCGCAAAGGCTCCGGAAACAGGATTTGAGCCAGGCGTTCCTCCAAGCCAGAGACCTGCTTTTCCTTACGGCAGCGCAGACAAAGGTGTAGCTCCTCTTTATGAGCAGGATTCAATTGCCGGAGAAACTCCAGATACAAGCCAGACACAAACTCCAGATGCTGCAAAGGAGACGGCAAGCAGCTCTCCTGAAAAAACATCTGCCGCAATGACAGCAGGAAACGTCACAGTGTTCACAGATAACACTCTTGTCTACGGAACTGGAAACACAACAACAATTGATCTTAACTCACTAAAGTCGTCGCCTGCTCCTGTCGCAACTGTTACACCTCAGAACAACTATACCGCCGCGCAGATGAGCGCAGCGGCAGTACCAGAGCAGACGCAGACAACACCAAGCTATAAGCCAAGCTCTGAAAGCTACTACGCTCCGGCTCCAGCAGCCACAAAAACAACGGCAAAGAAAGATGCCGCAGTCACCTCTGCGCCTAAAGTTTCTGCCAACGCTTCCTCAGCAAAGAAGAGCGCCGCGACTCCGGCAAAAACAGCCTCTGCCATCGCAAAGGTTTCAACTTACTGGATTCAAGTCGGCTCATACGAGGCAAAGAAATCCGCAGACAACGCCCGCTCCGCTCTTGAGGCAAACAAGATTCCAAATGAAGTGTTCACATACAAGGATTCAAAAGGAAAGCTTTTCTACCGCGTCCGTGTAGGTCCATACACAACAAAGAGCGAGGCTGAATACTGGCAGAAAAGAATTGCGGCGACCAACGAATTTGCAAATGCAAGCAGCTATGTGGTAAAAAACTGATTTTTTATAAAAAAAATATGCGGAAACTGTTTTTCTCGGACAATATTATCTGTGATGAGAAAAACAGTTTTAACTATATCAATCGCTTTAATCTTGGAAACGGCTTTCCTTTATGGAGAGCCGTTTTTTTGTCCTCTTGCCTTAAAGGCATCAGGAACGCTTTGCATATCAGATGAAAGAAAAAGCACATTTACAGGCGCGGCGGGAATTGTGCTTGACTCCTCTCTTGCTAATCTCCGGTCATTCATAAAAATTCCAAAAAGCGAGCTTAGCTCACTGTCAAGCGCATTCAAGAAAAAGGATTTCTCCTCTATCTTTGACAGTCCACGCTATGGAGCAGAAATCTTTCTATCAAAGGACACAATTCCGGCAACGATAAAGGCGGGAAATATATCCTACTCAAGAGCTTTTTCCCGTCTGAAGAATCCCGTACCTTCATTGCCATCAACCCCGCTATCAAAAGGGTTCTACCTCTCATCTGGTATAGGCTCGTCTCTCCCGACACTCACCTCAACGGAAGAAAGGCTCTCTCTTTTCTGCGAGGTTGATTTATCAAAGCAGAATATCCCGATTACTATGCAGACCGCATATATTGATGACAAGACAGTTCTTTCATCGGTGGGGGTTAAGATTAAATTTACAAAATACACAAAACTTCAAAGTCATCTTAGCGGCGGCCGTTTTTATCTTGAAAACAAATCATCCTATTTGTCTAAGAACAGCTGTTCATTTGAAGGTGAGTGGCGGCATGCGCTTTCCTGGGAAAGCTCCTTTATAAGCCCTTTTCTAAAGCTCAATGTGCTAGCAGGTATCCATCAAAGCCCGTGGAACAATAACTCCCTCTGGATAAACTCAAAACTCCGCACTGGCGCAGGCCCTTTCCTTGTTGAGTTTGGCTGGTTCGCAATACCGACAGAAAAAGATTCTCCTCTTGCCGCTCCATTGATTTCTGCAAATTCATCCGTAATAAAAACTGTTGAGCAGGCTTACGTAAATCCCCAGCTTATTATGCTTGCACGCCCGAATCTGTCTCTGCGTCTAGGGATAACAGCGAGTGAGACATGGAAAATCACAGGAAGCTCCTCTGTCGCATCAATAAATGTCGGCAAGGCTTCCTGCGGAATTCTGGCCGAGACAAAATCATCATCACTCAAGACAGTCCTAACAGCCGCAAACATCCTTCTTTCCGGAACACCTCCGTCAAAATCCTACAGACCGGACAAATACTACGCCCTCAGCGCATCTTCTACTCACAACACAAGGATTGTCCGTGGCACTCTAAGCATGTCTGCCAGGCATTATCCTCCAGAAAGCTCTGAGGACAAGCTTAAGCAGACAATCTCGGTAAATGCGAAAGCCGGTTTTGGAAAAATGAGAAGACTGTCTCTTTCGGCAGGATTTGATACGGTCCTAAAGAATAGAGAAAAAGACAGCGCAAAATGCTCTCTGTCCGCCAGCTGGAAAATAAAAAGAAAGCATGTATCATCATCAGTAAAGATTTCACTGGACATGGATTTATAGGCAAGCCTTTCTGCCTGAAATTAAACCGTTTTTTAAGTTTTACCAATTGAATAATAGAGGATTTTCAGTTATATTCTCTTATTACCGCTATGTTGAAATCATTTTATCCAATGACTTTTTCTTCCGGTTTAATCTTGCAAATCTTTTTTGAGAGGTAACAATATGGCTTTTGATATTACCAAAGTTCGTAATATCGGTATCAGTGCCCACATTGACTCAGGTAAGACAACAACTTCTGAACGTATCTTGTTCTATTGCAACAAGATTCACCAGATTCACGAAGTTCGTGGTAAAGACGGTGTTGGCGCTGTAATGGACAGTATGGATTTGGAGCGTGAGCGTGGAATCACAATCCAGTCAGCGGCTACACAGGTTCAATGGAAAGACACAACAATCAACCTGATTGACACTCCAGGTCACGTAGACTTTACAGTAGAAGTTGAGCGCTCGCTTCGCGTTCTTGACGGCGCAATCATGATTCTCTGCGCTGTTGCTGGAGTTCAGTCACAGTCAATCACTGTAGACCGCCAGCTCAAGCGCTATCATGTACCTCGTGTTGCTTTCGTCAACAAGTGCGACCGCCAGGGTGCAAATCCAATCCGTGTATGCGGACAGCTTCGCGACAAGCTCGCTTTGAACGCGCACATGGTAGAGCTTCCAATCGGTCTTGAGGACAAGCTTGAGGGTGTCGTTGACCTGGTTGGAATGAAGGCCATTTACTTTGACGGCGACAACGGAGAAAACGTGCGCTATGCGGAGATTCCTGCCCACTTGAAGGATGATGCGGCACGCTATCACCAGGAGCTTCTTGAGGAGGCGGCTAATTTTGACGACGCTCTTATGGAGAAAGTTCTTGAAGGAACAGAGCCTTCAGAAGAAGAGCTCATCGCCGCAATCCGCAAAGGAACACTCGCAGAGCAGTTTGTAGGAGTTTTCTGCGGTTCTGCGCACGTAAACAAGGGAATTCAGCCTCTCCTTGACGGTGTTGTGCGTTATCTTCCTAATCCTACAGAAGTACATAACTATGCGCTTGACCTAGACAAGAACGAGGAGCAGATTGAGCTTTTCAACGTTCCTGACAAGCCTGCTGTCGCGCTTGCATTCAAGCTCGATGATGGACAGTTCGGACAGCTTACATATATCCGCATTTACCAGGGAAGAATTCCAAAGGGAGTGGAGCTTACAAACACCCGCACAGGAAAAAGATTCAAGGTTGGACGTCTTGTACGCATGAACGCCTCCGCGATGGAAGACATACAGGTCGGTGAGCCTGGCGACATCTGCGCTTTATTTGGTGTTGACTGCGCTTCTGGAGACACATTCTGTGGCGAAGGAATAAACGTCGCTATGACTTCTATGTTTGTTCCAAAGCCTGTTATTTCCCAGGCAATCAGGCCGAAAGACAAGTCTATGGCCGCAAACTTTGCAAAAGCGCTTAACCGCTTTACAAAAGAGGATCCTACATTCCAGACAGAGCTTGACCCTGAGTCTAACGAGACTATCATCAAGGGAATGGGAGAGCTTCATCTGGCTGTTTACGTTGAGCGCATGAAGCGTGAGTATAAGTGCGAAGTCGAAGTAACACCTCCAAAGGTAGCTTACCGCGAGTCTATTACAGCCCGTGCAGATTTCAACTACACTCACAAGAAGCAGACTGGTGGTTCTGGACAGTACGGACGTGTTGCAGGTTTCATGGAGCCATTGGCAGACAAGGACTACGAGTTTGTTGACGCAATCAAGGGCGGCGCTATTCCTAACGAGTATATTCCATCGTGTGACAAGGGTTTCCGCCGTGCAATGGAAAAAGGCTCTCTTATTGGGGCGCCAGTTGTCGGAGTCAAAATCACAATCAACGATGGTCAGTACCATCCTGTTGACTCTTCTGACATTGCATTCCAGACTGCCGCAATCGGAGCATTCCGTGAAGCTTATGAGAAGGCAAAGCCTGTTATCCTTGAGCCGATTATGAAGGTTTCTATTGAGGGACCTACAGAATTCCAGGGAAATATGTTCGGTCTTATCAACCAGAGACGTGGTGTAATTCTTGAGTCTACAGATGAGAACAACCAGTCAACAGTAAATGCTGAGGTTCCGCTTTCCGAGATGTTCGGATTCTCTACAATTCTCCGCTCTTCTACACAGGGAAAAGCAGAATTCACTATGGAATTCCTAAAATATGGAAGAGTTCCAAACGCTGTTGCTGATGAGCTGATAAAAAAGCATCAGGAAGCAAAGAAGAACGCTTAAAGGAGAATAGTTATGGTAAAACAGGATCTTTATAACAAAAGCCCAGTTCGTCTTTTTGACGCCGCCGCAGACGGTGGTCTCAAGGAAGGCGGACTTGGCCTTGTGACTTCTAAGAAAGGACTCGGAAAAACATCTGTGCTCGTACAGTTCGGTATGGACACACTTTTGAAGGATGAGCAGCTTGTCCATGTGACATTCGATCTTCACTCTTCAAACGTTATTTCCTGGTACGACGGGATCTTTACAGAGATTGCAAAGAAAATGTCTGGAAACAGCGCAGAGCTCAAAAATGATGTTGTATCAAAGCGCACAATTCTTAACTTTTCTCTTGACAACTTCTCTGTGACAAAAGTTGTAAACACCATGAAAGCGCTCTCTTCAGCAGGAATTGCGGTGAAAGGCGTTGTAATGGATGGAATCGACTTTACAAAGGTCTCTGAGGAAGATGTAAAGGCTGTCTCTGACTATGCAAAGGCAGAGAAAGTGACAGTATGGGGCTCCGCCACGGCAGAAGGAACATCTCTAAAGGATGTGCTTCCAGCGAACCTAGAGAAGTATTTTGATGTTGTTGTAAACCTTAAGCAGACAGGCTCAAGCGTTGCAGTTGACATTCTTAAGCTAGGAGAAAAGAAGGAAGATATTAACACAGGGCTTAAGCTTGACTCAAAGACACTTTTAATTTCAAAGTAAGCCTTGAATCCTGACTACAAAAAGACTGTCCTCAAGCTAGGACAGTCTTTTTTTTGCAGAGAAAAGAGCTACTGTTACCGCCATGGGAAAATAAACGAGCTTATTTTCCGTTCCCCTAGAGACTCCTTGTCGTCCGCAATAAGCTCGTCCCACGGAATGTCAGAGCGTTTTTCCCTGTCATTAAGATACTCAGGATGCTCATCAAACCAGTCATATTTGTAAAGGCGCAGACGGCAGGCGTTCGTGCAGCTAAGAGTGATTCCGTTAAGTCCGGGAACAAGGCCGAAAGTAAGAACAGTAAGCGCAAGGAGAATCAGGTTATGGACAAGCATTATAAAAGAGAAGCCTGCGTTATCAAAATAGACAATAAATGCCTTCTTCAGGTTTTTAAGGAATGTGTTATCCTCCTGCAAGAAATACAACGGGACAAACCATTGCATCGCCATGACTGTTATCAAGAAAAACCAGCCTATAAAGGCCGCAAACAGCACACCGATAATGCTGCCCTTGCCGAGGAACATTCCTAGATAAAACATAAACGATGCCCGCACCACAAGAGCAAGAACTGCAAGCAAGGCTCCAAGCAGAGCTCCGACAGGAAAGCATTTTCTTAATGATGAGAAAAAAAGGCTCCATTTAGGAGAATTAAAGTCGGCGATTTTACGCGCATTGGCTCCCCAGGCAAAAAGAACCGCCATCAGGACAGCGGAGCAGGCAACAAATACAAGATTAGGAAGATAAGAGTTCACTGCGGAAGACATCGTAACAGCAAAGTACGAGCCGACAATAACCGCGACAGGAACAACATTTGTAAGGATTAGATATAAAAGGTTATCCCATATATCGCAAAAGTTTTTCTTCAAGAAAAAGCCAAACATTTCCAGTATGCCTCCACTAGCCTAGAACAAGCCTGAAATTCTCCCGTCATCATCAACATCAATGTTAATCGCCGCCGGCATTCTCGGAAGCCCCGGCATAGTCATAATATCTCCCGCATAGACGACAACAAAGCCGGCTCCGCTATAAAGCTGGCAGTCGCGGACAGGGAAAACATAGTCCTTCGGAGCGCCGATAAGCTTAGGATCGTGGCTTATTGAATTCTGCGTCTTCGCAATGCAGACAGGAAGCTCCTTGCATCCTCTCTCCTCATACTCACGGAGCTTCTTTAGCACAGACGGCGGGAATTCCACGGACTTGGCGCGGTAAATCTCCTTTGCCAGCACACGGACTTTATCCGCAAGCGAGAGATGCGACTCATAAAGATAATGGAACTTCGCCTGCCCGCTGTCCGCAATCTGCGCGACCGCCTCCGCAAGCTCCGTCATTCCGTCTCCACCTTTTTCCCAGCCCTCACAAAGGACAGCATTTGCTCCCTTGACGGCGCAAAGCTTCTTTAGCAGCTCAATCTCCTCCTCTGTGTCCGTGGCAAACTTGTTTATGGCCACAACAGAAGGGACACCGAATTTAGCTATGTTCTCAATATGGACAGCAAGGTTCTCAAATCCAGCCTGCAAGGCGCCGACGCTTGGAGTTGAAAGGTCCGCTTTTGCCATTCCGCCGTGCATCTTAAGAGCGCGAACTGTAGCGACAATGACAACTACATCAGGGCTTATTCCCGCCGTGCGGCATTTTATGTCCATGAACTTCTCAGCGCCGAGATCCGCGGCAAAGCCCGCCTCGGTAACAACATAGTCGCCCAAAGCAAGCGCGCTGTATGTCGCGTTTATTGAATTAGTCCCCTGAGCGATATTAGCAAACGGCCCCCCATGGACGAACACGGGATTCTTCTCAAGTGTCTGCACGAGGTTTGGCCGGACAGCATCCTTCAAGAGAGCCGCAACGGCGCCAGTGCATTTAAGCTCGCCGAATTTTACAGGCCGCTTGTCGTAAGTCTGGCATATAGTGATATTTCCAATTCTTTTCTTTAGGTCGGAGATTGAAGTTGAGAGGCAGACAATAGCCATAAGCTCAGAAGCCACGGCAATAACAAAATGGTCTTCCCGCGGAAATCCGTCCGCTCTTCCTCCGAGCCCCACGATAATATTGCGCAGCGCGCGGTCATTAAGGTCAACACAGCGCTTCCAGGTGACAGTACGCGGGTCAAGGCGGAGCTGGTTTCCCTGCTGAATATGGTTATCAATAAGAGCGGCAATCAGGTTGTTCGCAATAGAAATCGCATGAATATCGCCGGTAAAGTGGAGGTTGATGTCCTCCATCGGCACAATCTGGGCATATCCGCCTCCGCAGGCTCCGCCCTTTATTCCGAAGCAAGGGCCCAGTGAAGGCTCCCTGAGCGCAATCACCGCCTTTTTCCCGATTTTATTCAAGCCGTCGCCAAGACCTATAGAGACAGTTGACTTTCCCTCTCCTGCCGGCGTTGGTGTCACAGCTGTGGTAAGGATAAGCTTTCCGCGCGTCCTTGGATTCACCGCCTTTTTCTGCAGCTCACGCAAGGCCGGCATTGTAATCTTCGCCTTGTACTTACCGTAGAAATCCAGGCTGTCCTCATCAAGTCCGATTTTCCTTGCGACGTCCGCAATATCCGCCATCACATTTTTCTGGGAAATCTCTATATCCGAAAGCATCAGTGCACCTCTTTAAGAGTGATACAAGATTTTAATAAAAAAAGCATCGATTTACAATCCATAAACCATTATACTCTAAGCCATGACTTACGATGAAAACTCCCTGCTGAACCTTGTCTCGCATATCCACTCGCAAAGCCAGGAGCTTATAAGAAGACGACTTTGCTCTCTGGGACTGGACGATCTGGCAAGCAGCCACGGCAACATTCTCTTCTGCCTAAGCCAGACAGAGAGCCTTACACTGGGAGAGCTTTCAAAAAAAATAAACCGCGGGAAGTCCACAACAACAGCCCTTGTCCATAAGCTTGAGAGAGCAGGCTTTGTGGAGATTGAAAAATCAAAAGGCGACAGCCGCAGAAAAATCATCCGTCTCACAGACATGGGAATGCAGTACAACAAGAAAACCTCCGCCATATCAAGGGAGCTTATAGAGCAAAGCTATAGGAATTTCACAGAGGACGAAAAAAAACAGCTTGTCGCATTATTGAACAAGCTGTCAGAAAACCTTGAATAACATGCCTTAAGTGTCTTAGTATACACTCAAAATTCTGGTGAGCTTTTCCTTTCCGATAATCTTCATAAAGCTGGCCAATCGCGGGCCCTGGTCCTTGTTGATTATCGCATGGTAAAGCGCGGTGAAAAGAGCCTTCGACTCAAGACCAAGATCTGTCGCGATGTTGTAGATTTCCTGCTGGCATTCCTTGTCCAGAGCGTAAGTTCCGACTTTCGGCACAACCTCGTCGCGGACGCGGCGCACAGCGGTGAGCATGTCGCCGGTGATGTCTTCCGCCTTGCTTCCGTCGTCGCGGATTTTAAAGCAGAAGTCAGGCGCGCAGTCAGGAGCGGACTCGTTAATCCAGTACCAGGCGCACGCGCATCTTCTTCTCAAGACTTCTTCCTGCTCAGGCTTTACGTCGCCCAGAGATT
>CAZURC010000018.1:0-18630 GCA_964623405.1 uncultured Treponema sp.
GACTTTGGGAGAAAACGATGAGTCTAATGATTAGACTCGCCGACTTTGGGAGAAAATGACGAGTCTAATCATTAGATTGGCTGCCTGTGGGAAAAAGTGATGAGTCTAATGATTAAATTCGTTGTTCTTGACAGTTGTTTCTATTCATAATAACGTAGCTTTATATTTATTAGCTATGAGTTTGGAGGAATTATGAAACTCACCGGATCGGCAAGGTTTATGGCTGTGCTTACAGCTGTTGGAATTATCTTTGGGACTGTTTCCTGCTCTAAGAAAAAGGATTCTGTTTCTAGCGGCGCAGACAAGAAGGTGAAAATCGGAATTGCGAAGATTGTTCAGCATGTCGCGCTGGACTCTGTTGAACAGGGTGTCATCGACTACCTGAAGGACAACGGTGTGGACGCTGAGTACGATTTGCAGAACGCTAACGGGGATGTGAACACCGCCGCCCAGATTGCCCTCAAGTACAAGGACGAGAAAGTTGATGTCGCGGTTGGAATTGCAACGCCTGTAGCTCTTGCTCTGGCCAACACAATCAAGGATATTCCGGTTGTATTCGGAACTATCACTGACCCTCTCGGCGCAGGGCTTGTGACAACCCTTGAGCATGGCGAGGGGAATGTCACAGGCATGAGCGACGCGATTCCGAATGAGCAGCATATAGCAATGTTCAAGGAGATTGCGGGAATAAATACTCTTGGCTATATCTATACTTCAAGCGAGGCGAATTCTGTATCATCGCTTGATTTTGTGAAGGCCGCCTGTGATAAGCTTGGAGTGAATCTTGTGACTCAGGCGATTACAAATTCAAGTGAAGTAAAGCAGGCCGCGGAAACTATTGTAAACCGTGTTGACGGAATATACCTGACGACAGACAACACTGTCTTCAGCGCGCTCTCCAGCCTTGTGCAGGTTTTCGGAAGCGCAAAGAAGCCAATTTTCTCCGCTGATGTTACAGGCGCGATGGCCGGAGGATGTCTGATTGCATCTGGATTCAACTATTACAAGGCAGGGCGGGCTACTGGCGACATGGTGTTGCAGATTTTGAATGGAGCGAAGCCTTCGGAGATGCCTGTCCGCTTTATGACCGAGCCTAGCGACTCTGACCTCTTGATAGATCTTGACGCTGCCAAGAACTGCGGAATTGAGATTCCTGCAAAGTATCTTGATGCCGCGAACATGATTTTTGAGAACGGCAAGCTGGAGACAAAATCGAACTAAATCTTGTAAAGAGTTTGCTTGACGTTGAGCGCGGCCAGAAGTTCTTCTGCGCCGCCTTTTTTTTCTGCTGAGCCCTGCTGTGTTCTCACCGCTTTTATCATCAGGTTTTTAGGCGTGCCCTCATCATCAATAAATTCCAGCATCTGCACACGGTAGCCGGCGTTTTCAAGGAATTCCCCGCGGAGCGCGTCTGTCGCCAGGGCTGAGAATCTTTCTTTTATAAGGCCGTAGCGGACAAGCGGCTCCAATGGGGAGGAGATGTCCACAGAAGTTTTCCTAAGCTGGCTGTTAATCTCGTGCTGGCAGCATGGAACGGAAAGAATGGCTCTTGCCCCGTGTTTTACCGCATAGTCAAGCGCGTAGTCTGTCGCGGTGTCGCAGGCATGAAGCGTAATCACGATGTCCGGTCTCTTGTCTCCGCTGAATTTTGCAATGTCTCCCACAGCAAAGCTTAAATTCTCAAGCTCAAGCTCTGATGCTAGGCGGGAGCAATATTCTATCACTTCTTTTTTTAAGTCCAGGCCGAAAATCCTGCATTTAAGATTCAGCACTGTGGTCAGATAGTATTGCACGGCGAATGTAAGGTAGCTTTTGCCGGAGCCGAAGTCCACGATATTAAGCTCTTTGCCGCTGTCATGGATTTCCGCCACGACATCCTTGATTGTCTCCAGGAAACGGTTTATCTGCCGGAATTTGTCGTATTTTGAAGCTATTGTTTTTCCCTCTGCCGTCATAATTCCTAGCCGCACAAGGAAAGGAACCGGCTTTCCCTCCTCAAGGATGTAGTTCTTGCGCCGGTTCAGCGAATTGCCTTTTAAAAGGTTTTTCATCGGGGAGTACGGGCGTTCCGGCGGCTTTGCCGCCGTCGTGCTTTGCGCGGTTTCGCGTCTTTGCGCTCCATTCTGCTCCGCCGGAGCAGAACGGCCTTCGGCCGCCGCTCCAATCACTAACGCGTTGTCTATTTTCTTTTCCAGCCGGGTGATCTCGCCTTTTTTGTTCGCGAGCACAGTGATTTCCTCGCTCTCTGTGCGAATGACGCAGTTCTTGAAGGTCTTGCCGGCGTTCTTGTCTATGAAATCCTGTGTTTCTTCCATAGACATTTTCTTATGGAAGGCCTGGGTTTTTGTATAGAATTCCGCAAAGTAGGCCTTTTCTGTCTGGGCCGATGCAGACAGCTTTATTTTTATGCGGATAAAGTCTTTTCCGAGAAAGTCCGCGATATTCTTGACAGGTTTAGATAAGGTTACAGATAGAATCATAGCTTCTTTTATTATATCAAATTGCTTTTTTGAGAAACATAAATTTGTTTCTCAAACTACTGTATTTTTGTCAATGAATTACGATATATTATTATATATGGGAAAAATAATTGTTTTTGTTAATCAGAAGGGTGGCGTTGGCAAAACAACTTCCGCGATAAATATCGGGGCGTATATTGCAAGAGCGGGCAAGAAAGTTCTTCTCGTTGATTTTGACTCACAGGGAAATATGTCTAGCGGCGTCGGGGTTCAGAAAGAAAAGCCGACAATTTATGAGCTTCTTGCAGAGCAATGCACGGCGGAGCAGGCTGTAAAAAAGACCGCTGTGGAAAATCTTTATGCGATAAGCGCAGATACAGACTTGTCTGGAGCGGCGATTGAGCTTGTTGACCAGGAAAACCGCGAATTCTTCTTAAAAAATGCGCTTGAGCCTTTAAAAAACCAATATGACTTCATACTTATTGACTGTCCTCCTTCTCTAGGAATCCTTACATTGAACGGTCTTGCCGCCGCGGATTCTGTCATAGTTCCAATGCAGTGTGAGTACTTTGCATTGGAAGGAATAACTCTTCTTTTGCAGACTGTAAAGAAAGTCCAGAAATCAATAAACCCGCATCTCGTTATAGGCGGAATCTTCTTTACCATGTATGACAGCCGCACTCGCCTTGCGCAGGATGTCGTGCGCCAGGTGCAGGCATACTTCAAGGATGTTGTGTTCAATACAATTATTCCGCGCAATGTTCGTCTTTCTGAGGCTCCATCTCATGGAGAGCCTATCTGTCTTTATGACCCGGAATGCGCAGGCGCAAAGAGCTATGAGAAGCTGGCTCAGGAGGTGATTCGCCGTGGCTAAGAAATTTGGTCTTGGAAATGGGCTTGACTCTCTTCTCGGCTCTTCAAAGGATGATGACGGCGGCAAGGAGGGAAGCGCATTTGTTGCGCATAAAGCAAATCTCCCCGCTGGCATTGAGCAGGATGAGAACGGCAGGCTGTGGGTCGATCCAGAGCTGCTAAAGCCTAATCCCCATCAGCCAAGACAGGAATTTGACAAGGACAAGCTTGAGGAGCTTGCCGACTCAATAAAGGAAAACGGCATAATTCAGCCGATAACAATTGAGGACGCAAAGGACGGGACTTTTTACATAATCGCCGGCGAGCGCCGCACAAGGGCGGCAAAAATCGCAGGACTCAAGAAAGTTCCGGTTCAGCTGTCTGCTTATAGCGAGCAGAAAAAGCTTGAGGTTGCTCTTATCGAGAACATCCAGCGCGCGGACTTGAATCCAGTCGAGGAGGCGAAAGCCTATTATAAGCTCATGGAGCTTGGCGGGCTAAAGCAGGAGGAGGTCGCGCAGAAAGTGGGCAAGAACCGCGCGACAGTCGCAAATGCAATCCGTCTTTTAAAGCTGCCGGAGGATATTCAGAATGCTCTGGTAAACGCTCAGATTACCGCCGGCCACGCGCGCGCTCTTCTTATGGTCAAGGACAGGATGAATATGCATATTCTGTTCGGCAAAATTGTCGGCCAGTCTCTGTCTGTTCATCAGGCGGAAGTCATGGCGAGCGAGATGAATAGTCCCAAGCAAAAAGAAGAGAAGAAGCCTTCAAAATTTGTCTCAAGAGACCCTGACCTGGTTGATGTTGAGACTAAGCTTATAGAAAAGCTTGGGACAAAGGTTCAGATAAAAGGAACCTATGAGAAGGGCTCCATAGAGATTTCATATTTCAGCAAGGATGACTTCAACCGCTTGTTTGACATAATTTCACGGAAAGAAAACACGCCAGGACAGTGAATGAAATTATTTCACGGGCCAAAAATGCGCCAGGTGAGCGAATGAAATAATTTCACGGAAAGAAAATACTCCAGGACAACGAATGAAATAATTTCACGGAAAGAATTTGCGCTGGGGCGGCGAATGAAATAATTTCACATCAAGATAATACACCGGATGAGCGAATGAAATTATTTCACGGCAGGAAAACACACCAGGTGAGCAAATGAAATAATTTCATAACAAGGCTTGCTTAAGCCTTATACTTTTATCTGCTCAAAGACGCTTCCCAATCCTTGGTGAAAGACAATATCCGCCATGCTGTCTGCCTGGGTTTCTGTTTTGTTTATCATTGCCAGGTGCTTTCCCTTGAAGTAACGGATAAATCCGGCCGCAGGATATACAACAAGAGACGTTCCCCCGATTATCAGCATATCTGCCTCGCTTATCGCTTTTATTGCTCCAGAGACAATGTTGTCATCAAGTCCTTCCTCGTACAGCACGACATCCGGCTTTACCAATGCTCCGCAGTCTGTGCAGTGCGGAAGTGTGTCTGGAGAGCTTGCGCTGTCCAAGATAAACTGCTCATCATAGAATTTTCCGCATCTTGTGCAGAAATTGCGGAGCGTGCTTCCGTGCAGCTCAAATACATTCTTGCTGCCTGCCTTCTGATGCAGGCCGTCAATATTCTGAGTTACTATTGCGCTGAGTTTTCCCGCTTTTTCCATTTCTGCTAGCTTTATGTGGGTAATGTTTGGCTTTGCATCCTTGATTATCAGCTTTGCCCTGTAAAAGCGGTAAAATTCCCTTGGATTTGAGTCAAAGAAACTCCTGGAGATTATGGTCTCCGGCGGATATTTCCATTGCTGGCGGTAGAGTCCGTCCTGGCTCCTGAAATCCGGAATCCCGCTTTCTGTGCTTACTCCAGCTCCGCCAAAAAATACAATATGGCTGCTCTCATCAATCATTTTCTGAAGTTCATCGATTTTTCCATCCATAAGGCAAACCCCCGCGCTTATTATAGCATAAGGACATAAAAAAAGAGGATTTTCTATAAGAGTTTATGGGGGAATTCTTGAAATAAGCCGATATTAGTAGGCAAGATATAAATATTCTTAAAAAAATTTGCAATGATTAACTTTTTGTTATATCATTATATAATTAAAATTAAAAATTGTTAGCGTCAAAAAAAAGGGGACGAGAATGTTAAAAAAAGGATTTTTGATTTTTAGTTTGCTGACAGCTTCTTCCTTGTTGTTTGCGCATGGAAAAGGTGATATTGAAGAGCGTGATGTCGCTTCAATGGATAGCTGGCAGGAAGATTTTGACATTCAAAAAAAGAAGGAAGGCAAATACAATGTCATGACCACCGTCGAGGATAAAGGCGGAAACACGGCGATTGGCGGACCTTATAATATTTTTATTGATCCTGATTCCGATTTTCCTGTATCTGGAATAACTAACCCTATTAAGAACATGCGTGTTCCAGGCAATCTTAATATTGTCGGCACATGTATTGATGACGATGGAGTTGATGAGGTCTGGCTAATTCTTGACGGCGCAGAGCCTGTAAAAGCGCAGGGTAAGGAATTCTGGTCTTACTATCTGGACACAACAGAGCTTTCCGAGGGGCCCCACACAATTGAGGTTTATGGAATTGATATAAACGGTCTTTCCTCTGCGGCAAAACCAAAGAAAAATGACAAAGTGACATGGAACCTTGACCGCCGTCTTCCTGTAACAGAAGTTACAAACATTGAGCTGGGAACTTTAGTTTCTGGAAAAATTACGCTCAAAGGCACTGTGTCTGATGGAAACGGAATTAAATCTCTTTCATATTCACTTGACGGCAGAGAGAACTTCTTTGACATAAAAATCAAGGAAAACAAAAAGACGGGAGTCTGCGCTTTTGAGCTCCCAATCAACACAAAGGAATCTCCAGACGGAGCCGCGGTCTGCTGGTTCAAGGCGGAAGATAAGACCGGCTCAATAGGATATAACTCATTTCTTTATTTTATAGACAATACAAAGCCAGATGTGAAAATTGTTTCTCCGGCGGAAGACGAGGTTATGAACGGACATTTTGGCATAGCCGGCTTTGCGAAAGATGAGATTGGCGTGCAGAAGCTTGCCTGGACGTTCGGCTCTGAAAGCGGAGAATTTGAGCTTACTCCAGGAAATCCCTATTGGTACAAAGAAGTAGATACAACAGGAATCAAGGACAAGAAAGTTGAGTTTACGGTAACCGCCACAGATACAGCAGGAAACATTGTTACAAAACGGCGGACAATTCCTCTTGACCAGGAGGCGGACAAGCCTGTTGTTGTGATTGCTTCTCCTGCAAAAGACAGTGTGGTTGAAGGCACCGCGGGGACTGTATTTGTGCGCGGAATTGCAACGGATGATGACGAGGTCGCCTCTGTTGAATACAGCCTTGATGGAGGAGAAAAAAAGAAGATAAGCACTTATGGTGTGTTCTATGCCTTAGTGTCAGAAGACAAGGATCTCCCTGCTGGAACACATACGATAACTGTAACAGCGACCGATATGTATGGAGTGGAAGGGAATCCTGTAACTTCAACTTTTGTTTCTAAAGGCGCGGCTCCTTCGTTCAGCGCTGCGAAAATCAGCTCATCTGAGGGAACAGTGCCTGCTGTAACAGGAGCAAAGGTTCATCCAGAGGCTAATCCTGTCTATCAGACAGAAGTTTCCTGTGCGGCAGGAATTGCGTCTATTTCATGGCAGCTTAACTGGGGAACAAACGGCATAAAAACGGGATCGGTTGATTTTAAGAGCGGGGCGCAGACGGTTCCTGTAAATGTTCCTTTGAGCGCAGATGACATTGCCTGGGGCGCAGTAAGCCTTACCATTACAGCAAGTGATATTTATGACCGCTCATCACAGCAGAGGACAGTGGTAAATGTGCAGGACATTACAGACATTTTCGTTGACAGCCCGCGTGTCGTGTTCGATGACAGCCGTATCGGAGAGAACGGCGACATAATAAACGATCCTGAGCATCCAGTGTCAGGATATTTTGCCGGCGGAAAGATAAAAAGCGCTTCGCTTTCGCCTTCAACTCCTTATGCGACAATTGAATATAATGAGAATACAATTACATTGCGTGCAACACAGACGCTCGGAGCATCACATCCTGTAAAGGTGCGTGTCATTTCTGAGGATAATATTCCTTATGAGAGCCGCGAGCTTATATTCCATTCAGATTCTCCTGCCCCGACACTCGCTATTGATATTGAGGAAGAGAATATTGAGCAGAAGTTCGGGGATGACGGCCAGCCTCTTGAGCTGCCTAGAATAAGAGTGACAGGAACTGTCGCGTCAGAAACTCCTCTTACATCGCTGGCATATAGAATTATAAGCGTAGACGCGGTGTTTGACGCTAAGACAAAAAATCTTATCTCGGGGACAAGATCTCCTAAAGTCGGGAATTTCGAGAGTCTTCCAGCAAATACAGGGCGCTTTGATTTTTATGTTGACGCCTCATCGCTTTCTACAGGAATGCATGTTGTCGAGATTGTTGCGAACAACGGCAAGCAGGCGGCGACTTCTCTAAAAATCAGGAAAATTCCAAGTCTTAGCGACAAGAGAATAAAAAGATTCTTTAACTGGATTGAGGGAATTGATGTCTACTATGTCATCACTGATCAGAGCATAGACTACAATTTCAGCGGAACGTACTACCGTTCAGACTTACAGGCTGGAAATCCTACTGTGACAGCCCCTATCGGCTCTTCACGGCCGGAGTCTTCTTATCAGACAAAGAAAGAAGGCAGCGCAAAGGTGTTTATTGCGAATGTCGGCGGAAATGAGTATGCGAGCGGTATGCATGTCGCAGTTCCACGGGGAGGAACTGGACCGAAAGCTACTGTGAGCGTTGTTTCTGATTCTCCTGTTGTTTCTGTTAGCTATAAGATTTCCGGTGAGAAAACACCTGGCGGAGATGAAAGCCAGTCAGGGCGGATTGACGGAAAACAGATGCGACAGATTGATTCTACTCATTATGAGGCTGATGTTCCTCTTAATAATCTTCCTAGCCGTTTCACAACTATTGAAGTGACAGCAGATACTGCAAGGGGAAGCGCATCCTGCAAAGGAACCATTGCAGTTGTAAGAGAGAGGGATTCTTCCCTTATTGACAATGAAAAGAGAGTTTACTGGGCGCCAAGCGCAGACACTCCTTATGATGATATAAACGGACGCTATGTCTTGAGCACGAATGTTCCTTTCGGGGCATTCGCGAACATGCTCGGTCCTGTCACAGCAGTCCTTGCGTCAGGGCAGGCCGGACTTTCAGTTCAGGCCGATGGAAATTTTGTATATATAACAGCAGAAAGAGAAGGCTTCTATAGGAATGTTTCATTAAGAGTTGTTGACAGCCAGGGAGTAAGCTATACCTCTTCTTCAGTCAACTTGCTTGTGGACGGCGGCGCGCCTGCTGTTGCAATCGAGACTCCTGCTGTGCAGAAATGGGTTCAGAAAAACACGACGCTTTCTGTGACAGCAATGGACACAAACGGAATCGAGAGCGTTGAGTATTCAATAGACAATGGCGAGAGCTGGAACACAGCGCGGTCCACTGGCTCATCGTATACGGCGACTCTTATACTTGATGGCGCGGATGACGGCCTTATACCTGTAGATGTGCGTGTCAGGGATATTGCTGGCAAGACAACATACACACAGACAGCCGTTCAGAAAGACACGACAATCCCTGATGTGCAGGTTATCGTCCCAGAGGTAGAGGATATTGTAAACGGAGAGAACCTTATCGCGTTTATTGTAAAGGACAACGGGCATCTGAACCGCGCGGAGTATATTGCGCCTAAGTCAGGAAATGCAAATCCAGAGCCTGTTTATATTCCGCTGGGACCGATGATTGTTACCCATATCGGCACAGAGGACAAGCCGATAAATGACTTGATGGTGTTCAATTTCTACGATGAAGTTGGAAATGTCGCATCGATACGCAAATGGGACTTTATCATCGACCAGAAGTCAGATCTGCCTATTGCAGAAGTGCACATGCCGGAGGAGGATGCTGTAATCACAACGGATTTTGTGGTTTCCGGAGTAGTTGTTGATGATGACGGCCCTTCTAAAATCTATTACAAGATTGACGAAGGCCATTATAGGCTGCTTTCTGAGGAATACGGGACAAGCTTCTCAATAGACATACCGCTGTCTTCCATGACAGACAATGAGCATAAGGTGACAGTCTATGCGGAGGACTTGAACGGCGTAAGAGGACCGGAGTATGTGCGCAACTTCAGGATTTCTCTTGAGGAGCCAAAGGGCGCAGTTGAGACTCCGCCAATTGACCAGACAGTGCGCGGCTGGATAAAGCTTACCGGAAATGCGACAGACAAGAACGGAATACGGAATGTATTTATATCAGTAGACAACGGAAACACCTACAACGAGGCGACAGGAAACTTCGCCCACGAGAACGAGCATTCCGACTGGACCTATGAATTTGACTCGCGTGTCGTGGAGGACGGAACTCATGTCGTGTTCCTTAAGGTTGTTGACTGGTTCGGAATTGAAGGCCTTTACTCGTCATTGATAAACATTGACAACACGGCTCCAAAGATTGACCTAGAGCTTCCTCTTGACGACTCAAAGACATCGCAGATGCTTTTCTTCTCAGGCCAGACAACGGACAACATCGGTCTTAAGCAGCTTTACATTACAGTCCGTTCGCTTGAGGGAAAAACTGTAAGCCAGAAGCTCTCAAGAATCAATCTTACACCAGGCGAGATTGTCACGGAGTCAATCGACCTGTCATCGCTGGAAAATGGATTCTATAATGTCGAGCTGACAGGACATGACGCGGCGGACAATATCACACGTGTCTCGCGCAATGTGCAGCTGGACAAGACAACTCCAAAGGCGAAAGTTGACTTGCTCTATCCGCTCAACGGAGAGTATGTCCAGGGAGTATTCAATATCTATGGAACCGCGGTAAGCGAGATAAACATTGAAAGCCTGGAGCTTCTTGTTGACGGACAGGTTGCCTCCGAGACAACAATTTCCGCAAGCGGCTACTACAAATTCAATCTTGACCCGCAGATGATAACAGACGGCCAGCACAAGATTCAGGTAAGAGCGAACCTTGCGAACGTCTCGACAATCATGTCCAACGAGCAGTTTATCAACTACAGCTCTGTCGGACCGTGGGTAACAATAGACAACTTCACTTACGGCGACTTTGCGATTGAGCGCCCTTATATTATCGGAAACGCCGGCTATGCGATTGCCGAGGATGAGCTTGTCGCGGCAAAGGCGAAGGGAGCCTCAAAGGAGCGCAAGGCCGCAGTCGAGGCAAAGTCAATAGAGAAAGTTGAGCTTTCACTTAACAACGGCAAGTCATTTCAGGAAGTCTCAAAATCCGGTAAATGGCGCTACCGCGTTGAGAACGAGGATATTGCAGAAGGCTACCATTTCCTGCTTGTGCGCGCCACAATGAAGAACGGAGAAAAAGCTATTACAAGGACAATTGTCCAGGTTGACAAGACAAAGCCTACAATCAAGCTTATCAGCCCGGGAGAAGGCGGCAGATTTAACCAGAACCTGGAATTCAGCGGACTGGCGCATGACAATGTCGCGCTCAAGAGCGTTACGCTCGCATTGCGCAAGGGAGACAAGTCAAGCTATGAGGTTCCGGCGTTCATACAGGGCCTGTACCTTGACTGGCACTTCTGGGGAGCGACCTTGTTTGATATTGGTGTCGGACTCTCATTCTTTGATGACAACGTACGTCTTCAGGCGCAGTGGGGACAGTTCACTCAGCAGCAGCGCGAGATGTTCTCTAAGACGGACATGCGCTATGGCGGCGACAGCGTGTTTGGAGGAAAGATTCTTGCGAATGTCGCGTATATTCCGTTCATGTACTTCCTCGGACGCGACTATGAATGGCTTTCCGCGAACGTGACAGTCGGCGCGAACTTCACGCGCTTCAACGAGAGCGGCTCAGGAAAGGCGCAGATACTTTCCGCGCTCCTTGCGCAGCTTGAGTTCCCTAGAATCAGCTTCGCGAAGCAAAAGATGTTCAGGACAATTGCGCTTTACACGGAGGGCCAGCTCTGGTTCATCCCGACAGACGTAAGCAGCGACGCGGATATAGAGAACCTTGTTCCGCAAATATCTGTCGGCTTGCGCGTAAACGTGTTCTAGCAGTCAGACTCTTAATCATAAATCCCTTTCTTTCAGAATCAGCTTCTAAAGGAAAGGGATTTTTTTGCCGCGGGGAAGAAAGCACAGCAAGGATTTATGAAAAGGCCGCCCTGCGCTTTTTCTTGCCTTGCGCAAATATGAAAAGGCCGTCAAAACGTTTTTTCTAGCTTTTCAGATTTATGAAAAGACTCCCCAGCGCTTTTTCTGTCCATGCACAAATGTGAAAAGGCTCCCCGGTGTTTTTTCTGAGCGTGCACAAATATGAAAAGGCCGTCAAAACACTTTTTCTAACCTTTCAGATTTATGAAAAGCCTGCCCAGCTCATTTCCTAGCATTGCAACATTATTTGCGGACGGCATCCGATGTGCTGCCGTTCAAAAAAATCTAAGAAACTGTTTTAAGTTGCCGATGCTTTAGATATGCGTGCATGTTCATTACTAATTGGTTCTGTTTTCTTATTCACTTCGTGTATGGCTTCTTCACAGTCATCAAAGTCAATTTACAAGCTCCCTGAGACTTCCGCTGTTACGGTGGAGAACGCGTCCGCTGGCGGAGTTATTGCGGGCGCAAACAGCGGCCTGTACCGTCTTACAGCGACTAAAACAGCAATTCCGCTTTGGACAGGGGGCAGGGTATCAAAGATACTTCATTCCGCAAGTGTGTCTGTAACGGAGAGTGACGCGGATGGAAACATATCGGAGAGGAAATCTGAGCGCTGGTATTTTCTGACAAGCAAGGGAATTGTCACTTCAACTGATTTAAAGACATTTGAATTCCGCAACAACGGGCTTCCCGTCTTGAAAATGAAGGAGATAAACGGAGAGCAGGTTTCTTTCTCGGATAAAATTGCCCAGCTGAAGGACCTTGAGGCCCATCCTGACAATCCTGATATTATGGTCACCGCGACAAAGGACAATGTGTTTATAACTTATGATGGCGGCTTGAACTGGCAGAATCTCGGCTCTATGAGCAGCTCGACTTCCGGAATAAAGGCGGTCGCAGTGTGCACAATTGCAGGCTCTCTTGTTGTCTTTGAGTCTCATCCAATATTTGGATTCTCATATATTCTGCCTAAGGCCTCACGCCCCGCATGGATTGACTGCAACGGCGGCTTTGAGAACATGAAGGGCCAGACTTATCCGGATGAGATTGCGGATATTTGCCCTGTCTCTGTGCGCAATGAGGACGGCACTCTTTCAACTGAAGTCTATGTAAGCCAGACTTTCCTGCCGCGTATCTACAAATTCAGCTGGGAGACAAAGAGGGCTGAGCTTCTATACAGCGGAAAGGAGCCGGCGGACACGATAGACGGGCTTTTCTGGGATGGGAACGAGATTTTGTATTCACGCCCGGGAGAAATCGCATCTTTCGATCCCTCTACCAGAAACCTGGGAAGCGTGCCTCAGAGCTACTACACTTGGAAAGACAGCTTTTCCGCTCTTGCCCCGAACGACACGCTCTATGCCGCGTGGATTCCCGACGGAAGAAACCTGTCCGAGGGGATTTCTCTGTGCGAGCTTTGGCTTTTGCGGCCTGAGCTCTGCACTGACCAGTATGCACAAAAGGCGCTGAACCGGCGCTCAATTTATTGTCCTGCGAACCATGTCGCGACGCAGGAGGGGATTGATAGATATAAGAGAATTATCCTGGACAACAAGCTGGACAGCCTTGTCGTTGACATGAAGGACGACTATGGTCTTCTGCGCTATGACGCCAAGGACCCGGTTGTTGTGGAAAAAGGCTATATCTCCCGCTATCACATTGACCTTGCGCACTTTGTCGAGGAGATGAAAAAGGACGGCATCTACCTTATCGCGCGCATTGTTGTCTTTAAGGATAAGAATTTAAGCCAGTATGCCGGCGGAAAGTACGCTGTGTGGGACAGGACATTGAACGCTCCGTGGGTCGGGACTAAGGGCCTGGAGGATGTGACTGATGAAGGCGGAAATGTCACAGGCCAGAGGATGACATACTATGACGAGAACTGGGTTGACCCTTATTCACCAGATGTCTGGGACTATAATGTGCGCATTGCAAAGGAGCTTATTGCCGGCGGGTTTGACGAGATTCAGTTTGACTATATACGTTTTCCGACAGACGGGCGCAACATGGCGAACGCTGTGTTCCGATGGAGAGAGAAAGGAATGGACAAGGAAAGCGCTCTTCTTTCTTATCTTGCATACGCCCGCAAGAATATTGACGCGCCGATTGGAATTGATATTTACGGCGCTAACGGATGGTACCGCTCAGGCACAAGGACAGGGCAGGATGTTGAGCAGCTTTCAGAGTATGTTGATGTGATTTGCCCGATGTTCTACCCAAGCCATTTCGAGCAGAACTTCCTGGACTATGCTCCGGTTTCTGACCGGCCGTATAGAATTTATTACTATGGAACATACAGAAACACAGTGATTGGGCGCAACAGGATTATAATCCGTCCGTGGGTGCAGGCGTTCTATCTTAATGTCCGCTATGACCGCCAGTGGTATGGGAAAGAGTATGTCCAGAAAGAAATCTTTGGGGTGAGGGACAGTGTTGGACGCGGCTATATGTATTGGAATAACATCGGCAGGTATGATGATATTTTGCCGGATGTTGGCAAAAGCCAGTACACGGGTCCTGCATACGAGGCCTCCAGTGAATACAGAAAGCCCGCGCTGGGAAGCGGAAATCTCATGTATCCGCAGTCAGTCCAGCATGAAAGCGAAATCAATTTCATCGACCAGGGAAGTTCTGTACTGGACAGTGTAAGGGAAGGTGAAGAGCAGGATATTGAATTCCAAAAGAAACGCTCTTCTTTTCCTTCTTTAAGCGATATAAGAAAGCTTTGGCAGGCATACGAAAGTGACAAATATGAAATATAGTCCGGAAGATCCTATTGCCGCGGTAGCGACTGCTCTTGCTCCTGCCGCTATCGGAATTGTGCGTGTCAGCGGCAAAGGCTGCGTTGAAATGGTCTCAAGGGTGTTTTCCCGTCCAGCTGCTCTTAAGTCCGCTCAGGGAAATTCAATTGTCTACGGCTGGTTTCTGGATAGCTCCAAGCCTGAAAGCGAGAACAGAATTGACGAGGTTCTGGTCAGTGTATTCCGCGCTCCGAAGAGCTTTACAGGCGAGGACTTATGCGAAATCAGCTGCCACGGGGGCGTTTCTGTTGTAAATGCTATATATCAGGCTTTGCTGAAGATAGGCTTCCGTCCTGCGGAGCGGGGCGAATTCACTTTCCGCGCCTACATAAACGGCAAGACGGATTTGACAAAAGCAGAGGCTGTCAGGGAAATAATCGACGCGAAGACAAGCTCAAGCCGCTCTCATGCCGCAGGAAGACTTGGAGGAGATCTCTTTGCGGAAATAGACTCGGTGAAGAAACTTATTACCGATACGTTGGCGGCCATAGAGGTTGATGTTGAGTATCCGGAGGATGAGGAGACAATAGCCGACAGCTTTAATCCTAAGGACTTGGAGAATGCGAGAGACAGGCTCTTTGAGCTGGCTTCCTCTTGGAAAAGCGAGAAGCTTTATCAGGACGGTGCAAAAGTTGTCCTTGCGGGGAAAACCAATGCAGGAAAGTCGTCTCTGTTCAATGCTCTGCTAAAGGAAGACCGTTCAATTGTAAGCGAGATTGAGGGAACAACCCGCGACTGGATTGAGAGCTGGGTCAGCTTTGACGGAATTCCTGCCCGCCTTTTTGATACTGCCGGCTTACGGAGCACCAGTGATGCCATTGAGGCAAAAGGCGTCGAGCTGGCAAAGGATCTGGCTTCTGAGGCGGATTTGATTCTGTATCTTGTTGACTCATCAAAGGGCCTTGATTTCTATGACCGGAGTTTTATTGAGAAGGAAAAGAATATTCCGCTTATAATTGTCTTTAACAAGACAGACATTGCGGCGGCAGACAAGACAGAAATCAAAGGGCACGATTTTACTGAAATTTCCGCAAAGAAAGGAACTGGCATAGGAAGCCTGGCAAGCCAGGTTCGGCGCAAAATTCTTGAGAGCTCTGAGACAAGCAGCGGAATCGTCGGGCTTGGCTCTCAAAGGCAAAAGGAAAGCGTTGAGCAAGCCCTCGAGAGGGTTTCCCATGCGCTAAAAATCGCAGAGGACGAGAGTTACGGCTTGGACGCGGTTGTCCAGGATTTGGAGGATGCGCTGGAGAGCCTGGGAGAAGTTACCGGCGAGGTCACTCCAGATGATGTTCTTGGCTCGATTTTCAGCCATTTTTGCGTTGGAAAATAGAACGTCTAAAGAAGAAATTTGACGGCGAGTTGATTTGAGTGGTAAAATTAAAAGAATTTTAAGAGAGGATTTTGCATGGAGAAATCTAACTTACAAGCTGGAAAAAAACTTTTTGCGGCAGCGGTTCTAATGCTTGCTATCGGCGTGTTATGCGCACAGGAGTCCCTTGACGCTGTTTATGCGCAAATAGACTTGGCTTTTGCGGAGAGATCAACAGAATCACTTTCAAATATTCTTGAGCAGCACCATTCTTCAAAAGACTATAACCTTTACGAAGCATATACATTAAAGAAAACACGTCAGCTTATTATTCAAGATGATCTTTCTCTTGCACGGGATGCGTCTCTTGTTGTCATAGATAACAATCTTGAGAATTTTGATGCGGTCGATTTATATTCTTACATAGACCGCGCTATTCTGAACGAGGAAGCTGCCCGCAAAGCGGAGGAAAACCGTCTTCGTCTTGAGGCGGAGCGCCTTGCCGCAATGAACGAAAAGACAAAGGCGAAGCTTGAGAAATCTGATTATTACGACAGTGTAAGCACTGCATCCGGCTCGTCAATTTATATTAATCAGCAAAAATCTTTCTCTTCCACAGACTGGAACGTTGCCATTGGAATTGCGGACTTGCTTTATCAGACTGTTACAAAACCGGAAAGCTATAGCAGCTTAAAATATGGTCTTGCGTTTGATGGAAATCTTTTCTATAACACCGAGCAGTACATACTTGGAGCCCAGGCTTTCGTGGATTTCCAGATGCTTACTTTGGGAGACGGCGAGCAGGAGATTATAACCAGCGCAAAGCTTATTCCGATGATTGCCTTCCCTTCAGTTAGCAAGCATCTCTTTTACCGCGTTGGCTTTGCTGTGCATGGCCTGTCTGAGCCTGATGAAAAGGAAACTGTAACTGGCTCTGTTGAAACGTTCATGACGCCTTCATTTGGAATCGGACTGTTTAATCTGGGATTGGGCTTGTCTTCCTGGGATTTATACTATGATTACTATCTTGGCCATCTTGCTTATGAGGATCTCAGCTCAAGCATGGAAATGGGAGCGTCTGTGATGATTCCGATGGCTGTAAATGACAAGACAAAGATCGGGTTTAAATTTGGAGCGATTGACACGTTGTTTATAAAAGACGAGGGAATTGACAACCGTGCAAAGTTTATAATGTCTATTGGAGTTGGAAATGTTAAGAACTAAAAAATACTTCCTTGCAGCCGCAGCTTTTCTTATTTGCGGCATTGTTTTTGCTCAGGCAGGCAATGCTGTGCTTGCGCCTGCTTCTGAGCCTGCTCTTGCACAGTCTGGTACAGCTTCACTTACAAAGCGTTATCTTGAGCGAGCCAATAATCAATACGAAGACGGCAAGTATGATGATGCCTATAAGACGATAAATGCAGTGCTAAAGCTGAATGAGTCATCTGGAATCCCTGCCAATGCTGCTTTGATTGCGACAGAGATTTACTCGAAGGTATTGGACAATATAAAGGCGTCTAAGGATTATGCAAAATTCAGCGAGGTGACCTCAAATCTGGAAAAGTATTCTTCAATTGCTGACTCTTCAATTCAACAGAAGGTAAAAGCAATTTATGCGCAGCAGGAGGCCGAAATACAAGCCAAGAAAGAGGCGGCGGAAAAGGCGGAAAAAGCTGAGCAGCGCGCTATGTATCAGGAACAGCTTGAGGAGCAGCGTAAAAGCCAGAATTCATTTATGGAAGCTATGCAGAAGAATCAGGAATCTGTCATGAGCTCGATTGTGGAGCTTGGCGAGAATATGTCTGAATCTGCGAAACAAAGCGCAAAGTCAAACCATATTGTTCTTGTGGCTGTTTTGATTATCTGTGTTGTTCTTGTGCTTGTATTCATCATTGTGGTTCTTGCAATTCACGCGGCGGCAAAGGCGAACGCAAGACAGTCCATGCAGTTTGAAGAGACCCTTAAGCTTGTGCAAGGCATGACACAGCAGAACAGCCAGATTCTTCTTGGAAGTGTCACAGAGCTTCAGGGACTGGGCGGTCCTGGCCTGCGCTCTGCCGGCAGCAGCCGCTGGGGTGTTGATGCGCTGCCTGCTCCGGAAATGACGGACGAGGAAAAAGAAGAGCTTAAGCAGCTGGCGATAAAATGCGAGGAGCTTGGAGCAAAGGTTGATTCCGTAAGCAAGAGAAAGAACAACTCAAAGAATGTAAGCGAGCTTGTTTATAAGCTTTCGGTGGCGCTTGGGCTGAACCAGAATACATCAATGATTTATTTCTGCGCAGCTATGGTTTACGATGCTGGATTTTTGTCTGTGCCGGAAGAAGTTTTGAATGCCGACACACTGACAGATGAGCAGCGTGAAATTATCAAGAATCATGTTGCGAATTCTGAAGAATATTTTGATTTTGTTCCTGAAAAATATAAGAAAATCTTTGACGATGCCGCGCGCTATCATCACGAAAATGAAGATGGCTCCGGTTACCCTTCTGGAGTAAAAGGTGATGAGATTCCGCAGATTGCAAAGATTATCCATGTTGTTGAAAGCTACAATTCTTTAATCAGCCGCCGTAATTACAAGCAGATAAAAGACAAAGAGTCGGCAATTGAGGAGCTCCTTGCAAAGAAAGATATTTACGATGAAACTGTCGTAAAAGCTTTGGACTCAATTGTCTAGCTTTGATTTTGAATTGTTCAATCAATAAAAATACGCTATTATTTAGCCGTTGCGACAGCAACGGCAATTTTTTTGTAAGGGGCGGAATATGTGTGGAATCGTCGGTTATGTGGGAGCAAGAAATGCGGCTCCAGTGCTTATAAATGCGCTGAAAAAACTTGAATACAGGGGCTATGATTCTGCCGGAATAGCTGTTCTAAGCGGAGATGATATTGTTGTCCGCAAGGCGAAAGGCGCTCTCAAGTACCTTGTTGAAAAAATCACAGATAAAGTTGTAAAGGATTCAAAGAAGCTAAAGACT
>CAZURC010000018.1:18730-24413 GCA_964623405.1 uncultured Treponema sp.
CAGACAGATACAGAAGTTGTTGCGCATCTCATCAATTATTTTTATGAATTTGACGGGGATATTTTCAATGCTGTGATGCAGGCGACTGGAAAGCTTGAGGGAAGCTATGCATTGGGTGTTGTCTGCAAGGACTTCCCAGACCGTATTATCGCCGCAAGAAAAGAATGTCCTTTGATTGTAGGTGTTGGAAACGGAGAGAATTTCATTGCAAGTGATGTTCCTCCGGTTCTTGAGTATACCCGCGAAGTATATTTTTTGGAGCAAAATGAAATAGCTGTCCTTTATTCCGATCACGTGGATTTATTCAATGAGAATGGAGAAAAAATTATCCGTGAGCCAACCCATATTGACTGGGATATGTCTTCGGCAGAAAAAGGCGGATATGCTCATTTTATGCTTAAAGAGATTCATGAGCAGCCGAAATCGTTGACAGATACTATGAGGCCGAGGCTTGTGCTGAACGGCAAAAAGCCTGTTGATATTAAATTTGACGAATTTGATTTTGACGATAAATGGAAAAAGGCGGGCAGAATTGTTATTACTGCTTGCGGAACATCTTATCATGCTGGAATGGTAGGAAAGTATGCGTTTGAGAAGTATGTGCGTATTCCTGTGAGCGTGGATATTGCTTCTGAATTCCGCTATCGTAATCCTATATTAAAGGAAGATGATATTTTTATCGTAATCAGCCAGTCAGGAGAAACAGCTGACACCCTGGCCGCAATGCGTCTTGCAAAAGAAGCCGGAGCAAAAGTTATAGCGATTACAAATTGTGTCGGCTCAACCGTGAGCAGAGAGGCAGACTGTGTAATATATACTTGGGCTGGTCCGGAAATAGCTGTTGCTTCGACAAAGGCATATACAACTCAGCTTTTATGTCTATATCTTCTTGCAATAAAGCTTGCGGAAGTGCGAGGAACAGTGAGCAAGGAGAAGTATTTAAGTTTATTGGAGCAAGTTCAGAATATTCCTAAGAAAGCACAGATGATTGTGGACAATCAGACAGAAATTCAGAAATTTGCAGCAAGCCATTTTAATAAAGAGAAGGTTTTTTATATAGGACGGCTATTTGACAGCGCATCATCTCTTGAAAGCGCGCTAAAGCTAAAAGAAGTAAGTTATATGCATTGCGAGGCATTCGCGGCAGGCGAGCTTAAGCATGGACCGATAGCGCTTGTTGACGATACAACTTTGGTTATTGCAATTGCCACAGAGCCGGAGCTTTATGAAAAACTTGCGTCAAATATTGAGGAAGTCAAATCAAGAGGCGCAGCGACAATGGTCATAACACAAGACAAGAGCGGAGCGTTCAATGATTGTGCGGACTCTATAATCCTATTGCCAGAAATTGGCGATGGACTAGCTTCTATCCTTTCTATAATTCCAGCGCAGCTGTTTGCATATTATTGCTCTGTCCAGAGAGGCCTTGATCCAGACAGGCCAAGAAATCTTGCGAAAAGTGTTACAGTGGAGTAAAAAATGCGTATTCTTTGTCTTGGTGACAGCATAATGCAATATAATGACTGGACGACATATCCTCAGACGGGATGGGTTCAGCTGTTAGACAGATTTTTTGTTAGGGGAACGCAAATATTGAATTTTGCGCGCAACGGCAGGAGCACAAAGAGCTTTATTGCAGAAGGCAGATTTGACAAAGTTCTTGAGAATGCTTCTGACGGAGATTTCGCCTTGATTCAATTTGGGCATAATGATGAAAAGACTCAGGACAAAACGAGAGGCACATCTCCTTCTCCAGACGGGGAATTTAGAAAAAATTTGGTATTTATGTCCGAAAGCCTTAGAAAGAAAGGTGTCAAGCCAATTCTCCTTACTCCAGTCGTGCGCCGCAAGTTCCTTCTGGACAACAAAATAGAAGATTCTCACGGAGAATATGCAAACGCTATAAGACAGACAGCCGCTTCGCTTAAAATTCCATGCATTGATATTACAATTCTTTCTACCGCGTATTTTGAAAAAATAGGGAAAGATAGCAGCCGCAAATTCTTCATGAACTTTGAAAGTGGAATTTATGAGAACTATCCTGACGGAAAAAATGATGACAGCCATTTGCGGCCTGACGGAGGATATGTAATATGCCGTCTTTTTGTAAGCGCTTTGTTAAAGGAAAAAAACAATTGGCCAGAATACGGCGCTATGATAGATTCAATTTGCGCGAAAGGAATTTATTCTGACGAGGAAATTGATGACGAGAAGTTGATGTGGTAAGTTTCTTGGATGCTTTTGTTATCTTAGATTGACCCGTTAAGCGGTTTTTCGGTATAATAAAAATGTATCAGGTCATAAGCCTCTACAACCAGGGCCATTAGCTAAGCTGGTTGTAGCGCCGGCCTTATAAGCCGGGTCTTACCCAAGTTCAAGTCTTGGATGGCCCAAAAATTGCCCGACATGTCGGGCAATTTTTTTATGTAAATAAAACAATAATTCTGAAAAATCACTTAAACTTTCAGGATGTTATAATCAAGACAAGACAGGATAAATTATGAAGAATTCAAAATCCGTCCTTTGCCTGTTGCTTCTTCTTGCAGGCATCTCCGTTCTTCCCGCACAAGTTTTTCAACAGTCTTTTAATCAGCCGCCAGAGAGCAATGAAATTTCTTTTGATATTTCTCTTTTAAGTGACGAGGGGAAAACAAGTTTTTTTGGTGGCTGGACTGGCGAATGGAATGAAAGAAAGCATCCTTTTGTGGCTCTGTCCGGCGCATTTGGATTCAACGTGCTTCTTGCTACTTGGAATCGCTACATGATTGGCTCTGCCTGGGCTAAAACCGGCTGGGAACAATGGGATCATTTTTGGGAAAGAGGGCTTGCATGGGACAGGGATTGGTATTGGACAAACTTTGTGCTTCATCCTTATCAAGGCTCCATGTACTATATGGCTTCCCGCGGTGCAAATTTGAATCAGCTTGAGTCCCTTGCGGTAACATTTCTTGGCTCCTATATGTGGGAATATCTTTGCGAGACAAATGCGCCTTCAAAGAATGATATGGTTTATACAACAATTGGCTCGTTTGCAGTCGGCGAAATGCTTTACCGTTTGAGCGCCGAGGCGGAAGAAATTAATTCTCTTCTTAAAATTGCTGTTAATCCTCAAAGTCTTTGGACTGAGTATATATGGAGAATTAAGCCTAAAAAATCAACAGGAAACATTTATTCGCTTTCACTTGGAATAGATGTAGGAAATGTTGTCGCTGGAACACATGTAAACAATATGGATGCCTCTCTTTATCCACAGCATGAGGTCTTCCCTGTTTTTGGAGGATTTGAATTTCATGTTGATTATAACGATCCTTACCGGCACGATTCAAACAGTCCTTACAGCCAGTTCACTCTTGAAATCGAAGGCAAAATGGGAAAAGGCTCTGGCGAAGGAGCCTACTGCGCTTATCAGGATTTGGATGAGAAGCTTTTCTATAACATTAGGATATTTTCTGACGGAATGTTGTTTGCACGTAATCTGCCTTCTAGGGGAGCCGCAGACACTTCTCTTGGCGCTGTAATGATGTATGATTTTGACTGGCAGTCGTTCTACATGTTCTCAACGCTAGCTCCAGGATTTGCATTTAAGCAGAGGTTTAATAGAGACGAGAGCAGTCTTGAATGGCAGGCTATGGCCGGAGTGGTGTTGCTTGGCAGCACTGATTATTATTACACTCACCGTAAGGTTATTTCAGATTTTGATGGCGCATGTTATAGCCATACGATGGGAGCGGAAACTGTCTTAAAGCTAAGATATAAAACAGAAAAAGGATTTGCTGCGGGACTGGGATTCCGCGGCTATGCAATGTATGATTTTAAGGATCAGATGCAGCTTTATACTTCTACAGGGTGGGAATATTTTGGTATACTCTCTGCGGATGTAGATGTACCTTTGTCTAAAAAAGTTCGTGTGGGCTTAAAAGACGAAGTTCTTGGAAAAATCACTGATTATAATGATGTGCCTAATGTGCGGTATATCGTGAATACAGCGAAAGCTTTTGCAAAGCTACAATTAAAATAAACAAATCTCTTTCTGGTGGGATAAATGAAATTTATCAGTACAAGGAACAATAAAAAGCAAGTTGACTTTGAAAAGGCTGTTCTTGACTGTCTTCCTTCTGACGGAGGACTTTATGTTCCGGCTGCTGCTGCAGATCTTAGGCGCTGGATTTTATATTCAAATGAGTCAACATCGTTTGCCAGCATGGCTGGCACTTTGACATCTGCGTGCATAAATGAAGAGTTTTCTCCGATTATCTGTGAGACAATTGCCTCAAGAGCGTTCTCATTTGAGCCTAAAGTAAAAAAAATAGATGACAGGCTTTATTCTCTCAGTCTTTACAATACGCCAACCGGAAGTCATAAAGATTTTGGAGTCTCCTATCTAGTAAACTGTGTGGAAACAATTAACACGATGAACGGCGGATTCTCTGTATTTCTTGATGCGACAATTGGCGAGCTGGGAGCAAGCCTTGCATGTTTTCTTCGGGGAAAGAAGAATATAAAAGCGGTTCTTGTCTATCCAAAAGGTTATGTACGAGGACTAGAGCCTTGTGACTATATTTGGAACGGAGGAAATATACTGCCTGTTGAAGTCGATGGAACAGAAAAAGACTGTCATAGGATTGTGCGGGAGATATTTAATAATAGAAAAATTGTTGAAGAATATCACCTCACTGTTGCAAATACAGCAAATATAGGCCGGCTTATGCCGCAGCTCTTCTTTTATCCGTTTGCTTTCAGCAGAATAAAAAAAGATCTCTGTTCTGATATTTATTACTCGATGCCGTGCGGCAACTACTCAAATCTAGTAGCCGGTCTTTACAGCTGGCGCCTAAGTATGCCTGTAAGCGGATTTATCTGTCCTTCAACTCCATCTCTTGACCTTGACCCGATGGGGCTTTGTACAATTCCTGATGATATGGTTCCTTTTGAAAAACGCTCTCCAGCAGATCCTGCAAGTCCATCTAATTTGGAACGGCTGGAAGATATTTTTAATCGGAACAGCCTTATGTTAAAGCACTTTGTCTATCCAGCTGATATAAGCGATGCAGAAGCAGACGATGCTTGCAGAGAGCTTTTTATGAAATATTCAATTTATGCGGACAAGAATACTTCTAGCGCTTATGCCGCAATTAAGAAACGAAGAGAGCTCCTTGATGAGGATGAGTCTGCGGTTGTCCTTGTGGAGAGGGATGATCCGTCTTTAAGCGCTGAGTATGTGCGTCATACAACAGGCTCTACTCCAGATATGAAAAAAAGTGTCGCTTCCGCTCTGAAAAAAGTGACACTAGAAAGAAAACTTGCAAGAACGGCAGATGATATTGTTGGTTTGATGAGCACAATAAAACATTGAAATTTTGTGCACTTGCAAAAGAAATGTCGTTTATGTAATATATAAGACAATTAAAGGCAAAGAGGCCTCAGATACTTTTCTGAAAAGCAGAAAAATATCTGAGGCCTCTTTTTTTGTGCGGAGGCTGCTTAACAAAAATACGTCCGTGTATTTTTGTTAAGCGAAGCACTACGTGCTTCACATTTCGTGCCTCCTTGCACGACCGCTAATGCGGTGTTTTTTAAGGAGAAATTATGTGTGGATTTGTTGGCGCGTTTGATTTGAACAACGGCTCAGTTCCGATTGACGAGGGCTTGAAAGAGCAGCTTAGAAAGCAGGTTTTGGAAATGT
>CAZURC010000019.1:0-23622 GCA_964623405.1 uncultured Treponema sp.
TGCTATGCCAGGCACTTGTCCAAATCGGCGGAAATGGCTTTCTTGTCCAGGTTCTGGCCGATAACACAGAGCTTTATCATTCTGTCGCCTACTGTATCATCCCATTCTTTCTTGATTTCAGAATTCTGGGCGAGAATCTTCTGCTGCTCGTTTTTTGGAGCGGCGGCAATCCACTGTCCTGAGTATCCCGCCTGAATCTGCTTTCCGCTTGTCTCAAAGACCCATGCCATCTCAGGCTCGTCTGCAAACCACATAAGCCCCTTGCAGCGGATAATGTTGCGCGGCCATTTTGCGGCAAACTCATCAAGCTTTTGGCGGTCAAACGGCTTGCGGCGGTAGTAAATGAATGTGCCTATTCCGTACTCATCCTCATCAGCTCCGCTGTCGCCCTCGTGCTTATGCTCGTGGTGGTGATGCTCATGCTCCTCATGCTCATCGTGACGCTCATCATGGTCATCATCCTCTTCCACCTCGTCTTCCTCCAGATGCTTGCACCAGCCGGCAGAAGCGTAGACTTTCTCAAAGTCAAATGAGTGAGTAGAGAGAATCTCGCCTACATCAACCTTTCCGTGATCTGTCTCTATGATTTTTACGCCAGGGTGAAGAGTCTCTATAACCTTGCGCACTTTCTTGAACTCATCCTCTGTGACAAGATCCTTCTTGTTGATAACCAGAGTAGAGCAGAATTCAATCTGCTGGACAAGAAGCGACTCAATATCCTCCTCGCCCATGTCCTCTTTGTCCAAGAGCTTGTTTCCGCCCGCAAACTCGTCAACAAGGCGCGCGGCGTCAACAACTCCGACCACATTGTCCAGGACTCCGTTCTTTATTGTCTCAAGCTCCTGCGCAATCGGCATTGGCTCGCACACACCGGAAGCCTCTATCATAACATAGTCATACTTTCCAGACTTGATTATATTCTCTATGTTCTGGGCAAGCTGGGATTTGAGCGTGCAGCAGATACAGCCGTTTGTCATAGGAACAATATCCGATGTATCCGTAATCTTCGCTCCGTCTGCAATGAGCTTTGCGTCAACGTTCACTTCTCCAATATCATTAACAATAACCGCGACTTTATAGCCCTTCTGGTTTGAAAGAACTTGGTTCAGCAAGGTTGTTTTTCCCGCTCCGAGATAGCCGCACAAAAGTGTAATTGGTGTCTTAGTCTTTGCCATTTTTATCTCCTGTTATTTATTGCAAAAAATTGTACGCCTCTAAGATACTAAAAAAAAAGCAAAACGGCTATATTTTCAGTAAGCTTGCAGGTATTATATCTATATGAAGAAAACAAATGCGATGAGAATCCTTGACGGGCTCAAGATAAAATACGAGACATTAAGCTATGATGATGACGGCGAGCACGTGCTAAGCCGCGGAGCGGCGGAAAAGACTGCGGAAAAGCTTGGAATAAATCCTGCCGCATGTTTTAAGACAATCGTAATGAGGAATGAGAGCAAGCAGGTCTTTGTGTTCTGCCAGAGCGCTATACATGAAATCAACTTGAAAAAAGCGCGCGCCGCCTCCGGCTCAAAGGAAATAACCCCTGTAAAGCCGGAGGAGCTTCTCTCCCTGACCGGATATGTACGTGGCGGATGCTCACCGCTTGGAATGAAAAGAAAATTCCCTGTCTTTATAGACAAAAGCGCGCTGGAGCATGAGAAAGTCTATGTAAGCGCAGGAATGCGCGGAGAGCAAATCTGTCTGTCTCCGCAAGACCTTATAAAAGCCACAGATGCCTCTGCCGTAGACTTAGTGCTTGAATGACAGGCTACTTGCTTGTCATGTTCATGACTCCATCCCAGCCATCCGGCAGGCCTTTTTCTATGTAGTCCTTGCAGCGCTGCGCATAGACGAGAGGAGACTCATCGTCTGGAACCAGGCTGTTCGCTTTTACAAAGAGCTTTCCGGCCGCCTTGAAGTCGCGGTCAAGATACTTGTCCATTGCCTGCTTAAATATCTCCGCCGCCTCCAGCACATTGTCCTCAAGCTCGTCCTTCAGGCCGACAATGTTCCACAGCTGGACAGGCTCCGCGCGGCCGACTACGCGCACACGGTCAAACTGGCGGGCGACAATCTTTCCAAATGTCTCACCGGAATTAGCCTCGCGCCAGGTAGAGTCGCTGCACAGTATCCAGGAGCCATATACTTTGTTCACGCCCTCAAGACGGCTGGCAAGGTTCACCGCGTCGCCCATGATTGTATAGTTCATCTTGCTGTTCGTTCCCATGTTTCCGACAACCATGTCGCCAGTATTTATTCCAATACGTGTATAGAGGGCTACAGGAATCAGTCCGCTGGCAAGGCTTTCCTCATTGAATCTCGCCTCCGCCTGCTTCATCCTTATAGCGGAGACACATGCGTTCCAGGCTGAATTCTTAAGCTCAATAGGCGCGCCAAAGAAGCTTACTATTGAGTCGCCTATGTACTTATCTATTGTTCCCTGCTCCGCAAGAATCTCATCAGACATGCTTCCCAGGTAAACGTTAAGAACACTTACCAGCTCTGTAGGCGTAACCATCTCAGAGAAAGAGGAGAACGCCTTTATGTCGGAGAACAGCGCTGTCATTCTTTTCTCATCGCCGCCAAGCTTAAGCTTGGAAGGATCCTTTACAATCTGCTCAACAACCGTAGGCGCAAGATATGTTGAGAATGCTGTTCTCAGCGCTCCCTTGTCCTTTTCTGAAGTGACAAATCTCAGGATAACAACTATCAGATATGTAAGCACTGTAATCAGGACAGGGGCAACAACCGGAACATAGATTTTTAGCAAGAACATCAGCGAGATAGGAACAGCAAGAGATATTGCTACAGAAAGAACGCCGAGAAAGTTCTGAATCCAGACTTTTTTCTCCGTTGTAAAGACAACCGTCCAGAACGCAAGAAGCGCGGCTATCACGAAGCTTACTAGCCAGTGCACCTCCCGAACGAAATCCCTGTTCATTATTGTGTTATAGACATTCGCGTGGGTACCGACATTCGGGTATGCCCTGTTGAACGGGGTTGACCCCAGGTCTGTAGTAGAGCTTGCAGTGTTTCCGATTATGCAGAAAGAGCCTTTATAGACATTCTTTTTCTCATTGAACGTGCTTCTGTAGATTTCCGCCTCGTTTCTAAGGCTAGAATGAAGATTGCTGACAGAGTCTTTTATCTCCTCATAGTTCTGCTCATCAAGCTGGCCTCTCATCTCGTCAAGGCGCATGTTTATCTCATCAAAATACGGTCCGTCAATCAGCGATATTACCCTTTCAAAAAATGCGCTCCGCGCCGCAAAGTAATCCGTATACTCATCATCGCTTATTCCCCCGTCCACAGGAGAGCCGTCCGCATCTGTTCCTTTGCATTTTTCAAGCAGATAGTCCTTGAAAAGCCTTATGTTGCTGTAATCATCCAGAAGTCCGTCTGTCTCCGCCTTAAAGGAGAGCGGTCTTCCATCCTCGTCCCAGAGATTAAAAGAAGAGAGAGTTCCCAGCAATGAGACGATATTTGCCTCTGTCTCATCCAGCTGGAAAAGCATTACAACACTCTCACGCCGGAACGAATCTATAAATTCCTTCTTTTGCCAGTTAATCAGCATACGTCCGTGAGAATCAAGCGGAATTGTTATGTTTATTCTCTCTCCTGTGGAAGAATCCGGATTAAGCGCATCAATGAGCCGCAAGGAGAAAGGAGTTCTTTGGATTTTTCTAGGAGAAAGCTTTTTTATAATAGGCGCAAATACAAGCTGCGCCGCATACGCTCCGCCCTGGTCGCTCAAAAGCTCTACACGGCGTCTTGTTCCGTCAGAATCCAGGACGACATTAGTAAAGCCAGCGCCCGCCGCTCCAGTCATAAACTGCTCAAGGGCAGGACAGAAGCCAAGCTTGTTGTCTCCGCCTTGATCAATCAGATAATAGTGGTTTCCTCTCTCAATCAGCTTATTGTCATCCTCAACGTTAGAAAAAAGACACTTGTCTCTTACGTAGTCCAGATACTCCTCGTCATATTTAATATCCAGATCCAGTATGTTGATTGTAAGCCAGGTATCGCCAAAGAACTGTATGGACTTTGCAAAAAGGTCATCATTGTCTTGAAAGGAGGCTGACGCTATATTCTCTTTTAATGAGTCAAACCCTGGATTGACCCACTCCTCTATAGCCTCTCCTGCAAGACTTGAGAGATCCTCGCTGGAGTACATTCCGCTTGCAGCGGCGGCCGCAAGCTCATTGATTACATCCGCAGTATCCTGCTTCTGCATATCGATTGCGCTGCTTATCGCCGCAGACGCAGAAGGATTAACTCCAAGCTTTGAGGGTGACAGGTACTCAATATCAAATACTGCTGTCTCTGCGCCAAGCTCCTTCATTCTTAGCAGAGAATTTGCAAGAATATCGCGGCTCCAGGGCCACGGACCAAGATCCTCCAGTGACTTATTGTCAATCTCCACAAAAAGAACCTCTGGACGGCTTTTTGGATGCCTGCATATTCCAAGCATCAGGTCATACAGATGGTAGTCAAATCTCTGCAAAAGCCCGAAGAAACCTGCCAGAGCACAGACTGCAATAACAATAACCGCAGAAATTCTGTCAATACGCTTGTTGATAGTTTTCATATAATTTCTGTTTTTCATTCTGACAAAAAGTATAACACATGTTATACTTTAACAGGAGTTTTTTCGGGTTTTTCCATTTTAATTTATATCCTGCTAAGCACTGGAGTGCTTTTATTTCGCCGGCCATGGCGAACAAGCAAGGAGGTGCGATAAAAATTACATCCGTGTAATTTTTATCACGCAAGTTGCGTTGCAACTTGTATTTCGTGCCTCCTTGCACGACCGCTAACGCGGTGTTTTATAAGGAGGCATGATGAAAAAGATTTTCCTACCCCTCATAACAACGGCAATAATTCTTACAGCACCGATAACCGCACAAAGCTCAGAAATATTATCCGAGCTGATTTCCACAGAGAAAGCCACCTACGGGCAGGCCGCATACCTGTCGGAAGTGTATTCAGATGAAATTGACGAGAGCGCAAGCATGGAGGAGGCTGTCCAGAAACTTATTGATAAGAACATGCTAAAAAGCGGGACAAGCCCATCGGCAGAAATTTCTCTGTCTGAGCTTTCGTTCATCTGCGCAAAGACAGCAGGGATAAAAGGCGGATTGTTCTACACCTTGTTTCCAGGTCCGCGGTATGCGCTGCGAGAGCTTAAGGCAAAGGGCATTATTCCTGCACTGAGAGACCCTTCATCCAAAGTAACCGGAAGAGAGATGATCGCGGCTTTTAACAGTGTTCTTCCAGGAGAAGACGGGGATGGTCAAGAATGAAAAAACTTTTTCTATTTTTAATTATCTTATCAGTATCTGCAATAGCCTTCTCATTCGATTTTGGCGGAGATCTGAGCAATATTTCCAAGTTCGCGGATGAGAATGCGGATGACGGCCTAAAGCTTGACCAGAAGGGCATTGCGTCTGCCTGGATTCAAGTTCCTTTTGGCCAGACATCAAACTATCTCCTTATAAAAGGACGCTACCAGTTTGAGAGAGACTTTGGGGAAAAGACAACAACAAACGCTTTGGATGTTGAGCTGGCGCAAGCCGTGTTCAATGACAGCGGATTCAGCCTGTCGCTAGGCAGATTCTACAACACGGATCTTTCGGGGTTTGTATTCTCGCAGCAAGGGGACGGCGCGTCTCTCTCATACTCAACACCTGGATTCAATGCGTCTGTCTATGGATTTTACACAGGCCTCCTAAATTCTCAGTTTGTGACAATTCTAGATCCTGACTACGTGGAAGATGACGATGCTGTCTATGACTTGAATGCTAAATATGTTTTATCTGGAGCAAGGGCGGCGCTCCTAAGCTTTCTTGGAGGCCAGCACAGTGTTTCTGCGGAAGCTTTCGTTGCGGCAAGACTTGAAGGCGACTCTTACAACAGGCTTTATGCGGAAGGCAAGCTTGAGGGGCCTTTATTTGCGGCGGGCCTTTTCTATGACGTAATCGGAGTTGTCGAGCTCTCAAAATACAGCGCAGATGGCGAGAATGAGAGCGAGACAAACCTCCTTACAGGCGCAAATATTTACTTTTACCCTGGGCTCAAGGATTCTGTGATAAGAGCTAGCGCGGTTTACACATCAGGCGCAGACAATGATGAGGACTCCCCGAAGACCGGCTTTACAGGATTTACAAGCATGACAGCGGTAAACTCTCTTTCTGAGCCTGAGTATAACAGTCTCTTTAAGACAGGTCTTTCCGCCTCATTAAAGCCGTTCCAAAGTCTTAGGCTGGGAGCAGGGGCAGACTTGATTTTTGACACGTCTGAAAGCAAGATTGACTACACGGGCTTTCAGTACAATGCGGATCTAGACTGGCAGATTGCAAGCGATGTATATGCGGGGGCTGGAATCACTCAGTATTTTGGAAAAGATAATTCTGATGATGACAAGACCGCAATCACATTAAAAGCAGCGATAACGTTCTAAGGCAGAGGAGGAGGAAGCAAAATGAAAAAGACATTCATTCTTATAGCGGCTGCTGTTTCTATAATGGCGGTTTTCCCCTTATCAGCAGCAACAATGGATGCGACAGTTGTCTCTGTAAGAGGAAAGGCGGAGGTAATGCAGGGAAGCTCATGGTCTGCCCTGTCTGTTGGAAACACTCTTCACAAGGGAGATGTCATCCAGACAGGATTTAAGTCGGAGCTTATTATTAAAATAAAAGACTCCACAGTGTCTGTCTCTTCTCTAAGCAGAATAACAATTGAGCAGCTTGCGGCGAAAAGCGACAAGGACGAGACGAGGCTGTTTCTTGACACAGGCTCCTTGAGATCTGATGTAAAGCGCACAGAGGATCGCCGTGTAGGCTTTACAGTGCGCTCTCCGGTCGCAACCGCTTCTGTACGCGGCACAATAATGGAAGTTACAAACACGTTCTCAGGAACAGTCGTCAAGGGATTTGAAGGCTCTACCGCAGTCTGGAAAACCAGCGGCATTCAATCACCGGAGATTGGAAGCGATGACGAAACAGACAGCATGGAAACTCCCGGAGACAGTGCAAGCGCTGTCTCTGACGGACAGTCTGGTCCCGGAGCTGTCCTTGTAAAGAGGAATATGTCTTCCTCTGTTACGGAAGATGACGGACACTCCGCTCCAAAAGACACGGCGGCAAAGGGCTCGGCTGACCTCGGAGGAGCAAAGAATCCCGCTACGGAATCGGCTCCAGACAGAGGCAATGGAGAGAACAGAGGCGGCCAGAACAAAAAGAGCCGGCTTGGAATAAGGGTAAGCATCCAGGATTAAAACAAAAGGTTTTAAAAAAGCGCTTCAAACGAAGTGCTTTTTTTATTCATGCAAGTTTGATAGAATGCCAATAGATATGATAACAAAGAAACTAACGGCTGGCGCATTCTTTTGCTTAGCCTTGCTCTTTTGCTCTTGCATGGGCAAAAACTCTGGAAAGGAAAGCCAGGACAATGCAGACGCAGAGCCGCAGATAGATGAGCAGAAGACAGCCGTAAAGCTAAGCCAGCTTGACACAGACACAAAGGAATACCTAAGCGGCAAGACAATTGCTATTGTGCTGGGACATAACTATAACGACGAGGAGACTGTAAGCCGCTTTACTCAGCTTCTGTCCTTGAACTATGGGCTTAAGACTGATACAGAGGATGGACTTATAAAGATTCTAGTATATCCGGCGGACTTTATGGTCGCGGGTAGAGAGAGGGTAAGCTCTCTCTACAATCTGCTGGAAGATGAGGAGCTTGCTGGAATAATAACATTTGGCGCGCCGGAAGGCCTTTGCAATGCTCTTGCCCGTCTGGAAGATCTTTCTATAAGACAGCAGGAAGAACGCCTGAAGAGCGCAGAATTGCAAGCAGCGAAAGCCGGAGAACAGACTGTGAAGCCTGCTGCAAGACGCTCTTACCCTGTGTTCTCATTTTTTCAGCAAGATGACACGCTTGGCTCAGAGTCCACATCAGACTTTGTCCTTGACTATACGCCTCCTGCTACAATCACAGAGGCAGAGCAGTCCGCATATATTCCAAACTTTGACTCTGCAACGCTCTTGATAAATTCCATTGACGCAATGCTGGCTTTGCGGGGTCCGGTAAGCGCAGACAAGAACCTGCGCTCATTTGTGCAGGGAATTGCAGGAAAAGAAAAAAACGTCTCAAGCTACAATGATTACGAGACAGGTCTAAAATCAATAAACCATTTTATATTCGAATAAATGATAGCAACAAAAGAAAACTTAAAGGCTCTTGCTGAGAAGGAAGCATCAAGGCTTCTTGTTGTTTCAGACAGCCACGGTTATACAAAAAACTTGGAGAGAGTTCTCGATACACACGGAAGGGAATGTGATGCGCTGCTCTTTCTTGGTGACGGAATTGATGATTTGCTCACCATAATAGAGGACAATTTTCATGTTCCAGAAGACATACGCATTGTTCCTCCTGTTGTGGCCTTTGTAAAAGGAAACGGAGACAGTTCAGTTTACTCCTACTTTACAGACACAAGCCATAGAATTGAAATCCCTGAAACACAAGAGATAACGGCTAGCGGAAAGCATATTTTTATGACGCATGGCCATCGATTCAGCGTTTACTACACAACAGACCGGCTAATAGAGCATATAAGAATCAATAAATTTGACGTGGGGCTTTTCGGGCACACGCATGTTCCATATCAAGAAAGAATTGACGGCAGGCTTCTATTAAATCCCGGCAGCATCTCGCTTCCACGCAATCACTCAGACAGATGCTATGCCATTCTTACAGCAGAAAGAGGCAAGAGTGAAGTAGGATACAAATTCTATACGCTGGACTAAATTCCGTCCTTCAGCGCAAATCCGAAATAGTCGTGGCCAGGGTAAACGATTGTATCAGGCGCAACTATCTCTTTTATTTTCCCAAGGCTCTGCATCATCATTGCCTCGTTTCCGCCTAAATCTGTTCTGCCCCAGCTGCCGTAAAACAAAGTGTCTCCGCTCAAAAGAATTCCATCAGGCTTATTATAGAGACAGACAGAGCCGTAAGTATGTCCTGGAGTATGAAGCACAGTCCATTTGTCAAAAGAAGACATTAATTTATCATCAAAAGGCTTTGCGAGACTCTCCATACATTCTGCCAGGGACTTTTTATCTTCCATAAAGGCATCCGGCTCTGGAAGAGCGCTTACAGCAGGCGCAAAACTCTCAAAGCCAAGATAAGAAAGCTGCCGCGCTTGAATCTGTCCGCCGCTACGGCCAATCATAGAAGCGTCGTTTTTATGGATTAGAATCGGGATACCAGGGTACGATTTCTTTAGGAAAGAAAGCCCCGCAATATGATCAAAATGTCCGTGGGTGAGAATAATCGCGGCAGGCTCAAGCTTTTCCTGCGCAAGATAAGAAGTAATTTTTGTCTCGTCTCCGCAAAAGGAGCAAGCTGCGGAATCTACAATAAAGACCTTGTTTCCGGTTAAAGAAACTATCAGCGAGTTTACACCTAAAGGACCTGTACGTATAACTTTTAGCATAGATTACAATTCAGCCTGAGCGCCATGTTTATTATATATATAATAAAAAATGCACTCTCGGCAAGAAGTGAGCTTATGAAAAACGGCTTCCGCGCTACGCTTGTGCAGATTGTTTTTCAAAGCGGAACCTTGCCTACGTGCATTTTTAATTGCCACAAAATAACTTGGCGCTCAAACTGATTTAAATATGTGCTGCTTACTGCACGTCTTCTGAAGAGCTAGAGCGAGGCTTTCTCATCTCCATAATCTGCTCATCAGTCATCTCCTCCACTGGAGAGTTCTCCATCTCTTTTGCAAAAGCTGCCTGCTCTGCAACAGTATTGCTGGTTTCTGCGGTAAAGCTGTCCACAATCGGAGCAGACTTATTCTCTACATTTTGAATCCTGCTGTTGTCATACTCCGGAGAGCTGTGCTCTGTCTCTCCGTTCTCTTTTTCTGAAGAAGAAAAGTCTTCCCCTTCTTTTTTGGCAGAATAGCTTACAGAAAGCTTGCGGCCGCGCCACTCAAAGTCGTTGAGAGCAGAAATAGCCTTGTCCGCATCTTCCTTGAACAATTCAACAAAAGAGTAGCTTGCAAGAACTCTGATATTGCCGATTCTCTCGCGCGGGATTCCCGCCTCGTTTATGAAAAGGCCTAGAAGATCGCGGGCGAAAACTCTGCGGTTGCGTCCGATGCTTACAAATACAGTCGCCGCATTGGCTGGATCAATCTCTACACGAGGTGAACGCTCTCTTGGCTCACGCCCTTCTTCTGCGTTATCCTGGCGGTTGCGCTCCTCGTAGCGGCTGTGATGCTCGTCACGGCGGCTGCGGAAATCCTCACGCTTTCTGTTCGGATTAAAATGGAAGATTGCGCCGCTGGAACACTTTAAGAGGAATGCCGCCACATAAGAGCGTCTTGTAAGAGGAACATTCTTCTTAAAAACTTTCTTAAGCTCCTCATAATACTCAGGGTTTGATTCTACTCTGGAAACTGCGTCTTTTAAGAAAGCAGCTACCTGATCCATGTTAAGTTCATTGTTGCGTCTAGAAAAAGCCATAATATTACTCCTATAAAAAAGGCTTAATTTAATTCTGCCACGTATGCAAAATCATTCTCAACAAAGCCCATCTGGGAAAGATCTGATTTTAACATCTTTGGCACATAAGAATTAGAAATAATAAAAAACTGAGTACCGTCTTCTGCTAAATTGGAAATGCATCTTGATAAAAGTTCCTTCGCAATTCCAAGCCCACGGTAATTTCTGCTCACAAAAAGCTCTGTCATAAAAGCAGACTTTCTGTCGTTGGACAAACTCTTGGAATATAAAAGGCAGCCGGCAAATTCATCTGACAAAGTGCGGCATACAAAACCGTTCACACTTGTGTTATCCAGACTTTTGGTTAAATCGAACTGCGCCTTCATAAAGGCAGAAAATGACAGCCCAAGCCCGCCTGAAAACCGCTCCTTTAACTCCTGTAAAAAAGATTGCGCCGCGTCTTCTGCACAACTACTGTCCAAGCTGCGGTTGTACGGACGAAACATAAAATCCTCGAGAACCAAGTCGTCATATTCATAAAAATCCTGGTTCAAGGCCAATGTCTCAAGCCCCCATGACTCGCGGAGCGCATTGTACCACTCATAAACAACCGCTTTCATTCTCCTGTTCTTGTAGGAGCGAAATCTGCTGTCTATCTCCGGGTACTTTTTTAATGTGTTCTTAAAATTCTTGAATACCCCCCGTCCTTCAGCAAGAATCTGCCTTAGCTCATTGCAGGCTTTTACGCCTTTAAATTTTGTTACGAAAGATTCAAGCAAATTATAGCCGTCGGAGCTGCTCCATAGCGGCAATGAGTAAATATTTTCCTCATCGACAGACTCGCCTGCACATTCAATAATCCTGCAAGATTTAGCATCCAACGCAAAATCATGGTTCTGGTTTTCCATTGCAAACAAGATTTCTGTGCACAACGAATCGGTCAAATCAAAAGTCATCGGACAAGATAATTTATCATATTTTTTTTATTGATGAAACCTCTAAGGACTTATGTTTTTAGAGGCTTTATTGATTCAATTCTGAGCGGCTGGAAATAATCCTTCCTACAATCCCATAATCCATGGCTTCCTCCGCAGTCAGCCAATGATCACGCTCAGTATCTTTCTTTACAGTGTCAAAATCTTTTCCGGTTGCCTCTGCGATAAGCCTTGTCAGCGCATCGCGCGACTTTGTGATTTCCTGCGCCGTAATCTCAATGTCTGTCGCAACACCGCGGCTTCCGTTCATAAGCGGCTGATGAATAAGATAGTGGCTGTTTGGCAGACTAAGTCTTCTTTCCTTTGGCACAGCAAGGAACAACGTTACGCCCATGCTGGCAATCAGACCCATTCCCACAGTATAAACAGGAGCGTTTATAAACCGGATAATATCATAAAGTCCAAATCCATCATCAATTGAGCCGCCTGGCGAATCAATATACAGATAAATAGGCTTGTCAGAATCAGCCTCAAGAACAAGAAGCTGCTTTACAATTTTCTCAACCAGCTCTTCATTGACTTCTCCGCTGACAACAATCTGCCGTGTCTTCAGGAGCTTGTCAGACAATGTGTCGGCAGAGCCTTTCTTTTCTTTCTTTTCGTCTTCGTTAGTAAAAATAGCCATAACTAAAATATATAAAAAAACATGGTGCGTGTCTAATAGAAACAACAAGAAGCCATGACGGCTAGCTATACCTTGAACTGGTCAACCTGTGAGCCAATCTGGGCAATTGAAGTCCTCATGCGCCCCGTAAGATCAGAGAGAGCTGTTCCTGTCTCCTTGATTTTGCGCGCGCTTGAAGCCATCTCATTCATCCCATCCTTTATGCTGAAGCTCGCATCCTGCAGATGCTTGACTTCGTCAAGAATAGCCTTGTTTCCTTCCGCCATTTCCAGAGAAGCAGTCTTTACCTCGTTTGAAGTATCGTTCATGCTGTGAAGAGCAATAGCAATCTGGTTAGACCCCTCATTCTGTTCAACCATGGCATTGGAAATTTCCTGGACAAGGTTGTTTGTAGAGTTTATCTGCTGAGCCACATCGTTGAATGCTTCTGATGCGATGTTGGAAGCGTCAACCATCTGCTCAATGCTTCCAATAATCTTGTCTAGCTGATCGCCGATTGTCTGCGACTGCGAGCCGGAATCCTCTGAAAGCTTGCGTATTTCGTCTGCGACAACACTGAATCCCTTTCCCGCCTCGCCAGCATGAGCAGCCTCTATTGCCGCGTTCATCGCAAGAAGGTTTGTCTGCTCCGCAATGCTTGTAATTACAACATTAGCCTCGCGCAGAGCCTGGCTTTCCACCTGTATTTCCTCAATCTTCGCAGACACATCATTGTTGCGCTGAATTCCTGTAACAGCCTTTTCCTCAAGCTCCTTGAATGTGCCCGCCATTTTCTGCACAGAATTTGTAACAGAATTTATATTACCAATCATCTCCTCTACAGCCGCGCTTGCCTGAGTTACGGCGGCGCTCTGAGATTCTATCATACGGTTAAGGGACTCAATATTAGAAGCAATCTCATTTACTGCGCCTGCGGTCTCATGCACAGACTCGCTCTGAATATTGACCTGGCTGTCCATGCTCTGAATATTGCCGTTTATCTGGGCAATTGCGGCAACTGTATCTTCAGTGCTGTTCTGCAGAAGCTCGTCAACCTCAACAAGATCGTCCTTTGATTTTTTCATCGTTAGAATTATAGTATGCAGCTTCCCTGCGAACTGATTGAATCCGTCCACGACACGCCCAATCTCATTGTTTGTATTTACTTCGATTCGCTTTGTGAGATCTGCATCTCCTGTTGCAATTCCACGGATTGTGCCTTCAACGACTCTCAGAGGCTTGATTTGCTTGTAGAGCGTAAATCCCGCAAGAAGAACAATCACCACAGATATAATTATTCCGCTAAAAAGCAGCCTGTATGATATAGCCGTAGCCGTAGCGCTTATCTGCTTTTCATCAAGAACTAGAATAAATCTCCATGGAGTCTTTTCCACTGACTTTGAGAATACAAGCTCCTTTTCCCCTTTATCGTTTTCAATTGAGCCAATGTTGTTCTCAAGAGAGAAGCTGTCACGGAAAACCTGGTAAGAGACCTCGTCATTGGAAGAAAGATACTCAAGCATAGCCTTCACCTCGTCATCAGAGGTGCTGGAAGCCATGAGCTCTCCATTGTCTCCAAACAAGGCGGCATATCCAATATCGCCAAGATTTATATCTGAAATAACAGAGGAAATATGGTCGCCTTCAACCACACCGCAGAAAAAACCTTTTAGGTCGCCATCAACCCTTACCGCGCGGCAAATATGCACAACGGAGATTCCAGTAACGAGAGATGTTACAGGATTGTCAACAAAGGTCTCGCTCCCGTTCATTATGGTCTGATAGTAATCGCGGGCGCTTACATTTGTTCTTGTTCCAATGTCAGAATAGAAGCCGCCATCCCTGTCTACCCAGGCCACATAGTCAAACAGCGACTTGTTCCTATTAGGCTCATTTTCTATAAGCCACTCAACAATTTCGTCTGTATCATCCGCTTCTTTTACATACTCGTTGTTGCAGTAAAAATCCAAGGCGGTAAAGTATTTTTCAACAACGTTCTTTACAAGATTTGAGTACGCTCTTGAGAATTCGTCATATTCATTTTCTGTGCCTGCCCTGAGCTCCGCACGCGTAGTGCTTGTAACAAAAACGAGCTGAGCCGCGTTAAACAAAATAATGACAGCGGCAAGGATTCCTCCAATAAGGAGAAACAGCTTGCCTTTCTTTTCTTTTGTCTTTTTTACTTTAATATTTTCTGTCTGTTGAATTTCCTGCCCGTTCTGCTCAAAGTTTTCTGCCATAAAAAAGAATTCCCCCTATCCTAATCAAGATAACCAAAGCCAGCCTTAAACAAAAATTAAGGTCTATTTTAATATTCGGCATAACTGCCAATTTATAGAAGATACTTTATATAATCTTAATAAAAATTATAATGCAGAATCTTAAAATATGCAAAATTTATTAAGAGCATTAGTTGCAATTGCAAACACCGGCAGAAAAATATATTCTTAGTCAATATGAAAAACAAATCGCTGCTGGCTTCCGGCCTTTCTCTTTCTTTCTTTACATTATGCTCCCGCGTGCTAGGACTTGTAAGAGAAATGACAAAGGCGGCGTTTCTTGGCACAACAAAATTTGCGGACGCATTCGGCATTGCGTTCATGATTCCTAACCTGCTGAGGCGGCTTTTTGCAGAGAACTCAATTTCTGTAGCTTTTATCCCGACATTCCGCGGGTATCTTGAGAATGAAGACTCAAAGGCGATAAAAGAATTCCTAAGCTCAACTCTTACCTTAATCAGCTTCTGCACAGCAGTGGTTGTAACCATAGGAATAATTCTTTCCCGCCTAATAGTGCCATTGTTCCTTGACTCAGCAGACTCTGTGCTTATCACGGAGGCAACACTTTTAACACGGATTATGTTTCCGTATCTCCTTGTAATTTCTATTGCGGCTTTTTTCCAGGGAATATTAAACGGCGTAAAGATTTTCAGCCCGTCAGGGTTCACGCCAGTGCTTTTCAACTCAATAGTAATCGCCTTTACATATATTCTTACGCCAGTTCTTACAAAAGACATAACGGATGCCGAGACAAAAGCACAGATGGCTGCAAGGGCAATGTCTATAGGAGTCCTGTGCGGAGGATGCGTACAGGCTATGTTCCAGCTGCCTTTTGTAATCAGAACCGGCTGGGGCTGCCATTTCACTTCTTTGAAAAAAGCATTCACAAATCCGGGAACAAGGAAAGTTGTCGCTCTTGTCGGTCCTACGATAATCGGAATGGCGGCATATCAGCTAAACGATGTAATATCAACTGCCCTTGCAGGAAAAGCCGGAACAGGAATTGTAGCATCTCTGCAATACAGCCTCCGCCTGCAGGAGCTGATTCTCGGAATTTTCGCTGTTTCTATAGGAACAGTGATTCTGCCGGATTTAAGCGGACTTGCAAAAACAAATGAATGGACGAAATTCAATACACTGCTCTCACAGGCTGTCAAAATTATCGCGCTAATCTCAATTCCTGTAACGTTCTACTCTCTTGTCAGCGGAAGGGAAATCATCTCGCTTGTCTACAAGTCAAGAAATTTTGACGAGAACTCCGTAAGGCTGACGCTGAGCGCATTCCGATTCCACATTGCAGGGCTTTTCTTTATTGCCCTGAACAGAGTCGCGGCTCCGGCTTTCTATGCGCAGGGAAACACGAAGTCGCCTACACTTGCGGGAATACTGGGACTTGTGATGAACATGGTTTTTGCTCTCGCGCTTATACGGCCGATGGGCGGCGGCGGAATTGCTCTCGCTCTTACACTTGGAAGCGCGGCAAACTCTGTTCTTCTCTTTGTATTTCTTAGAAAAAACAAGGAAATTGATGTAAAGTCCGTTGTCGGGGGAACAATTCTCTATGCGCTAAAAATGGCTTTGTTCTCTGCTATTGCGTCTGTTCCTGCATTTCTTGTCCGCAAGGCAATGCTTGGGCTGCTTAGCGGACGGGGACGGATAATAGAATACGGCGGCTCTGTTCTGCTTACGGCGGCTGTGTTCGCTGTATGCGGAGTTGCGCTTCTTGCCATTACAAGAGACCAGATGCTCTATGCGGCAATAAATATGGTAAAATCAAAGCTATCCAGGAGAAATTCCGAAACGAGTTCGGAATGACCCGTCATTCTGTCATTCTGAGCGCAGCGAAGAATCTATCAACATAGCAAACCGTATAACCAGGAGGAACTTAATGAAAACTTTTACAAAAGATGAGCTAAAAAAAATATACAGGGAACGGCGGGAAAAACTCTTTAACTATATGAAAGAGAACAAGATTACAGCCGCGGTATTTGAGGACACAGAGGGCAGACGCGATCCTGCAGTCCGGTACTTTACAGGCCACCCGTCAGACGCACTATGGATATGCTCAAGCGGAGGAAAAAGCATCCTTGTTCCGTGGGATGAGAACCTTGCTAAAGAGCGCAGCGTGGATGTCAAAATCGTTCCTTACAACAAATATGGAAGGAAAAACACCGATGCAGTGCGTGAAGTTCTAAAATCATTCAAGCTGGACGGAATGAGGCTAAAGATTGAGCTTTCTCCGGCAACCCCATACCCTCTCTTCCTGCAGTATGTTGACACTTTGCATAACTGGGATGTCCTTTGCAGAGAGCACTCTGTACACGATTACGTCCTGAATCTAAGAGCCTGCAAGGATGAATACGAAATTGAGTGCACAAAGGAAGCCGCGCGCGTCGGAGACCTGATTATAGACAAGATAGAATCGGGAATTGATGACGGGTCAATAAAGACAGAGATGGATGTGGCGCTTCTTATAGAGCGTGAGCTGCGCCTTAACGGCTGTGAGAAAAACGGATTTGACACTCTCGCGGCAGGACCTGCAAGAAGCTTTGCAATACACGCTTTTCCAGGATACACAAGCGCGCCATGGCCAGGAAAAGGGCTTTCTATACTCGACTTTGGAGTCGTGTTTGAAGGCTACACCTCAGACACTACGGTTACTGTCGTGAAAGATGCCTCTCCGGAGCAGAAGAAGCTTGCAGAGCTTGTTGAAAAAGCGGCAAGAGAAGCCCTGCCATACTACAAGGCGGGAGAAAAGATAAAGATTGCAGGAACCGTCGCAAACGATGTGTTCAAGAGAGCAAAAAGGGAGATGCCGCATACACTAGGGCATGGAATCGGGCTTGAGATACATGAATTTCCAAGAGTCAGCTCTAAGCAGGGCGAGGAGCTTGTCTTTAAGAGCGGGATGATTGTGACGCTGGAGCCAGGTCTTTACGATCCTAAGCTAGGCGGCGTAAGGCTTGAGAACGATGTCCTTATAACAGACACAGGCAATGAGGTAATAACCCATAGCAGGATAATTTACCGCTAGCATGAAGTAAAGACAGCCTAAAGGATTCTATCCAGCTGTCTTTCCATTGCTATGCCAAGACTTTTATCTGATACCTCTGAGGCAAGGCTCTTAAGAACTGTAATTCCTTCCGCGAGCAGATTTCTGTCTTCCCTGTCAGTCTTATCCAATGAGCTGTATGGCTGGACAGCGCCATTCTCAATCATTTCCTCGGCAGATGCAAAAAGACCTTTTCCGCCGGAAAGTCTTGATATTATATAGTCCAGCTTTATGCGAGTTCCGCTTAAAAGAAACTCATTCTTCTCTGCATCAGGCAGATAAGAGAGAAGCTCCTTGAGCTTAAGGAAAAGAGCCAGCTCGTCACTATCTCCGGCAGGCTCCGCTTCTTTTGCATCGGAAAGAAAAGACATCTTATCTTCTCCATCCTCTCCGCTGCTTATTTCCTCAAGACTTTCAATCTCCTCATCGGAGCTGTCATCATCAAAATCTTTGCTTTCTATATTAATAGATGTCTCGGGCACAGGAGTGTCTGTCTGGCTTGCTTTCTCCACGCCATCCTCTAGCTCCATCACATTTTCCGGCAGGGAGTCTGCTTCAAACTCAAATGCTGTGTCATCAGTGAAAATATCATCTGTCTCTGCCGGAAGCTCGTCTGTATCAACAGGAGCCTCGTCATTGACGGCAAGACTGTCAATGCTTTGCAGCTGTTGCTCCGTGTCCTCATCGGATTCGCTTTGAAGCAGATTGTCAAAGCCTCTGTCCGCAATATCCTCCATTCCAGAAGAATCAAAATCAATCGGCTTAAACGCCTCCTCTTGCTCAGACGGTCCGCTCTCCTTATCAGGAAGAAGAGTCATTTCGCTGTCTTCCATTGCAGAAAACTCCTTGCCGTCATCCATCCGGATCTCAAGACCGCCGGCGTTAAACTCAGAATCGTCAACAGGCTCAAGAGTGCCAAAAAGAGAAGGAATGTCTTTTTTCTCGTCAGGCTTGTTTTTCGCAGAAGAATATTCCATATCGCTCTTTATGTATGGCTTAATCCGCTCCAATGCATTCTTCAAGCTCTTGTTCTCAGGACTTACAGAGATTGCCCGTGCCACAAGGCTGTACGCATCGCTTGAGCGGTGCGTGCTGATTAAGAGCCTCGCATAGTCATCAATTGCCTCTGTCCAAAGCGGCCTTGAGCGCAGCGCTCCAGAATATGCGGCGCATGCTTTCTCATACTCGCCAAGCTCCTCATAGTTTTTCGCAATATTCAAGAGAAGGACAGGATGGTTTGCGTCAATATTCAGTCCCTTCTGGTAAGTCTGGACGGCCTTCTCATGCTCGCCGCGTGACGCATAGATTGAGCCAAGGTGATTATAGGCAAGCACGTCTCCCGGATTCATTTCTATTGTGTCCTCAAAGCAGCTTATTGCATTGTCATAGTCGCCCATCAGCTTATACGTGAATCCAAGATTATAGGAAATAAGAGGATTGTCACCGTCAAGGACAAGAGCGTCCTCAAGAGTTGCCACCGACTCATCATACTTTTTAAGGCGGCGGTAAATTCCCCCGATTGTAATAAGAGGCGCGCAGTTCTCCTTGTCCAGCTCCGCAATTCTCTTAAAGACAGGCAAAGCCTGGTCATCACGCCCGCTTTTCATATAGAGCTCGCCAAGCTCGTTCAACAGCTGAATATTGTTCCTGTCGTCGCGAAGGAGCTGCCTGTACAGTCTGGAGGCAAGAGAAAAATCCCGCGCCATTGCCGCAGAGCGCGCCCGTGAAAGCAAAATAGGATTCTGCGCCATAATATTAATCTCCTGTGCTTGCGGCCCTTGCAAGACGCTTTGACGGCCTTGCAAAGACTTCCTGGGAAAGCTCTCCGGTAATCCGGTTGTCCAGGCTCGAATATGATGAAATGGCAAAATAATATATTGCCCCGTTCTCAAGGCCAGTGAGAGTCAGGGAAGTATAGTTGCCCGCGTTGACAGGAGACGCTCCCTCAAGGGCGGCCCGTCCTAGATACTCGCCGCTTCTAAGGCCGTAGTAGACGTAGTATCCGCCGGCACTGTCATCAATTGAGCTGCTCCAGGTAAGAGTAACCTGGCCATCGCCAGGAACAGCCTTGACAGTGAACGGAGGAAGAGGAAGCTCCGGCTCAATATAGTTCAAGGTAAGCTCTGTAACACTTGGAGTCTTGACTCCGTTTCCGTCGGGCAAAAGCTCGGAAGCCACCTGGAAATAAAGGCCTGAGACATCCTCAATGCTCTCTCCTGGCAAAACTTCCTGCCACTCAGGATAGTCGTCTGTCCACCCGTAACAGTTATCACCGGCGCGCACAAAGAATTTGACTTCTGTCTGCGGGGGGACAGTCACAACAGCATCAATAGAGTCCAAAGAAGCCGCCTGGCCCGCAAGGATTGGCTGGCTTACAAACCGGCCGCCGGAAGTCCTAAAGTTCTCGTTTCCGCTCGCAAGCACATCGCCTTTATGATAAGCAGAACGCTGAATCCTCACATTGTCAATTCTGCCTGTGAATGACGGACAAATCTCCATGACAGAGGATGAGCCCATAGAAGGCATACAGATAGTTCCTCTTTCATGTCCTGTTGAAGTGATGTATTTTATGTCCTCGGTTTTTCCGTCAACAAGATACTCAAGACATCCCGTCTCCTCATCAAAAGAGACAGTGTGCCGGCTCCATTCGTCCGGAATAACAGCCCTATAGCCGCAAAGCTCAATATCGTCAGAAGAAAATGACGGAAAAACATTCTTAAATCTCCATTCAAGACGGTTTCCGGAAAAAACGGCGCTAACTGTCTGGAAGTCAGAGTAGTCCGAATATGTCATTGAGCTGCGCCATGAATAGACCATCTCTCCGTTCTCAACGAGAGAAGGAGAAAGCCAGAATTCAATTGTAAAGGAACCGGAAAGAGAAGAAATTGCTCCGCCATTACCGCCTTTGCTTCTAAGGACAAGCCCCTTCACATCGCCGCGGCTCAAGGCAGAGCCGTTGCCTTTTACAGCAGAAGAGGAGCTGATAAGATAGTTGTCCACGACATCATAATTGCCGGTCTCGTCATAAATCTTTCCGTCATCAAAGGAGAGAAGAAGACTTGTTCCGCTGTCAGTCTCAGGAACATGGGTGGCAAGCCGCATGGCATCAAAGCCGAACCTGCCCTTCCCTACAGTAACACCGTCAGCAGATAGAATATTTGTCCAGCCCTTCTCGCCGCCCAGGACATAGCTTTTCTGCGCTGCGTCCGCCATTGACAAGAACACAGCCGAAACAGCAAAATGAAGCAGAATATTAATAAAGAAATTTCTTTTCATAATGAATACAGTTGCAAATCCGGCCTATGAAAAACTCCATGAAACCGCGCTAAAAGCACCCTCCTCCAGCGGTGTATATCTATGGCGGAACAGTGAAGGAACCGTCATTTACGTCGGCAAGGCCAAGAACTTAAAGAACCGCCTCACATCCTATTTTTCAGGAGAACGACACATAAAAGTCCTTATGCTTGTGTCAAACGCACAGTCAATTGAATATATAACAACATCAAACGAGTACGAGGCATTTCTTCTGGAGAACAACCTCATAAAAAAATACTCGCCGCACTACAATATTCAGCTGAAAGACGGGAAATCCTATCCTTCACTGAAAATCACAAACGAGGAGTTCCCGCGCTTTTACAGAACCCGCATACTAAAAAAGGACGGCTCATCTTACTACGGTCCCTATCCGGATGCAGGCGCGCTCGACACATTCATTGAAACTCTATACAAGGTCTATCCCGTGCGCCATTGCAGGACATTCAAGAAAAGAACAGCTCCCTGCATGTATTACCACATAGGGCTTTGCAAGGCTCCATGCTGCGGTAAAATTGACAGAAACTCCTATATTGAATATATCGAAGAAATTAAAGCCTTACTTGAGGGCAAAGGCGAAGAAACCATAACGAAACTGACAGATGAGATGAAAAAAGCCGCCGCAAACTTGAATTTTGAGAAAGCGGCAAGACTAAGAGACGGCTTGCGCGCGCTTACAGTGATGCAGAATCAGAACCTGGTAGAAGACTTTGACGTAACAGAAAGCCGCGACTATATTGCGCACTGGAGAGAGGGAGAGCTAGTGAGCTTTACCGTGCTCAAAATGCGGAACGGCAAGCTCACAGGACGCGACAATTTCCGAGTGGAAAGCCTTGCGGAAGAAAACGAGCTGATGGAAGAATTCGCCGCAGCATACTATTCAGACAAGGAGGACTTGCCTGATAAAATCTATGTCTCGCAAGAGGACGAGACAAAAATACTTGAAGAATGGATTGAGGACCTTGCAAAAGAAACAGGCGCAAGAACAAAGCTCATAGCCATAAGCTGCCGCGAGAACGACAGGCGTTTCTCTCAAGCTAACAGGAGACATGCGGCTGTCCTTAACATGGCGAAAAGCAATGCGCACGAGGACATAATCCGCCGTCTGCGCGAAAGAGGCGACATGCCTGCTCTTGAGGAGCTGAAAGACCTCCTATCTCTCCCAAAACTGCCTGACAGAATAGAGGGATTCGACATTGCGCATATCGGAGGAAAGTTTCCAGTCGCATCACTCATAAGCTTCTGGAAAGGGAATCCGGACAAAAAGAACTACAGGTATTTCAGGCTGAAGACAACAAACGGAGTAATAGATGACTTTGCATCAATGCGCGAGGCAGCTACAAGAAGATACAGCCGTCTGAAAAATGAAGGCTCCGAGCTGCCGGATCTTATATTGATTGACGGTGGAATTGGCCAAGTGAACGCAGTTGACGGAATTCTAAAGGCTCTGGACCTGGACATTCCGATTGCCGGACTAGCAAAGCGCGATGAGGAAATCTGGAGGCCTCATGCATCAAAGCCAATCTGCCTTCCGCGCAGAAGCGATGCGCTAAGACTTTTGCAGCGGGTGAGAGACGAGACCCACCGGTTCGCCACAAGCCGCAACCAGAACCTGCGTACAAAGGAAAACACAGTGAGCGTATTCACCACCCTGCCGCACGTAGGAGAGAAACGTGAGAAGATATTGATAAAGACATTCACAACGCTTGAGAATCTAGCCGCCTCAGAGGAAGCGCAGATAGCACAGGCTCTGCATGCAAGGGCAGATGAAGCAAGCGAGATACTAGTAGCAGCACGAAACCTGGCGGAGCAAAGGGCAGAAAGCAAAAAGTCAAAGAAGCTGATTCTTGCAAGCGCGCTAAGCAGCGAGACAGAGGAAGACAGCTACGCAAGCCGCCTGGCAAGAGATGCGCTGGAGCTAAAAGTAGCAGAACAGTGAATACAAGACGGAGGACAGTAAAAAATGGCAAAGAAAAAAGAATGGTTTGAGAACGAGAAATTCTGGAACAGCTATGCGCCGATAATGTTCGATACACAGCGCTGGGCAGAAGCCCCTGCCGTTGCAGATGATGTCTGCAAGATTGCGGGATTAAAGAAAGGAAGCGCAATACTGGATGCAGGCTGCGGACCTGGAAGAATAAGCGTGGAGCTTGCAAGCCGTGGAATGAATGTAACAGGCGTTGACCTGATGCAAAGCGAGCTTGATGCGGCGGCGGAAAGCGCGGAAGCAGAGGGTGTGAATCTAGAGCTTGTAAAGGCGGACCTCCGCACCTACAAAGCAGACAAGCAGTTTGACTGCGCAATCAATTTGTACACATCATTCGGCTACTGCGATACAATCGAAGAAGATGTGCTTATACTGCAGAACATATACACGAGCCTGAAAGACGGCGGATGGTTTATCCTAGAGAATATAAGCCGCGAGACCGCAATCCTGTATTTTACAGAGGGCGAATGGTTTGAGCGCGCGGGAAAAACAGTGCTCACAGAATTCCATGTGGAAGGCGCATGGGAAGGCTTGCGCTCACGCTGGATACTAATTGACAACCAGACAGGCGAGCGCATTGACCACGAGTTTGTGCAGCGCCTTTATTCCGGCATAGAGCTCAAGCGCATATTAAAAGGCATTGGATTTAAGAGCGTGGAAGTATATGGCGACTTTGACTTTAGCCCATACAACGAAAAAGCCCGCACAATGGTAATCGTGGCAAAAAAGTAACAAAAACAATCCTTTAACAGACAACTTTTTTCTAAAAAGTCAATACCCCTCTAAACCTCTAAAAAGCCTCCTTTTGCTATGAGATTTAAACCTTGGTTTAAATTCCCATACAAATAGGAGGATTTTTTATGAAAAAAATCGTAGCCG
>CAZURC010000020.1:0-10624 GCA_964623405.1 uncultured Treponema sp.
GCTCAAGTCCCAAGAAAGCCGCGATTACAAACACGAAAATAAGCATTATATCCATATAATTCTCCCTTGCAATGAATCAATCGGCATAAATGCTTTCATCGGGAACCCGTCCCGAAAAAAGGGTTCCGCGCTACGCTTGTGCAGAATTTTTTTCGTGCCGGAACCCCGATTCTGCTTTATGCCTATTCTTAATTCACCATTCTTAATTCTTCACTACACTCAGAATGACGTTAGCTCTTGAATCTCTCGTTGATAATCTCGCCGTCTTTGGTGAGGAGGCAGCCTTTCATAATTTCATCCTCAAGATTCACTTTAAGCTCTTTCGCTTCCTTGTCGTAAAAATGCGTCAAGAACGCGGTGATGTTTCCTGAGAACATTTTTGACGCGTCGTAAGGAACCTGCCGCTCAAGCAAGTCGCCCGACATAATCGTGACTCCGTTCTCGGTGACGACATTTTCAAACGGCTTTGAGCCTTCAACGTTTCCGCCGGTCGAGCACGCCATGTCAACAATTATCGAACCGCGCTGCATTCTGTCGATTACGTTCTTTTCGATAAGACGAGGAGCTTTTCTTCCAAAGACTTTCGCAGTTGTGATTACGATGTTCGCTTTCTCGCAGACTTTTGCCTGAGCTTCCTTCTGCTTTGCAATCTGCTCCGGAGTCAGCTCCTTTGCGTAGCCCTGCGCTGTCTGTCCCATTTCGCCCAAGTCGATTTTGAGGAACGACGCTCCAAGAGATTTTACCTGGTCCTCGACAACCGGACGAGTGTCAAATGCGTCAACTCTCGCGCCAAGACGTTTTGCTGTCGCAATCGCCTGCAATCCCGCGACTCCGACTCCAATCACGAAAACGCGCGCTGGATTGATTGTTCCAGCCGGAGTCACCATCATCGGAAGCGCTTTTGGAAGATGAGAAGCCGCGTTCAAAACCGCGACATAGCCCGCAAGCGAAGTCTGTGACGACTGGACATCCATTTTCTGAGCCAAAGTTGTGCGCGGAATCATCTCAAGCGAAACCGCCTGAATTCCAGCCTTTGCAAAGTCATTGAGCAAATCCTTGTTGTTGAACGGATCCATGTAGCTCAAGTGCAAAGTGCCGCTCTTGATTCCCGAAATGCTTTCAGGTTTCATAATGCGCACGATGATTTCCGAGTCGCCGTAGGCTTCTTCCTCGGAATTTACGACAGTTGCTCCGGCAGCCTTGTACGATTCATCATCAAAGCCGCTTTTTGCGCCTGCTCCCGACACGACTTTGATTTCAAAGCCAAGCGGAACAAGTTTCTTCACGTCGTCAGGAATAAGTGCCACGCGTGTCTCGCGATCATCCTTTTCCTTGCAGACTAAAACCTTTTTCATAGAATCTCCTATATATTATGCTGAATTTTTAATAAATCCTTTCTATTTTAAGACTTTATTTGCAATCATGCAAATTCTGTCTGCTTTTGGACGCAAAATTTTTCTAAGACTTGTTTTTTACAGTTTTTATGCCGATAATAGTTTCATGGATCCATTAACACTTGGTATAGCCGTTCTGATTATAATCGCCTTTGCCGCGATTCTTGTGGGAATAGGAACCAGGAAATCTGGCGGCTCTAAAAAACATAGACAGAAAAACCGTGCCCAGATAATCCGCGAAGCCTCAAGGAAACTTGCACAGGACCCTCACAACCCGGACGGTCTTGTTGCACTTGGAGACCTTTACTTTAATGAGCATTCATGGGAAAAGGCCTATCAAATTTATGACACAATGTTCAACATTGCGGCCGCACATCAAGAAATAGACCCTTTTACTGCTGCGCTCCGTCAAGGAATCTGCGCCCTCAAGCTAAATAAAATCCAGGAATCCTTCAAAGGCCTTTCTGCCGCATACCAGATAAACCCGACAAGCTTTGATGTCAACTATAACCTTGGCCTAGCTCTTTATGCGAACAAGGATTACGAGAAAGCGATACCTTATCTAAGAAAAGCTCTTGTCGCCCGCCCTGAAGCGCCTAACTTAACTTCACCGTTGGCAATTGCAATGTTCAAGGCGAACCGCTTTAAGGAAAGCCTTGCATTTCTGCGGAGGGCGTTAAGCGAGAACCCTGACAACAAGGAAGCCCTGTTCTGCATGGCAAGCGCAATGCAGGAAACCGGATACGCAGACAAGGCTCTAAAAGTATTCATGCATCTTAGACCTGACCCTGAATATGGCGCGCGGTCATGCCTTGCCGCTGGAATGATTCATACAAAGATGAACCAATATGACAAGGCAATCCAGGATTTTGAGATTGGTCTAAAGCACCAGAATACTCCACAGGACACAGCTCTCGAGCTCCGTTACCGCTATGCGCAGGCTTGTTTTGCCACAAAAAATATCTCACTAGGAATAAGCCTTCTTAGGGAAATACAGACAATGTCCGCCTCTTACAAGGATGTTCCTCAGCTGATAAGCCGGTACGGTGAGTTGAACCAGAACAAGAATCTTCAAATTTACCTTATGAGCAGCACATCTGACTTTGTCGCATTGTGCCGTAAAATCGTAATGGTCTACTACCAAAACGCAACTGTTAAGCTTCAGGACATTTCTGTAGAGAGCGACCATGTTGAAATTCTTTTGACTATGGACACGGGCAAATGGGAAGACACGGAAATTTTCCGCTTTTACAGGACATCCGGCTCAATCGGAGAGCTTTTCGTCCGCGATTTCCAGGCAAAGGTAAGCGAAAGCAAGGCTGACCGCGGCATCTGCTTTACTGCCGGCTCTTATACAGAGGAAGCGACAAGATATGCAGAGGGCCGTCCGATTGACCTTATAAAAAAGGAAGGTCTCGTAAAACTGCTGAAAAAAGTAGATGTTCTGTAATAATAAGCGGCGCTCACGCCGCTTATTTATTTTTCAGTTCTTCAACAAATTCCGCGATGCGTGAGAGCGCAATTTTCATTTTGTCAATTGCCGTAGCATAGCAGCAACGGATATGCCCCTCTCCGCCTAAGCCGAACACGCTGCCCGGAACAACAGCCACACTATGCTTCTGGAAAAGCTGTGTTGCAAATTCCTCGGAGCTAAGTCCTGTTGATGAGATGTCGGGGAACATGTAGAAAGCGCCTTTTGGCTCCGGAACAGGAAGTCCCATTTCGCAGAAAGCCTTGTACATTAAATTTCTACGCTGCTGATAGCTTATTCTCATCTTCTCCACATCTTTCCAGCCGTGACGAAGCCCCTCGACTGCCGCGTACTGGCTAAAAATCGGAGCGCAGATTGTGTTGTAGCCATGCAGCTTTACTATCTGATGCAAAAGCTCTGACGGAGCGGCAATATAGCCAATTCGCCATCCAGTCATTGCAAATGACTTGGAAAACCCATTAAGAATAATCGTATAGTCCTTCATGCTCGGGAATGAGCCGATTGAAACATGCTTTGCATCGTCATAGCGCAGCTCGCAGTAAATTTCATCGGAGATACACCAAATCTGATTCTTAACAAGAAGCCGTGCAATCTTCTCAAGCTCCTCCGCTGGAATTATTGTGCCGGTAGGATTGTTCGGAGTACAGAGCATCACCGCCTTTGTCTTTGGAGTAATAACCTTTTCAATCTGCTCTGCCGTCGGATAATAGCCATTCACACTGGAATCAATAGGAATAACTTTAACCTGGCAAAGCTCCGCCAAAGGCACATAGTTCACATAGCATGGCTGCACAACAATAAGCTCATCGCCAGGATTCAAGATAGCGCGCAAAGAGGCATCAACTCCCTCGCTTGCTCCAACAGTAACAAGTATCTCGTCCTTTGGATTATAGTAGAGGCTGTAGCGCTCCATGTATTTGGAGATTTCCTCCCTAAGCTCAATCAGCCCCCAGTTTGAAGTATATGAAGTGTGCCCTTTCTCAAGATGATAGAACGCCTCCTCCCGCATTGCCCAGGGTGTCGGGAAATCAGGCTCGCCTACAGAAAGCGAAATAACATCATCATGCCCGATTAGCATCTCAAAGAATTTTCTGATTCCTGACGGAGGAATCCGCTGCATTGACTGTGAAAGTCTGTCTGGTCTCGTATTCATTACGCCATAACTCCTTCACGGCGGTCTGTCTCGTCCTCAACATAAAGCACGTCATTCTCCTTGTATTTCTTGAGAAGGAAATGGGTTTTTGTTGAGCGCACACCGTTCAGAGTGGAAAGCTTGCTTGATACGAATCCTGCAACCTCTTTAAGATTGTCTCCCTCTATCACAACCTTTAAGTCGTAGCCGCCGCTCATAAGATAAAGAGACTTTACCTGCGGAAAGCGGTAAATCCGTTCAGCAACCGCATCAAATCCGTGCTCCCTCTCCGGCTGGCATTGGATTTCTATCTCTGCAACAACCTTGTCCTTGTTTGCCTCGTCTTTCTCAGGATTCACAATGGCGGCATATTTTAATATGACTCCTTCGTTCTCCAAATCAGATATTATTCTTTTTACTTCGTCTGGAGTCTTTTTTGTCATAGCGGAAATGTCTTCAACTGAAAGACGGGCGTTTTCCCTCAAAAGCTCAAGTATCTCTTCCTTGCCATCCATTTTTGCACCTCAAAATAAAGATTTTTAATAATCTTAACACAAACATTTGCCTTCTGCTACAACATTGAATTTTAGACGCTATTTCTTTATCATAAAAGCAGTTTATAAGGCGGTCTGTATGCCTTCCAGGAAGGTTCCTATGAAAAAGCTAAGCATTCTCCTTGCAAAAGGAAGAATTTATGAGTCTGTTGTTGAACTTTTAAAAGACGTTGGTATTTCGATATATCTGCCGGATAGAACCTATTACCCGATTACAAACCAGGAAGACTTGTCCTTTCAAGTCGTAAAGCCACAGATTTCAAGCGCGCTCCTTGCAGACAACCGCGCCGATGTGGCTTTCTCCGGCAAGGATTGGGTTTATGAGAATGGTGTCCAGGACCATGTTGAAGAGATAATGGATTTAGGCTTTGACCCAGTCCGCATTGTTGTCGCGGCGCCAGAAACGGTTGACTTTGAGAAGCTCATAAAGAAACCTGTAACCATAGCAACCGAATATCAGAATCTTAGCCGCAGATGGGCCGAGAGTAAAAAAATTGATGGAAAGATATTCCGCACTTGGGGAACATCGGAAGGATTTGTGCAGGATAGCGACCAGGCTCTTGCCCAGATTCTTATTGACAACACCTCAACAGGCTCTTCCCTCCGTGCAAACCATTTAAAGATTTGCGATACAATCATGGAGTCTTCTACAAGAATGTATGCGTCAAAAGCCGCAATGAAAGACTCTGCAAAAAAGCAAAAAATCCTTGAGCTAAAGATGCTTTTCGAGGCAGTTCTCGCCGCGCGCAGCAGGGTAATGCTGGAGATGAATGTTTCAAAAGACAATTTTGAGTCACTTATAAAAGGCATCCCTTCTATGAAAAGCCCGACTGTCTCTCCTTTGTTCGGAGACAACGGCTATGCTGTAAAAATCGCCGTGCAAAAAAGTGAGGTGCCGACTCTGCTGCCAAAACTGCATCAGCTTGGCGCAACGGATATCCTGGAATACGAACTGCGCAAGGTGATGCGTTGATAATTTTTGCATTCTTGCAAAAATTATCACGTGCCGGAATCCTTGCGGCAGATAGGCATAATAAAAAAAAGGAATTCTTATTTTATGGAAAGAATCGCCACAATAGAACGCAACACAAAAGAGACACAGATTAAGCTTACTCTCAACCTCGATGGAAAAGGAGTATGCGCTCTCAAAAACCCGATTGGATTTTTCAATCACATGCTAAACTCTTTCTGCAAGCACGGAATGTTTGACCTTTCTGGAGAGCTACATGGCGATCTGGAAGTTGACCAGCATCACCTAATAGAAGACACAGGAATTGCTCTTGGAATGGCATTTGCCCGGGCGCTTGGCGACTGCGCTGGAATTTATCGCTCAGGCTATTTTATATATCCTATGGACGAGAGCCTTTTACGCTGCGGAGTTGACTTTGAAAAGATAGAGTCCGCCTCAACACAAGAGCGCGAGAATGCGACAAGTCAAGCGGCTGTTGATTTTGGCGGACGGCCTTTCTGTGTGTGCAATGCAAAGCTCACTGGTATTCCTCTTGTAAGCCAGGGGGATGACGGCAAGCAGTATCTTTTCCAGACAGACTGCTTTGAGGACTTTTGGCAGGGATTCGCCGCAAACGCAAAGTGCAATATTCATCTTGATACAATACGCGGCCGCTCGGACCACCACAAGGTAGAAGGTCTCTTTAAGGCGGCGGCAAGAGCTTTAAGACAGGCTGTAGAAATTGACTCGCGCCGCAACGGAGAAATTCCTTCAACGAAAGGCAAAATTTAACCGACTCTGACGGACAAATCTTTAATTCTTCTTTATAAAAGCGAAAAAAGCGTTTAGAATTAGCATAAGCATTTATCTATCAATATGGAGGAACTTATGCTAAGAAAATTGACTGCGGTTACTGCCGTTGCGCTCTCGCTTTTTGCTGCCAGCGCTGCGCCAAAAGTAATTCTTTCAGGCAATGGCGGCTCTAAGGAATTTGATACTATCCAGGCGGCTATTGACAGTATAACAGACGGAGGCGAGTACACAATCAGCCTTCCTAAAGGAACTTATAAAGAAGTTCTTTATTACAATGGTCCTGCGACAATCAAGTTGTCTGGACAAACATCAGAAAAATACGGAAAAGATGTTGTAATCACGGAGGCGAATGATGGTGACATCTGCTTGAATTCCCGTGCAGGCAGCGCGCAGAAGAAACGCTGTATTATAGAATTTGAAGGCACAGGAAATCTTATTCTTGAGAACCTGACAGTTCAGAACACTTTTGAGCGAGGCTCTGTAAAAGGCTCAAATACACAGGCGGAAACTCTTGGCTACGACGGAAGCGGTTATGTAGCCGCCTACAACTGCTCGTTCCTTTCACATCAGGACACGCTCCGCATGACAGGAAAAACCTGGTTCTACAAATGCTATGTTGAAGGCGACACAGACTTTATCTGGATGGAAACAACTGGAAAAGTCGCTCTCTTTGAGGAATGTGAAATCAATGCGATTTATGATGAGAAACACTCAACAAAGATTGCTTACGTCGGGGCTCCTCGCATGGAAATAGCGCCTGTAGCAGGAAAGGGACTTGTCATCTTCAACTCAACAATCATAACAGATCCTAAGCAGCAGACATACTTTGGCCGGACCCCATGGAGAAGCGGCTACTACAACCAGATTGCCTATATAAACACAAAGGCATCTGGAATAGAAAAGGAAGTCTGGTCAGGCACACCTCTCTTAGCTCCAGGCGTTCCGCAGAACATTGTCGGCTGGAAAATGGACAGCGCAACAGCAAAGAACCTGGGACTCGATACAAAGAACAGAACAGACATTGTTTCTAAAGATGATGTAAAAAACGAGTTCAGCGGCCGCAATGCGATTGTAAACCGCTATTTTGACATTCTGAGCAACAAATACAGAAAAGACACGGACTTTGACTGGAATCTCAATGCTCTTGCGGAAAAATCAGGCTGGAAAGTTGCAAAAGACAAGTCATCATCTCTTGCAAAAAAAGAGAATGCACAGAAGACAGTCTATGCGCTTGACGGCACTGGCGATGTTTCCGCGCTCAAGCTGAACGGATTTGCACAGGAAGAAGGAAAGGCGCATTTTGCAGGCAATGCAGGAAGCACAATCACAGTTCCACTTACAGGAAAATCTGTTGTAAAAGTTACTGGCTATTATTCTGGAAACGGCACTCTCAAGGCTGGACAGCAGGGCGAGGCAAGCTATGACTTCAATACAGGCGTAGCAGACTCAAGCGCGACAAAGACATACATTGTCTATGAGGACAAGGCTGATCTTGTCATTACTGCCACAGCAAAAACTTACATTACAAAGATTGAAGTCCTTGCAGACAGCACGCTCTCATTCCGGCCAGTAACCGCAATAAAGGTGAATACATATAAGAACCGCAAGAAGCTGGAAGGCAAGAAAACAATGCAGATGAGCGTTGAGCTGACTCCTCAGAATCCAACAAATGATGAGTATATATGGTCTGTATCTGACCCAGAGGCGGCGGAAATTGACAGCAACGGCTTCCTGAAGGCAAAGTCTGTAAAAGAAGATACTACAATAAAGATTATTGCAACTTCAAAAGACCAAAATGCTGTAAAAGGCGAGACAGAGCTTAAGATTCTAAAGCCGGAGGAAGGTGCGTTCTCTATCACTTGGCTTAACTCAGAAGAAGCGACTTCCACTCTTGCAGGAACAATCGATGAGGCATCAATCGCAGCGCCAGGCAAAGCAATTCCTTCAGCTGGAACATGGTCTTACAACTCAGGAAAAATAACCCAGGACATCGCAAAGGGCGCTCTTACTTATTCCAACTACAGCTCAGAAATCATCGGACGCGACAAGGTCTATATTGACTTCCCGATTGAGGCAAAAGAAAATATTGAGCTTACAACAGTAGAAGTTGCGTTCGGCAACCACGGAACAAGCAACATGGCCTGCCAGATTATGTGGCTAAAGAACGGAGACAAAGGCAGCCTTTCTGACGATACAGACCGCCAGGTACGCAGCACAAAGAAAAGCTACCGCCTGTACCCGACAGTAAAAGCCGCAAAAGGCGAGACTGTAACAATCCGCGTAATTCTTTATGGATTGAACGGCACGGGCGACATTCCTATTCCAACAGGGAAATCTCCTACAATTGGAACCGTAACAATAAATGGTAAAACTGTGAAATAAAAAACATTACAAACAAAGAGGCCCGCGCAGCGCGCGGGCCTCTTTGTTTATTTTTCGCTGTAGTGCTTTTTTATAAAAGACTACTCAAGGCTATTAAGAAGATAATTTGCAAGCAGCTTCTTCCAAGAGAATGATGATTTTATGTTGTCCCAAGAAAGCTCTGTTGAAGAACTTGACTGCAAGACTGGAGGAGCTGATTTCGTCTGATTAGAAGAAATCCTCAAATCAGACTTACCCCAATAAAGCGCTGTCCATGCCGCCTTTGAGCCTTTGAACGAATAGCTTGTGTCTGTTGCATCAAGACCAGTTGTAGCTGTATCTTTTTCAAAGGTTTTTATAATGTAAGTATTGTTTACAAGACCTGAAATAACAGAAGAAGCGTCTGTCTGCGGAATAACAACCATTGTTATTCCAGCGGGAAGTGTTACACCAGATTTTAATCCGCCTGCCGCTCCGGTTCCAGTAACTTGAGTCGCAGTGTAATAGCACCATACATACAAGTCTGCACTCGATGAAGAATCAGAATCGCTTGTATAAGTTACAGGCATACGGCACCAAGTGTTTTCCGGTCCCATAAGAATTTCCGTCTCTTCCTCCGTGCATCCAGCCAGCACAAATCCGCAAAGCAAAATCGCAAGCGCGGCAAAAGTTTTTGTAAGTTTTTTCATAACCTTTTATACCTCTGTAATTTTATTCTTAATATAATTTTAATCAGTTGCTCTTTAAATTTCCATTAAAATGTGCCTTGAAATCATCAATTTATACCCAGTCAGAAAGCCTGTTTTAAGTTTTATAGGCAATATTTCTTTTTTTTCACTTTCAATCTATAAAAAATGCTCAACCTATGTTAGAATAAAACCATTATGAACCAGGGAATTGCAAAAAGACGCTCTTTCTTAAATCTAAGAAAAAACCAGGGCTCGCGGATTACAATCGGCTTTACAGGAATCGCAGACTTCCGCTCATTTATTGGACAGGAATACATTGCCGGCATGATGAAAGCTGCCGCCGACTACGATCTTAACTTTATCAACTTTGCAGGCGCAATAAAATATTCCCTATTTGATGATATAGACTTTATTTCCCACTATCTAAAGAATTTCCGCTTTATGAAAGCTCCCCTTGTTGACGGGCTTGTAACCTGGGCATCATCATTGTGCTCTTTCCTTGACAACAATACTGTCGTGAACACGTTTAATTCTCTAAAGCCGCTCCCTATGGTGGACATCGGCTATCTTGATATAAACGGAGTGCCTGCAATCAGAATAGACAATAACTCGTCTATCTCCTTGATTATGTCGCATCTTATAAAAGAGCACGGCTATAAGAATTTTGTTTTTATCGGCTCAAAAATATCTGTCCCGCACTTACGCCGTCTCGCCGCGTACCAGGCGGAGCTCAGAAAATACGGAATCCCAGAGCTTCCAAATTCAACATATATGACAAAATCAATGGATACAATCGATATTGCCATGGCAATAAACCAGCTCTGCTCCGCTTACGAGCTAAAGAAACACAGCAAAATCGACTGCATTATCACAAGCTCAGATATTATCGCCTCCGCAGTAATAGAAGAATTGGACAAGCGCGGAATAAGCGTTCCTCGGGATGTCGCCGTCACAGGCTTTAACAACCAGTACAACGGAATTACAGCCCGCTCACCTGTAACAACTGTAAACCTTGAGTATTTTAGCCGTGGCTACGCCGCAGTTGAACTTTTGATTGACCGCATTATGAACCCAGCCGCCAAGTATGAGACAAAGCTCGTTCCAACAATGCTCCTTGTGCGGCAGTCATGCGGCTGCTTTGAGAAGAGCATTGTAGATGCCGGCAAGTCAATAGATAATCCGTCCGAATCTTCTATAAGCTCAACATCCTCAGAAGAAGAGGTACGGAGCTATTTATTCA
>CAZURC010000020.1:10724-13471 GCA_964623405.1 uncultured Treponema sp.
GAATCTTCTATAAGCTCAACATCCTCAGAAGAAGAGGTACGGAGCTATTTATTCACAAAAACAAAATCAATCTTTCCTGGACAGACAGAACGGGAGCTGAAAGACTTGATTGATGATATTTTTGAGGATATATATGACAAGAAGACGCCAAGCTCAATGTTGCGCTGGTTTCAAAGGCTACTGCAGAACATACGAAAGGACTCCTCTCTTGTAAACAGCGAGCTGCAGCAAAACATTACGGATTTGCGCAAAGTCATTCTTCCGATGGTGCGTGATGATGAAGAGCAATCAATGCACATAGAAAATATCTTCCATCAGCTGCGTTCTCTTGTCTCTGTGTTCATTGAGTACGACACGCTTTCCGCCCGCGAGAATTCTTACATGATGAACAATATGTCTCAAATCGCTATGAACTTTGCAAGCGCGACAACAGGCAAGCAAATCCAGGATGTGCTTCGCTATCAGCTTTCTGAGATGGAGATTCCTGGAATCATACTTTGCCTTTCCGATAATATGACACTGGATTTGTCTACCTCAAACATCGAGCTTATCTTGCCTGAGCCGCCTCTGGATATAAAAGAAAAGCTGCCTTTCAAGGTTTATGACCCTACCTGCATTCCAAAGACGTTCTTTCCGCGCACAAGACGATATAGCCTTATGCTTGAAATTCTTTATCATGCTGACAGATACTTTGGCTATGCTTTTCTGGAGACAGGAACTCAGAATATTTCTATATATGACACGGTACGAATGCTTTTAAGCAATGCTCTTTATTCTGTTTACCAGAAAGAAGGAAGGACAAAAGAACACTCCATGCTTCTTTCCGGAGAGCAGCTTGTAGGGATTCTTCATTTGCCGCAGGACAGCTCAAGAGAAACCCGCAATGGAATCACCGTACGTCAAATTACGAATTATCTTGTTGAGCACTTAAACGAGATGACAAACCTGGACAAAATGGCAAGCGACTTAATGGTAAGCAAGTCTCATCTTGTACGGCGTGCAAAGGAGCTGACAGGATATACAATCCAGACTCTGCATGAAAAGCTTAAGATTGAGCAGGCGAAGAACCTTCTTCAGGTTGATACGATAAAGCTTTCGGAAATAGCGGCACGGCTGGGATTCCAGAACCAGAATTACTTTAGTTCTGTCTTTAAAAAGAACACAGGAATGAGCCCGCGTGCATGGGCGCACAGGCATAGATAGGCTTTCTACCAGCCAAACTTTAAGCCTACATATCCTGCGGCACCAGACAAGTCAAAGCTTTTTCCAAAATCTGCGCCTCTTGACTGCACACAAGCATCTATCTCAAACACTCTTGCGTTTATCATTATTCCAAACGTCTGCCTGAACACTAGGTTTTCATAAGCTGTCGCAAGCTTAAATCCAAGCACCTTTAAGATAATAAAGTCCGCGGTCATGCTGTATTCACCGTAGACCTGGTACTCAGAAGAAAAAGGATTTCGCACAGCAAGGTTCAAGCGAGGACGGAAAGTCGCCCAGGAGCCAAACGGCCGCCATGCGCACTCCGCGCCAAGAATAAATGGTCTGTTCACCCACTTTGTCTCCTTGCTGTAGACGGCATCAGTTTCCCCGTGGTCATAGGAATGGTCTTCTTCCTCAGACAGCGCTCCAAAAAGGTTCGTCTCCTCAAACGTCGCCCAGTAGTGCCTGCTGGACTTATATCCAAGCCGTCCCGGAACAATAGGGACTCTTGTAAATATTCCTGCATCAAGAGTCTTTGTAAATTTCCGCTCAATTCCTCCGCCAAAATCAAATCCAACGCCTTTAACCATCTTTCCAAGAGCATCCTGGACATAGGCGGAATCTACCGTTACATCATCAATGTCCTCAAGGCTTATAGCTGAATAAATATCTACCGGTATATCAGCCTGCGCCTTTATAAGTCCGCTTTCGTTGGAGATATAAGTTGCATTGGCTCTTGTCTCAGCCACGTGAAGAAGAGGCGCAAACAAAGACGGTGTAAAGCGAACGCCCCAGTTTCTGATTTTTGTCTTGTACGAAACTCCTGCCTCGGCATACACATCCCCAAAGAGGTTTATATCCACGCTTTCCTCCGTGTTCTGCCCAAAGCCGCCGCTTAGCATTTCAAACAGCTCTTTTGAAATATTGCCGTAGCCATTGCCTGTTATCCCCCAGAACACATTTAGCCGGAACTTCTCACTAGTATTTATCGCAATGTAATTCTTAAAATTAACGTCAAAGTCAATAATCAGTCCCTTGTCAGAAAGACTGTCAGTCATGTCATCCAAGTCAATGACAAGCTCCTTCACGAGCGTATCTTTTGCTGTAAAATAGTTATTTGAAGCTCCCGCCTGAGCCTCCACTCCAAACTCAAAATATCGCCTATAGTCATCAAGCTCTGCATAAACGGCCGAAGAGAGCAACAAAACCAGACTTGTTAAAAAAAATATCTTTTTCATTTACTTGCTCCATATCTCGGCAGTGCCGCCTGTAGTTACGGTAACTAATCCTTTCAACCCGAACTCCGCATTGCGCAGAACTTCTTTTTCCACACCATCCGCAGCAATCCAGACTGGAACAACAGGATTAAACGGATAATTGTTGAATATGCTATTTATTTCATCCGTTGTAAGCTCAACTTCCGCTGTAAGCGCGTTTCCTTCCTCATCTTTCTGTCCGGAGATATTTTCAAAGGAAAGATCTTTTTCAAGCCCGGAAGCCACATCTATAATCTTCCCTGCAATCTCTACATTTGTCGTATTTGT
>CAZURC010000020.1:13571-23491 GCA_964623405.1 uncultured Treponema sp.
AGCTCATAGCTGAATTTAAGGTTGTCCGGCATCGCATTAAAAAGCTCGCAGACAGAATTCTCCACTGTCCTTGCAGAAAAATTGCCTTCATCCAAAATAGAGCCGTCTGTGATTGTGTAGGTGTCATTGTCGGCAAGTGTGTCCAAATCAATATCAACTCTCTTTAGTGACACAGAATCACCAGAAAGAAGTTTTGTTGTCTTTGAAACCCCGTCATCATCGTAAGTCGCCGTAATATTGCAGGTTGAATAAGAAAGCCCGTCCAATATATCTAGTCCAGGCTGAATTGCATATACATAACCCTCGATTCCAGAAAACTCCACATTCTTAATAAGGCCATCCGCCTCACCAAGTACATCTTCCAGCAAGTCCGAGAAGCTCAATCCTGTCTCAACTTCTCCTTTTGTTGTCGCGCTATCGCTTAAAGATGAAATATTTATCTCTATATCTCCAATCTCATCAATCACGCATTTTCCTAGAACTTTTATTTCTGGATTTTCCGTGCCGCCGTCAAAGCTTATCGTTGCGTTGTCAAATGATACAGAAACTTTGCCTGCAAGCTTAATCTCCGAGTCTGTGTCGCCCTCTGTGCTTGGCTTGATTGCCTTGCCGGAAATATCAGCCGTCTTGTTAAAAAGATAATTTCCGCTCTCAGTGCTCTCATCCTCAAAATCATCCTCTCCAAGCGAGAAATCTTCTGACTGGTAAACAGAAATTCCTGTCACCTCTGCATTTACGCCGCTCCAGCCGTCAGGAATCTGGCTGTAGATATTAAGAGAGCCTTTTGCCACAGATGCAGATACAAGGCTGTCGCTCATTCCTGAGAAAGTAAAGCTGTCGCTAAAGGCAACCGTGCCGTCCGGAGTTGAATCATCACCGTCCAAGTCCCCAATATCTTCCGCAGACATGTTAAGTCCTGTAACTTTTTCAATCTTGAGATTAGTTGTGTCCATGGAGACTTTATAGGAAAGAACAGTGCCCGCTGTTCCTCCGCTCATTGTTCCAGATAACTTAAGCATCATGTTAGGCACAAGTGTTTTTTCAGCAAGATCTAGAAGAAACGATGTTGTTCCAGTTATGGCCTGCTCTCCGCTTGATGAAATCTCATTGCCTTGTGTATCAGTCAAAATAACTTTCGCAGAAATTGAAAAGCCAGAGGAGACATTGCTCGGAGCTGCCACTTTTATATTAAAATATCCGGAATAGACTTGCATTGTGTCAAAATCCGGGCTTGTAATATCAAACGTAACGCCCTGAGTGTCTGGAATTGTAACTGAAGTTCCCGTCTCAACAATTGTGTATGTCTGCTCCGCAATGCTTAGAGTGTCTGCGATTTTGCTGTTCAGATTTGAGATTGCAATAGAAGAAGAAATCTCCATTTCGTTTGACCCGTCGGTAGAAATAGTCATCGGGACTTCCTGGATAGGATACTTAATCAGATACTGAAGAACTTGCTCATCATTATCCGCGCCCTCTGGCGCATAGTCATAGACTTTTATCTCTGCCGCATTCTCATCAAGATTCTCGTTGAATGTGTCGCGCAGCTCGCTTGCGCTCATTTTGTCACGGATTAAAAAAGAGCCGTCTCCAAGCGGAAACGAATATGACGTATCAGATGTTTTCAATGATATTGACTCGGGAATCTCCAAATCCTTGAAGTCATTGCAGGAGAAAAATAAAACCAATGCGACTACAGTCAAGACTGAAAAAAAATGCCGTTTGTGTTTCATAATTGGAATTATAAAGCACAAACGGCAAAAAATCCTCTAATAAATATAAATTATTTATTTCCTGCTGTTAAAATACGCCGCAAAAGGATTGTAGCTCATTCCGTCATCGCTGCCGCGCTCAAACTGCCTGTTTCCACGGTTCCTATCGCCATTGCCGTGCCGTGTGTCTCCATTACGGCGGTTGAGCCTATCCTCGTGGTGATTGAGCCTGTCGGAACCACCGCCTTTCTTCACGACAACAACACGCTTTCTTCCGTCTGATGATGCGGCGGCTGAGCCTGTCGAAACTACCTTCTCCGGCTTTTTCCCCTCGTTTGTCTGCCCGAGCCTTGTGTTTGCATCAGACTTGAGAGAGAGGGAAATACGCTTTCTGTCCTTGTCAAGCGCAATAATTGTAAATTCCTTCACATCGCCTACTTTCACAACGTCCATCGGGTCGCTTACATAATTGTCGCTAAGCTCAGAAATATGAATAAGCGCAGTCTCATGCAGTCCAATATCAACAAAAGCTCCAAAATCAACAACGTTCTTGATTTTACCGGTAACTTTCATTCCGACAGTCAGGTCCTCAAAATTCAAGACACCTTTCTGCATTATTGGAGCTGGATAGCCGTCACGTGGATCGCGGTTCGGCTTCTGCAGCTCTTCTATAATATCATTTAACGTTGTCTCGCCGACATTGTATTTCTCACATAAAGTCTTCTTTAAATCAGCAGGAACATTCTTTTTCTGCTGGACGTATGAAAGCACTTCGCGCGCAACATCGTAGTTCTCCGGATGAACCCAGGTGTTATCCAGAGGGTCTTCGCTTTCTGCAATCTTAAGGAATCCGGCGCACTGCTCAAACGCCTTTGGTCCCAGCCCCGGAACTTTCTTAAGCTCCTCGCGGCTTTTTATCTTTCCGTTGTCATCGCGGTACTTTACGATTTTCTTTGCCGTTGACATATTGATTCCGGAAACATACTTCAAAAGCATGTAAGACGCTGTGTTCAAGTTCACGCCAACATTGTTCACAACAGAAGAGACAACCTCGTCAAGCTGCTCAGCTAGTTTTTTCTGGTTTACATCATGCTGGTAAAGGCCTACACCAATTGACTTAGGGTCAATCTTAACAAGCTCCGCAAGCGGATCCTGGAGTCTTCTTCCCATAGAGATTGCGCCTCTGACCATTACATCAAGATCAGGGAATTCCTCTGTGGCAACAGGGCTAGCTGAATATACAGAAGCGCCGCTCTCATCAACAACAGTATATTTTACATCGGCATCTGCATAATTGTCCGAAATCACTTTTGAGACAATCGCCTGCACTTCCTGCGAGCCGGTTCCGTTTCCAACCGCGATAACCTGTATATCATACTTGTCCACCGCATTGTTTATCTGGTCGTACGCGTCTTTTGGATTCTGCTCCTGGAAAATCTTAAAGAATCCGAGAAACTTTCCTGTCTCATCCAGCGCGGCGCACTTAGTTCCGTTCCTGTAGCCAGGATCAACTCCAAGAACGCGGCTTCCTTTTATAGGCTGTGTCATAAGGAGATTCTTTAGGTTCTCAGAAAAAAGCTCAATTCCGTGGTCATCAGCCTCATCTGTCTCGTCACTGCGAATTTCACGGACAACGGCAGGAGAAAGCAGACGCACAAGGCCGTCTTCAATTGCATCTTTATGGTACTTGTTTGATATTTTCACTTTTTTCTGCAAAAGCTCAACTGCGCTGTCTACAGGAACATTTATCTCCACAGAAAGCGCGCCCTCACGCTCAGCGCGGTTGATTGCAAGAATTCTGTGCGGCTTGACCTGGTTCAAAGGCTCGGAATAATCCCAGTACATCTTATAAGTTGAAGTTTTTTCCGCTGTCTCGGCATCCTGTCCTTCAGGAACAATTCCCTTTGTCTCAATTGTGCCTTCCGCCATATAAAGGTCATGAACAGCAGAACGGTTCTCAGGATTCTGGGAAGTGCGCTCAGCAATAATATCCTGCGCTCCGGCAATCGCGTCCTTTGCGCTCTCTACATTAAGGGCAGCATCCTCGTTGTCCGTCTTGATATATTTCTCCGCTTCAGCCTCAACTGACGCGTCATCATGCTCACCTTCCATAAAATCGGCAAGCCCTTCAAGACCTTTCTCTATAGCGACCATTCCTCTGGTCTTCTTCTTTTTCTTGAACGGCGCCCACAAGTCCTCAAGCTCTGTAAGAGTCTTTGCGCCCATCACTGCGTTGTAAAGGCTTTCTGTAAGCTTTCCCTGTCCAAAGATTCCCCTGATAATTTCCAGCCGTCTTTCCTCAAGATTCTTGTAGGACTTAAAAAGATGATCACATTCTGCGACTTTCACCTCATCAAGATTGTCTGTCTTATCCTTTCTGTAGCGGGAAATAAAAGCGATTGTGCAGTCTTCATTTATAAGGCTGATAACTGCGCTCACCTGGCTTATGCGGATATTAAGCTCTTCCGCGATTCTTTTCATAATGTCCACTTCGTTAACAACGAGTGCATCAATTGATTCTTGTGTAAATTCCATAGTTTGAACATTCTACAGAAATTAAGCCGCGTTTTCAATGAGTGCCGTTGAGCCGCTGTGTGCTACTTTTCAATAACAACCAGATTTCGCTCGCGCTCTTCGCCAGAAAGCTCGTTTTCTGTCAAGAAAGGAACAGCAAGACTTTCAATCCTGTATTCCGGCTTTGCTCCCTCAAGGGCTTCCATTTCCTCATGGATTTTCTCTGAGCGGGCCTTGTATGCGGCAAGCTTTCCGCCTTCCTTTAGAATACGCCTTAAGACCTTTAGCATTTTTCTGTCCAGCGGCCGGAATGCGCGGAACACACACAAATCAAAAATTCTCTGCTCAAGCCTCTCCGCCTGGTTCTCGTCAACAGCCGCGTTTACAAGCCCAAGCTCCTTTATGCAGACATTCAAGAACCCACAGCGTTTTGTCATGCGCTCAACCAAAGTAAAGCGAAGTCCAGGAAATGCCGCCGCAAGAGGAATTCCCGGCAAACCGGCGCCAGAGCCAATATCCGCAAGCTCAAGACCTTTAACGCCAGTCTCCAAGTCTGCTCCTTGCCTTGCAATAATTTCCTCACACAGCCCCGCAATCTTTTCCGCTCCGCTCAGGCTGTCAAGGATATGCTTAACGGCAATCTCTTCGTAAGTGTCCGCATTGACAAGGTCAAATTTCGCATTGTATTCAAGGAGAAGTCTTATATAAAGGTCAAGCTTTTTCTCAAGCTCAGGCAGAGCAAGCGTCTTGATTCCATGGAATTCTCCTTTGTTGAATCCAAGCCGCTCAAGCCCTTCGTGCAGATAGTTCATAAATGTCTCCAATTGACAGACGGCTTATCCTACAGGCTCAAAAGCAGGTCAACCGTTATCTCTTCCCTTGAAAATCTCATTGTTATCAGGTTTCCAGTCTTAGAAGCCTTTAAGTTCTTAAGCTGGCAAAGCCTGAAAAGATAAGATGATGTGTCCTTTGTTGTCTGCGAGAGATAAGGCGTAACGTTAAAAAGAGGCCCTCCATCCTTTGCGCCTGCCGCATGGAACAGAAAATAGAATGTCTCTGTGCGCAACGTTCCGTTAAGTGTGTATTTGCAGTCGCCTGTAAGAAGAAAAGTTCCGTCTGTCTCCGGCTGAGAGAAAAAAACAGTCTGGCACATTGGAAGAATATCCGTGCCGTTCACGAGAAATCTTAGGACAGCAGAGCTTTTGTCGTTGCTTTGTGGTGATGATGAATTTTGCTCATTTACAGAGGCCTTAAGCTTTTCAAGCTCTGACAAGATGCGTCTTAGCAGGATAGTGTCCATTGTGGCCGCAGCCTCTGGCGAAGCGCCTGTAAGGCCAGTCGCGTTTCCCCCAAGAAGGCTAGAAAAAGAGCCGAGCAGCCCCATGTTGCTCAGACTTGAAATATCGTCCGCCGTCAAGCGCTTTCTTTCTGTGTCCGAGCCATTAAACTGAGATGTGTAGTAGTTGGTGTAGTCATAATCAGAAAAACTGTAGTCTGAGCTGTCTGTATCTGAGCTTAAGTCAGTTTCCTCATCTGTGATTTCTGCTTGGGCAGAAGATGATGATTTTGCGGTTCCTGCCGGAACGTTCTTCTGCCCCTGATAGAATCCGTCGCTTCCAGGCACATAAAATCCGTTTCCGACTTCCGGAACAGAGACAGAAGGCATCGCCGGTGATGACGGCATAGATATGCTGTCCTGTGTTTTTGTCTGGTTCTGCGCAAAGCAGAGCGAGCCTGCCTGCAATACAAACAGAACACACAGAGAGGTGAATAGGCTATGATTCCATTCTTTACAAGTTCTCAAGGCTTTCCTCAATATACTCAAGTCTCTGCTGAAGGGCGGAAATTGTCTTTTCCAGGCGGTTCTTCTCTTTTTCTAGCTTCTGCCGCGGATCATCATTCTTGTGCTGCCTCATAAGCTGGGCAACCGTGTCCGCAGGCTTCCCCGCTAGAATCTGCTCCTGGGCCGCCTGCCTGTCCTCTTCTTTTTTTAGGGAAGCGACTTTCTTCATGTTGTCAAAGCCTATCGCAGGATTTACTTCAACATGGCCTACTTTTGTAATTTCCTTTGCGGTTACGCGCGGAATACATAGCACACGGTCAATATAATCCTCGTATCTTATGTTCGCCTGATCGCAAAGAGCATGGGCACGGCTCAAAAGCTTGCCAAGTTCCTGCATCAGCTTGCCGTTAGCTTCTATATAGTCATGGCGGATTTTCTCAGTTATTTCCTTTAGCTCAGGCGACTCCTCAATATCAATCTTGTAAATCCCCAGCTCCTCTGCCTTTTGCAGCAGCTGATGAAACTTAGACCAGAACGCCGCATTGTGCGCCCTGCCGGTTGCAAGAAGCTTTCCTCCGCTTTCTGCGAGTTTCTCTTCATTTACAAGATGATGTGTGTACTCGTGTATCGCAGTATATATAAGCTGCATGTCTGTCTTAAAATTCTTGTTGTGCAGCAGAATCTCGCGTGTCTCAGGATTGTAAAGACCGTTCACGCGGGTAGACTCTTTTCCTGTCATAATAACTGTAAAGTCCAGTTCTGTCGGCTGAATCTGCAACAGCTTCTGTTTTATTGTCTCGTTGTCCATGTATCAAATTATAGCCAAAAAAAAACGGTTGGTCATTATATTTTTTAACCCAAGCAGCCCATTGCATCCAGAATAAGACTTGCGGCAACCGTCGCCGCCGTCTCTGTGCGGAGAATTCTTGCTCCCATAGAGCAGAGAGTAAATCCCTCTTTCTCAAGCAAATCTCTTTCCCTATCCGTCCAGCCCCTCTCGCTGCCTATTGCCGCCACAGTCTCTGCCGCGCCCTCTCTCTGCAAAAACTCATGCAGGCTCATCTTTGCACGGCGGTTGTCCAGGGCGACAAGACTCTGCTCCCCGCTGTTCTTTGCCATGCAAAGAGCCTCTTTAAGAGAGCTTGCTACATCCAGCTGGGGAACATGAGTGCTTGCGGCTTGCGCCGTTCCATCCAGAAGCATCTTGTAAGCAGAGCCGTCTTTTACAACGTTTGACTCAAGATATGATTTTTCTGTAAGCTCTGTGCCCGCTAGAATAACCTTGCGGCATCCAAGCCCCGCAATATCGCGCAAAAGCCGGCGTAGCTGTATAGGACGAGGAAACCCTATAATCATAGTGAGAGGAAAAAGAGGCTTTCCGCGCGAGGAAGGCGTAAAGTCAAAGAAAAGGCTTCCGTCATCATCAATCCGTGTTATCTTTGCCGTGCCTGCCGCTCCGCCGACAATGCCCGCATCAAAGCAGTCTCCCTCGCCCTTGTGCAGCACCTTTATAATATGTTGGGCGCGCTCATCGTTCTTCTGGAGAGGACTTGATATTTCTTCGCTGGTAAAAAGACAGATATTCATTCAAAGTCAAATTATAAATTATCTTGCGCCATCAATAAAGATGAAAAATCTTTTTATCTGTCTTATAATACTTAACGGAGATTAAGACAAATGAACAGCTTTAAGAAAATCAGCTTGCTATCATCAGTCGCGGCCGCAGTTCTTGCGCTTTCAAGCTGCGAGGAAATACTAGACATCCTTTCTACAGATGAATCCGAAGATTCTACAACCGTGTCGGCCACTGCAACAGAAACTTGGGTCTATGACTCTGACAAGCCTGTTTACCTTGTAACAAGCGATGTGCAGTCGCTCGCAGTTACAGGCGATATTGCAGGGAAAAACCTGTATCTTGTGCAAGTTAATCCGGGAAGCTCCAGCATCTCAAGCAGCGCCTTAAGGGTTGTAACAAAGACAACACAGTTTGGAACACTTGTAGACACCTCAACCACAACTTCAACAACAACCGACAATCCTTCATGGGGAGGTGGTAGTGGCTGGTGGTGGAAGCCGTGGTCAAGAGCTATTGAAACAGAAGAGCTTGAGATGTCAGACGATTTTCTTCCTAAGTACAGGCATTTTGTCGGAGAGGAGCTTCCTCCTTTGTCCGGCATTTCCTCAAGAAGCGCTGTCTCTTCCCCAAGCTACGACACTGCGTCCTCAAGCGTAGAAGTAAGCTATTCTGTCGGGGACACAAAATCAATCTACGTTGACACCGATGTCAATATTTCAACTTTTGAGAAAAAGACTGCGACACTGCGCGCAGCAGGCGACAACTGCTATGTATGGGTTGTTGACGATTACTACACTTCCGGAACTGCAAGCGGCAGCAAGGTGAACACAGCAGTCGCAGAAAAGTATGCGGACAAGTTTGAGGCGATGTATCCTTATATAACGCATGTATTTGGCGATGAGTCAGAGGAAATAATCAACTATACAACTACAACAAAGCAGACAGTTGATATGGCAACCTTGAGCGACACGGGAACAAAAGTAAACATTGTGGTCTACGATATTGGCGCAGACTATAGCTCTTCTAGCCAGTCAGGTGTTGTCGGCTACTTCTACTCAAAGGACTATTATTACTCAGCAACAGCAAGAACAGATGTTATAGGCAAGTCCAACGTGGGAAAGTATTTTTATATTGACTCAGGCTACGCCAACTCAGACTTCAACACGACAATCTCAACTCTCGCGCATGAGTTCCAGCACATGGTCAACTTTAACCAGAAAAACGTGAGCCGCTCTCTTTCTCCGGACACAAACTATAACGAGATGCTTTCTATGCTCTGCGAGGATATGATGCAGGAAAAACTGGAGCTTGAAGACTACGCCTCTCCAAAGAATAGAATCCAGAGCTTCAACGCTTATTACTATATGTCAGGGATGCGTGAGTATAGGAATGATGACTATGCCTCTCTTTCATACAGCACGGCTTATGCATTCGGCTCCTGGCTTGCCCGCCAGTACGGAGGAGCCGCGCTGGTAAATGAAATTTCAACAAACGCTTACGTGGACAACACCTCCCTTGTAAACGCAGTCAACACAGTGAACAGCACATCAAAGACTTTTGACGACTTGTTCGCGGAGTTTGTGCTTGCTGTTACTGGAGTCTCATCTTCCTATAACGAAACTTACACGCACAACCAAGACGCAAGGCAGACAATAACTTATGGCACAGACGATTATAAATATCCAATGGCCGCTTTCAACCTTTGGGACAGCAGCTCAACAAAATATACAAGCAGCGGAAGCTCAGCGACCTACACATTCAGTCTTGCCGGCACCTCAATACAGACAAGCTACAAGAACTATGTTTATGAAAACTATGACTGGAACGGGCCGCTTGTGCTTTCCAATACAGCGACTGTAAACACTCTCCGGCCTAATTACGGCATGGCGATACATGGAATAGGCGAATACAGCTCTGGCGTGACATCAGACACGATAACATTCAGCACAAGCGGGGCAAAAAACCTGCGACTTTATGTTGTTATCCAGTAACCGGCGCATTAGTAAGGAAAAGAGAAATATGAAAAAATCAATTTTAACAGTTTTAGCTCTTCTCTTGTGCGCGGCCGCAGGATTTGCGTTCAGCAAGGCTCAGGACAGCGACACCGCAGAAGGCTTTATTAACTGGTTCGGCAATGCCCCTGTCGAGTTCGCAGGTATTGAGACAACAGACGGCAAGCTGTACACACTTGCAGTGGAGAAAGGCGCAGATTTTACCTTAGACAACATAACCTCATTGCAGGGAAGCAAACTGCATATAGAAGGAAGAATAGAGAAAGAAAAGCAAAAAGGCGGCTTCCAAGTGCTGCGTGACGGCGTGTTTATAGTCTCAAGCTATA
>CAZURC010000021.1:0-23117 GCA_964623405.1 uncultured Treponema sp.
AAGTCCTGCCGGTTTACTCCTCAAGTCCCGCCGGTTTACTCCTCAAGTCCTGCCGGTTTACTCCTCAAGTCCCGCCAGTTTACTCCTCAAGTCCTGCCGACTTAGCCTCTCAGTCCTGCCGGTTTTAAGATGAGCGCACGGCAGACTTTTATTTTATGTAAACTTCTGAGGAATTTTTCTCGCCGGGTGTAGCCTTCTTTACTACAGCCCAGTCATCTTTTGACACGGCGATTACGGTAGACTGCGATATGCTTTCCTTTGGATTTGACCTTATAATATTATCGACATTCAGGCGGCTCATTGTCCTAGTCAGGGTTATACCGTCGGAGACAGCGGCGTATTCAACCTCGCTTCCGCCCTGCCAGACACCGCTTTCAAACGCCTCGGCAGAAAGCGACTTCTGACCCTTGTAGTACCAGCTTGTCTTGGAGCTCGCGCTGTAAAGGAGCGCGTCTATGACAAGATTGCGGCAGCTGTCTCTTACTATAATCACGTCGTTGTCTGATATTCTGCTTTCTGTATTGTCTATCCAGAAATCCCGCGCGCCGCTTGAGTCTGTGCCAGTGCTAAGCTTGAGATTGCCTCCAAGCTCGTCAACACACTCACCGGAAGAGACAGTCCTGAAATGCACCACAATGTACTCTCCTGCGCGCACGTCTATGGCAGGAAATGCATATTTCTTATCCTCTCCGTCGCTTCCTGTAACCAGCTCAAGAGCGGCAAGGCTTCCTCCCTTGAGCACATAAAGCTCGACAAACTCGCTCTTTTTTATAGCGCCGGCGCTTGAGCTGTGCTTTGACCGGACTTCTGTAAGCAAGAGACGAGCCGGATTTGAGTTGAAGCCTGTAAAAGGAAGACTGAATGAAAGGGAGTTTCCGCTCTCATCTGTTATGACTCCGGAAAGCGCATAGCTTGAGCCGGCCTGCGTAGGCTCCGGCAGGCTAAAGAGAACATGCTTTCCGCCATCCTCGTAGCCAACGGCCGCCTCCACAGCGTATGTTCCGTCATCGCTTTTTACAGCCGCATCCGAGACAATGACGCTCTGGGAGCAGACAAGCGCAAGAGAGGAAGAGCTGTCCGAATAGAAGGAGACAATCTTTGGAACGGCGCTGTCTGACGAGACAATTTTCAGCCCGTCTTCTGTGAGCCTGCATGAGAACGGAAAAGCCGCCACAACCACCACAGAAGAGACAATCAGAAGACATGCGAATGCATAGCGAAGATAATACTTTATATTCATTTTTCACTCCTGGCCCAGCATAAGACTACCGCTGGCCACTAAATATATTGCACCAGAAGTGAAAATGCGCATAAATCTGAGGAAAAATTACAGGCGAATTGTCTCCACCATATAGCGGATACAGGTTCCTGTGCTGTCCTCAAGCTGCTTTTCTATGATAAACACAAGACTCCGTCCGCTCTTGTCTGTAAATATTCTGTTTATAGTATAGCCGGAGACACCCTTCCGCTTTATATCCGGATTGCCTACAATATTCCGGCTTATGACCTCGCCCTTGTCATCCTGCTTCTCAAGCGAGATAAAGAATGATGATTTAAGGCTCTCTCCGCTTCCCTCGACATTCTTGATAAGCTTGATATGATAATATACAGAGCGCTCAGCAGAGGAGCCCTCAAAGTCCTTGAACACAATCTCGCTGTCTGACGATGGAGCCTCTCGTGTAAAGAGCAGGCTGTCTGGATCAGCTTTCTTGAGACCGTACTTCTTGAGCGTGCCGGAGGCCTTCTTTAGAAGAGCGTCATAGACTTCCTTTCCGCTTTTGCTGGAAGTTGAGGCAGAAGGACTTGAGCGGAACACTTCTCCGTCAATCCAGTCATTCTTCTCAACATCTACAAAGTAAATCTCCGCATAGCCTTCAAAGGTCTTATCAGTTTTTCCGTATTCTGCGAAAGCATAGGTTTTTCCGTCATCAGAAATTCCCAGGTCAACAAAAGCCGCGGCATCCCCTGCGAACGCTGCTGAACAGGCCGAAAGAGCCGCCAGCAAAACAAAAAGCTGCTTTTTCATTTTTCCCCCTGACTTCTTACAGTCTTTCTCTATATTTTCGGTTTTTAAGACCCAACTCTTTACTTATTTTTAGTTTGCTTTTAATATTTTCCCATGACTTTAAGAACGCGCAACCGCATAATGCAGATTTTCTTCCTGTTCTCGCTGCTATGCATTGCCACTGCCGCCGCATGTTTTGTTGTCGCTCTCATAAACAAGGCTGTAACTCCCCCTCCAAATTTCAGGATTCCGCCCTTTATCGCAAAAATAGGCTTCTTAAAATACAGCTTCGCGGCGACTATGATTTCCATTGCACTGACTGTCTGCTACGCATCTTTCACCGTGTTCTACGCAATGAAGCTGTTTGAGAACACCCAGTGCACGGAAGTAATATTCTTTCTAGGATTTCTTACAGGCTGCCTTTGCGAGGGAATGCGTTTTCTTACTCCGCTTTTCGGTTTGTGGGCGACATTCTCGGATCTTCTGTTTTTCTGCGGCCGCCTTATATTCGCCGGCCGTCTGCTCTGCCCTCTTTCGTTCGTATTCGCCGCCATTCTGAGCGCCGCTGGGCAAAGGCAGGATGTCGAGAGAAACATCCTGATGCTGTTCGGGATATGCATAGTATTCTCTGTCATAGCTCCGATAAACACCGCAAGAATAACATCATCAGGCGCAGTCACCTGGGGATTTCCCGCGCTGTTCTATTTTTCCAAGGTGCTTTTCATAGCGATAGCTTTTATCTCATTCAGAATAAAGGCGGCTGAGCAGAATGCAAGTGAATACAAGACAATATCTGTCTCCATGCTTGCATTAATGGCAGGCTACGGCATTCTGGTGAACGCGGACAACTACGTGTTCATGGCGGCAGGCTTTCCTCTTCTCCTTGCGGGGACACAAAAATACCTAAAGACGCTCCATTCTCTATATATGTGGAAATAAGAGCTGGGCGGCTCCGCCTATTACGACAGGAATGCAGATATTGTCATAATCCTTTAGAGGAAGAGCCTCTATCAATGTAGCCGCGAGTCCAAGCACAATGCAAAGCGATGTGTCATGGAGAACAAAGAAGCTTGAGACAAAAACCGCTGTAAAGCAGGCAAGGCTTCCCTCCGCTGTCTTTCCTCCTGTTAGTGGAACTTCAATCCGTCCGATTGCTTTTCCGGCAAGGCTCGCGAAGCCGTCCCCGAATGCAAGAGCAAAGATTCCCGCAGCCGCAAACTCATAGCGATAGAGAAGCGCGCAAAGAATAACCCCCGCAACCAGCGTCACAGGTCCTTTTACAAACTTATTCCCGTCCCGCTCCCTTGAGGCCGCGGCTGTGACTGCGCTGATAACAGGAACTGTATGTCCTTTTATTCTTAAAGCCTCGCAGACACAGTAAAGCGCGCCCGCCGCAAACAGAAGGCACAGCGTCGGAACTTTCCAGAGCCTAAGCAAGAAAGGAACAATGCCTGTGCATATATGGATTGACTTTCTGAACACTTCTTTCTGGAGTGAATTGAGCTGTCTCTTTAAGTCAACGCCTATCCGCGGGCAGAATATCATTCATGGCTCCTACTGAAGAACTTTCTCGCCGGTGAGTGTCCTTGGAATATCGGTATAGATTGCCGGCTCCCAGTCAGGGCGGGAAGCTGTGATATACTTTGAATTCTGAAGCGCGAGGTTGCTTCCGCCAAGCCGCGCCATCGTCTGCTGGTTGCGAGTAAGAGCATCCCACGCCCGCATTGACTCTGAAAGACGGACCAGGCTCTCGGCGTTCTTGCCGCTGTCACCTGTCTGGCTGGCGATTCTGTACAATGCAACACCAAGGTTGTTGTTCGCCCTTAAATACATCTCAACAAGATTGTTGTCATCCTCTTTTTCCTGCGGATAGAGCATAAGATGGCGCGCCTTGACTATGTCCAGCGCGGAAAGCAGGCGGCTGTAATAGCCCTGGGCGGCAAAGTTGTCTCCTCTTTGGGAAAGAGTGTTTCCAAGCGCAAGAAGAAGATTCGGATCGGCGGCAGCATTCTGGGAAGCCTTTAGGAATGACGACAAGGCGCTGTCAAGGTTCTCCTTGTTGTAGTTTATTGCTCCAATCCTGTAGTTCAGGCTGGCTGTATCGTTTCCGTTCAGGACAGACTGCTCATAGTCATTGAGAGCCGCGTCCATGTCGCCTGAGACAAAATACTCAATATCGCCCATATCCGCATAGATAAGACCAGTGTTCCTGTCGCCTGAAAGCCCTGTGCGCTCATTCTCATCCTGGAACAGGGTGATTCCCCGCGTATACGACTCCTGCGCCCTCAGGTACTCGCGCGTATCAGCATACAGCTCGCCTAGAAGACGGCATGAATCAATTTCCTGATAGACATCCTTCTTTGTGCGAACCTCAAGCCCGTCAAAGCAGTCAAGCGCCGCTTCCAGCTCTCTGCGTGCGGCCTCGAAGTTTGAGTTGTTGTTGAAATAGCGCGCCATATTGTAGTGCGGAGCCGGTAGAGACGGAGCCGCCACCTCCGCAATCTCAAGCATTCCTCGCACATCCTCAATCTGAGCCCTCAGATACTCGTCCGAGCGGCTGAGCGGTCCGTAGAGCTTGTCCAGCATATAGCCGGAAAGCTCCACCCAGTCAGCCGCAGAAAGCGACTTCTTATTCGGGTAAAAGCGGTTCTTCAGGTCAAGCACGTTCCTGAGCTTGTCGGTGCGTATAAAGTAGCGCATCATTCTTGACATATAAAGGTCTTTCTGGCCGTAAAGCTGAATCAAGTCCGAGTAGCTCTCTCTCGCTGCCTCGTACTTAGCGCTGTCTATGCTGCCCCACTCAAGAAAGACATCTCCTAAAAGCAGCATTCCGTCTGAGTCATTTATATGGTAGTCAAGAACCTGGCGGCGCACAATCTGCTCCGCGTTCTCGTAGTTTGCCCTGTCATAAAGCTCCATTTCCGCCCATTCAAGCCCGCCCTGCTTGTCATGGTTAAACACCCCGAGTATATTGCGGTACATCTGAGCCGCGCGCTCGTACTGCTTGCTGTCACGGTAGCCGCGCGCAAATTTGAAGAACCATTTTTTTATAGGCTTGTAGCCCGCCGCGTCAATGAACTTGGACTCGGCCTGCGGGTATTCGCTGTTTTCCAGCAAGGTGTAGCCCTGCTTGTACAGCATCCTAGCCATAGAAGGCTTGTATATAAAGGCGACTCCAGCCCTAAAAAGAACATAGCAGACAAGGGCAATTACAACCGCCGCGACTCCTCCAGGAATAATCCTGTTCTTGAGCTGATACTGGAATGACTGCTTGTACGCCTCATACTGTTCGACAGAGCGTCTCTCATAGTCACGAGGAACATCAATAATGATGTCCAGCATTTTCTCCAGGTGAGCCGCAACCTGGCGCGCCGGAGCTTTCTTTAGGATTTTCTCTATTACCTCAAATACAGCGTCATCTGTAAATTCATTCTTTACGACAAGATCCTCGACCGCAAGACGCAGGTTAAGTGGATAAGACGCGAGATTCTTCTTGAACACCGCGTACTCCTCATCAGTAAGAGTATTCTTCGGTCTTGCGCTTCCTGCCTGGGAGAAGTCTACGGTGTCAACCTTAGGATGCCCTCTTTTGTCAAACGCGGCTGTCTCGGTGTCTGAGAAGCCTGGAATCTCAAAGTCTCCAATATCTCCAAGCGCAAAGTCATCATCTGGAGAGCTAGCTCCGGAGTGAGTGGCAGGGAATTCGTCTGAGATGTCCTGCGGCGAAGACGGGCCGAAGTCAATCTCTTCCGGAGCTCCCATAGCGCTCACTGCGTCGGAAAAATCCTCTGCGGGGACATCTTGCGCCGCGTCAACCGGCAAATCCGCTCCGCTCAATATAGACTCTGCCGCGGTGGTGTCCTGATTCTTTTCAGCATCGCTCCCGGATGAAGTTGAAGCAGGAGGAGCGTCAAAATCCGGCAAGTCAAAGTCGGACATGTCAAAAGGAGAGCTTTCCTCTGTTCCTCCGTCTGTCCTTGCAATGTCCTCCGGAATATCGCTGTTAAGGTCTATTGCAGGCCCGTCAAAGTCAAATCCGTCATCATCACTAGGAATATCATCTGTAGTATCGGAATTGGCAACGCTGTTTTCCGCTTCCTGTTTTTCTGTAGCTGTGGCGACATTCTCTTCCCCGGGACTTTTCAAGCCGCTGTCCGCGCTTTCATTGATAGCATTATTCTGGCTTTCTGTTGGCGCGGCTATGCTTTCCGCTTCCGGATTTTCAAAGACGCTGTCCGTGCTTTCATCGGCAGCATTATTCTGGCTTTCTGTCGGCGCAGATGTATTTTCCGCTTCTTCCGCCGGAGTCTGCTCTACGCTGGATGGTGATGTGGAATTTAAAAGCGCGTCAAGGTCAAGGTCCTCAAGCGGAGTCTCCTCCGGCTCCTTATTCTCAGCTTCCTTTGCGCTGTCATCATCAAGGAATTCACTCAGGTCAGGAGAGCTGTCCTCCCCGGCTCCTTGAGGATTAAGAAGATCATCAATGTTAAAGGATTGGCTTTCTGTGGAAGTCTCGTCGCCAGGAACGGAAATATCGCCGCCGGCGCTTTCCTCTTCGCCGCCGCTCTGGTCAGGCTGCGCCGCGTCGCTCTTCTGAGGAGCTTCCGGCATTCCAAGGACAAAGTCCTCTGAGTCATCATCAGGAGAGACATCGTTAGGAAGAGGGACAACAGCCGGCTTTTCTCCACGCTGAGCGCGAATTTTCACCTCGTCGCCTATATTCTCCATATCGCTGGCAAACTGTTTGAGCTGATTTAATCCCGGCATTTCCCTTAATTCTACTCCAGATAGCAAATTGAAACAAGCAATGCTTTTTCAATATGATTTTCGGTTTTTTTCACGCCGCACTTGATTTTTAATTCTTATTTCAACATTCTTAAAGATGATTATGGCAGAATTGAATATTGACCTTAATACTGAGAGCAGGCTGGAAAAGCAGCTGGAGTTCGCCCTTGAAATTGACAAGGAGAAACAGGTGTTCAGACAGACGCATTTGTCAGACCACGGGCGGAAAGAGAACGATGCGGAGCACGCCTGGCATATAGCGGTCATGGCCTATATACTCAAGGAGTATGCGAACGAGAAGATAGACATTGGCCGCACAATGATTATGTGCCTTATACACGATATTGTGGAGATTGACGCAGGCGACACTTATGCCTACGACCAAGAGGGCAAGAAGACACAGTATGCGCGCGAGCAGAAAGCAAAGGACAAGCTTTTCTCACTGCTGCCGGACGAGCAGGCGGAGGAGATGAAGGCGATATTCGATGAGTTTGAGGAGAACAAGACGGCGGAAGCAAGGTTTGCTCATGCCATGGACAATATACAGCCCATTATGCTGAACAACTCAAACTGCGGAGAGGACTGGAAGGAGCACAATGTATGCGCAAGCCAGGTTTATGCCAGGCAGGAAAAGACAAGGCAAGGCTCCCAGAAGCTGTTTGAGCTTGCGGACAAGATAATCAGGATGAACATTGAGAAAGGCACGCTAAGAAACAGCTAGGATTTCAAGCTTCTGTAAACCGTAAGCCGCATTGTGATATAGCATGACAGGCCGCCTATTATATTGCTCACCGGCTCCGCAAGAAAGACTCCGGATGTTCCAAATCCAAGACGCGGAAGAAGAAGAGTGAGAGGAACAACAATCACAATCTTTCGCAGTATGGAAAAGAATATCGCATGTCTTGCATCTCCAACAGCCTGGAACACGGACTGGCCGGCAAACTGAAAAGCCTGGAACATAAACCCGAAAAAGTAAATTCTAAGAGCGCCTGTTCCTGCATACAAGGTTTCTACGTCGCTTGAGAAAAGACGGAGCCATAGCTCTGGAACAAGGACAGTGAAAAGCCATGCCGCAAGCGTCCAGAGGACTCCCGCCGCTGTGGTGAATCTTATTCCCGACACAACACGCCTGTTCTTGCCGGCTCCATAGTTAAAGCTTATGACAGGCTGCGCGCTTCCAAAAATCCCGTTCACAGGAAGCATGAGAACCTCGCGCACGGAGTTAGCCACTGTCATGACCGCGACATAAACATCGCCTCCGAAAATCTGCAAGGTTGAGTTGCATGAAATCTGCACAAGAAAGTTCCCCGCCTGCATGACAAAGTTCACAAACCCAAGCCTGATTATGTTTCCTGCTGTTTTTTTCCTTAATGCAAAGCACCTTATGTTCAGACGGATGGGAGGCTTCTTGCCGGAAAGGAATTTCAGGACCCACAAGGCTGAGACACACTGGCTTATAACTGTCGCCGCGGCTGCTCCTGAAACTCCCATGTCAAGAGCGAATATAAAGATAGGATCTAGGACAAGGTTTATAACAGCGCCGCAGAGGACAGTGGCCATTCCGTAGACAGGGAAGCCCATAGCTGTTATATAGCCGTTCAAGCCCGATGCAAGCATTGTGAACACTGTTCCGAACAGATAGATTCCCATATATCTTGAGGCAAAAGGATAAGACGAGTCGCTCGCTCCAAAAGCATAGAGGATAGGCTTTCTAAAGACAAAGCAAAGCGCCGATATTGCCACAGAGCTTATAAGAAGCAGAGTGAAGGAGTTTCCAAGCGTCCGCTCCGCCTCGTCATCTTTCTTTTCTCCGCGCTCCATGGAAAAGGACGGAACTCCTCCCTGCCCGAAGAAAGCCGTAAAAGCTGTAACCAGGGTAACCACAGGAAACACAAGTCCAACGCCTGCAAGAGCCATTCCTCCGCCGTCCTTTAGATGCCCGAGAAAGATGCGGTCAACAAGGTTATAGGCAAGCTGCACAAGCTGAGCTAGAGTCAGAGGCAGAGCCTGCTTTAAGATGATTTTCCAGACAGGACCTGACGCGAAGTCAATTCCACTCGATTTTGACATAGTGCTATTATATTGGAATTCAACTTTTCTCCGCAAATACCGAAAATATAGGCATGAGAAAACGCGCATTATTCGCATTGCTTGCTTTCTCCGCTGTTTCTGTATTTTCTGTATCGGCGAAAGAAGCTAAAGTTCAAAATGACACTTACGACTACGACAATCTTGTTACACAGCTTCAGTCTGTGCAGGCGCCTGTCGTGGCAGATGGATATGTCGTCTTTACGGCGGACAGCAACGCGCGGAATGTAGGAATCGCATTTGATTTTGAGAATTACAGCAAAATCCACGCATTCTCGCTGCGGAAGATTTATGACTATGACGGCGAGCTTACCTCGTCATGGTATTTCTATGTTCTGAAGATTCCGGCAAAGATTTCAAGAGTCTCCTACAAGCTGATTGTTGACGGGCTTTGGACAACAGACCCGTCAAACAGCAACAGATTCTATGACAAGGAAAACGGGCTTCTTCTTTCTTACGTGGACACGCCTCTCTCCCAGGAAAAAAGAACAGAGCCTGCAGGCAATGGATTTACAAAATTTGTATGCACCGCAGAGCCTGGACAGAAAGTCCGCCTGGCTGGAAGCTTTACCAACTGGGACAGCTGGATATACGAGATGGTGGAAGTCTCTCCTGGCAGATACGAGCTTTCTCTTCCTCTTCCGGCAGGGACTTATTATTACGCATATTTCACAGGCTTAAAGAGATTTATCGACAGCACGAACCCGGAGAAAGTCTACACTGCCGATGGAAAAGAAGCGTCTCAGATTATTATAGAGTAACCAGGCAAAGCACGGTTTCTATCTATGGGAAAAACCGCCGAAGCCGCAGGGGAAACCTCCGGCTCCGCCTAATCCTGCCATGCCCTGCATGAGCTTGGACTGCATTCCCTTGTTCTTAGTTAGTTTTTTCATTGTAAGCTTAGTCTTCTCAAACTGCTTCAGGAGCTTGCTGACTTCGGCAACGCTTGTGCCGCTGCCCTTTGCAATTCTCTTGCGGCGGCTTGGGCCTATAATCAGATAGTTGTTTCTCTCTTTTTGAGTCATCGCCTGGATTATAGCTTTCTGCCGCTTCATTCCAGACATATCTATCTTGCTCTCGTCAATCTGCCCCGAGAGCCCCGGTATCATGTCCAGCAGAGAGCTTACGCTGCCCATCTTGCCGACACTCTCAAGCTGATCAAGCATGTCATCCAGCGTGAACTCGTTGCGGGCCATCTTTGCCTGGAGCTTTTTTGCCTGCTCCTCATCGACAGTCTGCTGGGCTTTTTCAACAAGGCTTACAATATCGCCCATTCCAAGAATGCGGCTCGCAATTCTGTCCGGATGGAAAGGCTCAAAGTCATCGGTTTTCTCGCCGGTTCCAATAAAGAGAATCGGCTTTCCCGTTATCGTCTTTAGAGAAAGCGCGGCTCCGCCACGGGCATCTGAGTCAAACTTTGTAAGAATAATGCCAGTAAGCCCTAGCTGCTCGTCAAATGTCCTTGCAATGTCCACGGCGTTCTGTCCTGTCATTGCGTCTGCGACAAGAAGAACTTCCTGCGGGTCTACGGCCTTTTTTATGGCGGAAAGCTCCTCCATCATAACAGTGTCTATCTGCAAGCGGCCGGCTGTATCGATGATAACTGTATCAAGCCCGTTTTTCTTTGCAAAGGAGATTCCGTTTTTTGCAACCTTGACAGCATCTTTCGCGCCTTCCTCAAGATAAACAGGAACATTTATTTTTTCACCCAGAATCCTAAGCTGCTCAACAGCGGCCGGGCGCACAAGGTCACAGGCTACGAGCAGAGGTCTCCGTCCTTCCTTTGAGAGCCTTGAGGCAAGCTTATGGGCGGCAGTTGTTTTTCCTGCGCCCTGAAGACCAAGGAGAAGGATTACAGACTGAGTGTCCGGGCCTTTTAGATGCAAGTCAACTTTCTCATCTCCAAGCATCTTGACGATGCGGTCGTAAATGATTTTTACAAACTGCTGGCCAGGATCTACAGCGCGAAGAACTTTCTCTCCCTTAGCCTCCTCAACTGTCGCGTTCACAAAACGGCGCACAACACGGAGGTTGACATCAGCTTCAAGAAGAGCCATCTTTATCTGCTCGACAGTATCTTCTATGTTCTTTTCTGTGATTGTTGATTTTCCGCTGATGGTGCGTACTATATTGCTAAAAGTGCCTGTGATTTTCTCTAGCATCTCTGTTTCCTTGCCCCCAGTCTGACAGAAGCGCCTGGCTGGCTAGTCAATTTTTCCTGTTGTAAGAAGTGTCTGAATAAGCTCCGCAGGCTTTGTCTCCTTGTTCAGAATCTTATAAAGCCCCTCGCATATTATAAGCTTAACGCCAAGCTTCTGAGCTATCTCATGCACATACTTGCAGGCAATGGCGCCTTCAGCTAGATAGCCGATTTCTCCAATTCTTGCAATTAAATCGTCAAGATCCTTGAACTTGCTCAGCATGTCTGTCTTTATAATATCCTGTCCGAATCTGCGGTTGCGTCCATATTTTGAGCGGCATGTTACATCAAGGTCTCCCACGCCCGCGATTGAAGTGAATGTCTCAGGATGAGTTGCGCCCATTGCCATTCCTAGAGACTGTATTTCATTCAGTCCGGCGGCAAGCAGCAATGACTCTGTGTTGTCTCCAAACTGATCGGAATGTTCCGCAATAGCGTCAAGCGCGCCGTACACAATGGCAATGACATTCTTTGCCGCGGCGCAAATCTGCACGCCGATAACATCAAATGAAGAATATACCATGAGGCCTGGAACATGCATAAGCTCACGGAAACGGATTGAATTCTTTGCGTTCTCAGACGCCGCAATAAGTCCTGTAAGCTTGCCCATTGCAACTTCCTCTGCATGGGAAGGTCCGGAGATATAAACAAGCTGCCCCTTATAGCATTCCGGCAAGACATTCTCAAGCGTTTCCAGGATAAGCTTTGGCCCGTCGCTGGAAGTTATAAATCCCTTTGTGATTACGCCAATAGTCACATTCCCGCTTATTATGTCCGGAATATCCAGCAGCTGTCTTGCTGTTGAAGCAAGATAAATTGACGGAGACGCAAGAATAAGAAATTCCTTTCCTGCGGCGACTTCTTTTATATCCGTGGAAGCGGTCATGTTCTGTGAAAGAGGATAGCCCTGGAGATAGCGCTTGTTCTCGTGGCTGTTATTTATACCGTCTACGACATCCTGCTCACGCGCCCACATCTGGACTTTATGCCCGCCACGCGCAAGAGCCTGCGCAAGACCCGTGCCCCACGCACCGGCGCCAATAACACCAACATTCTTAGATTCCATTAAAAACCTCGTGTACCATTTTGAGTAATAGTCAATTTCTACTTATTATAGCATTTTATCTGGCATGGAGCAATTATAGTGTCTGCCCACCTGCATGACAGCAAGCTCTCTCTTTTAGAGTATGCTCAACCTCGTCCACTACGTCATCCGGAGTGCTTGCGCCCGCCGTAAGCCCCACGGCTGCAAGCGAGAAAAAATCATCGGGGATTTCCTCTGCTTTCTCTATCAGTGAGGCGCGTGGACAAAGAGACAAGGCTTTTTGATAAAGCCTGTTTGTGTTCGCGCTGTTCTTTCCGCCGATAACAAGAACTCCTTGAACCTGGGAGCATAAAGCATCCAGGCTGTCCTGTCTCTCATAAGTCGCAGGGCAGATTGTCCTGACAATCTCTATGTCCGGAAGCTTTTGCTTGAGCGCAAAAGCAATCTCGTCAAAAAGCTTTACGCTGAATGTTGTCTGGCTAAGAAGAACAGCCTTTGGCATTGCGCCGCCGCTTGTAATCCGCGTGCAGCTATCAAGCGCCTCATCAACTGTCTTTACAAGAATAAACTCAAGATTCTTGCTTGAAAGCTCTGCGCATCTTCTTGCCGCGCCCTCAATTCCAACAACCTCGCCATGGTTTGCGTCTCCTGTAAAGAAAATAACATATCCTTTTTCCGCATATCTTGAGCATTTCTGCTGGTTTGCCTGCACGATAGGGCATGTTCCGTTGATTATAGATGCGCCGGTCGCAAGCAATGACTCCTCTGTTTCCGGCGGAACTCCATGCGCACGGATCAGGACAGTATCCTCTTTTTTAAGGGAGCTTATTTTGTCTTCTGAAAGTATCTCAAGACCGCGCCTCTTAAAATTCATAAGGGCAACAGGATTGTGTATAAGAGGCCCGAATGTATAGACTTGACCGCAAGTATTGGATGCAAGTGCCTTGTCCGCCATGCTCACCGCGCGGCGCACTCCGGCGCAGAATCCCATTTTATCCGCGCGAATTATTCTCATATTCGTAGATGATAGCCTAAGACGAAAAAAAAAGCCACAGACCTCTCTAGTCCATGGCTTAATTTGATAAAGATAAAGAGAACTCTATTCCTCTGGTCTCATCTGTACTGCATTTGGTCTTGGAAGGACAGCCGCCGGCTTCCAGTTCTTGCGGACGGCTGATATGAAAGCGCCTGCAATAAAAATCGATGAATAACATCCGGAGATAAGTCCTACAACCAGCGCAATTGCAAAGTTCTTTATATCGCCTGTTGTGAACACAACAAGGGAAACTACTGCGAACAGAGTTGTAACCGTTGTGATTACGGAGCGGCTTAAAGTTCCTGTAAGAGCGCTATCAAGGATATCCTTGAATGTCTTTGCCTCTACAATTTTGACATCTGAGCGGACACGGTCAAGAATTACAACTGTCGCGTTTATAGAGTAACCGATGATTGTAAGAATCGCGGCAATTGAAGTTGTTGTGAATTCAAGCTGGCTCCATGAAAGGAACGCAATCATAATCAAGGCGTCGTGCACAACGGCGATAATAGCCGCCAAAGCAGCATCCCACTTAAAGCGGATAAGCGTGTAAATGAAGATAAGAACGAGCGTAAGAAGAACCAAGATTATTGATGAGCGTATAAGAGATCCTGAGAACTGAGCACTGATTGACTGGCTCTGGACAATCACAGCATTGCCGTCTCCATAAGCTTCCTTCAAGGCTGAGTCAACCGCAGATGCAACGTTCTCATCGTCAGAGGTTCGTATCTGGTAAGTGCCGGCGTCGCCAATCTGCTTTACCGATGCGCTTATCTTTTTATCAGACAGGATTTTCTCAATGCCGTCCGAAGTTGTATCGTTGTTAAGAATCTCCACCTGGATATTCTGGCCAGGCTTAAACTCAAGCCCCCAGTTCATGCCCTGCACGCATAGGCTCACAATTCCTGCGATTATAAGGACAGAGCTAATGACAACCGCGACAGGGAAAAATTTGCTAAAGTGAATTATCTTTTTCATTACTGTCTAACTCCCCAGCCAATGCTGATTTTCTGCTTTTTCAGCACATCTGTACCAAAGTCAAAAATCAAGCGGGAAACAACCAGCGCTGTAAACACTGATGAGCAAACGCCAATCGCAAGAGAAACTGCGAATCCCTGTATTGAGCCAGTTCCAAGCTGAGACAGGAACAGAGCCGCAATAAATGTTGTTATATTTGAGTCCATGATTGCCCAGAATGCATTGCTGAATCCAGAAGAAACTGCCGCAGCCCTGCTCTTGCCAAGCGCAAGCTCTTCCTTTATACGCTCAAATATAATTACGTTCGCATCCACAGACATTCCGACTGTAAGAATCATACCGGCCACAGAAGAAAGTGTAAGAGTAAGGTTGAACGCCGAAAGGACAGAGAACATAATGTACATGTTCAGAATCTGCGCTACAACAGCGTTTACACCTGCTCCAAGATAATAGACAAGCATAAACGCAAATACAAGTCCAAGTCCGAACGCAAGCGCCATCATTCCCTGGTGGATTGCCTGCTTTCCAAGAGAGGCTCCCACAACCTGCTGGCTCTCTACCTTGAGCGGAACCTCCAGGTAAGAAGTCTGAAGAACTTTCTGGATATTCTGGGCTTCCTCTACAGAGAAACCGCCTGATAGGCTTACATTTCCGCCGGTAATCGCCTGGCGGATTGTAGCGGCAGACTTGACCTTGTTGTCATTAACAATTGCAAGCCGCTCATTGACGTGCGCGCCTGTAAAGTCTGCAAAGATTGATGCGCCCTCCGCATCCAGAGAGAAGTTTACTTCCGTCTGTCCAGTTGTCTGATCGCGGCTTACCTGCGCAGACTTTACGTGGTTTCCATCAAGAGCAATTTCCTTCTTTACCGCAAGGTAGCCTATTCTCTGGTCAAGACCGTAGGCATCTTTCGTATAATAGCCGAACACTTCCGTGTCATCAGGAATTACAGACGGGTCTGCTAGAGCGCCATCAGCATTAAAAGCATCTGGCCCGACAGAAGCGTAGTAAGCGGCGAACGCGTTTGTAGCATTCTCGTCAACAAGGCGGAAATTTAAGCTTCCTTTTCCTTGTACTATTGAGCTTACGCTGTCTCCATCTTCCTGTCCAGGAATCTCGATATAGATACGATCCTCTCCCTGCTGCCGGATAACCGGAGAGGTAAGACCGAATTTATCTATTGAGGAAGTAAGTGTTTCCACAGCCTGTGTCATAGCCTGCTCTTTGAATGCGTCCGGATTATCAACTTCTGATGTCTCACGCTGCTTTGCAAGAGCGGCATCCAGGTCGGCTTTTACAATAATGTTCATGCCGCCAGAAAGGTCGAGTCCAAGCTTGACGGAAGAATTGTAGTTATTTTTTGCTTTTAGGTATATTGAGCGGTAATGATCCTCAAAGACGGTCTGTATATCAGATGCGCTTGAAAAGGCGGAAAGAACCGCAGCGACATTCATATCCGAAGGAACATCTTTTTTTGCCGCCTTGTAAGCCTTTTTAGCGGCTTTCACAACATAGCTATAAGACTTGTCAAGCGAAGCGCTTGAGTCTTCGTTTGCTTTTGCCATGAGAGAGGAAACTTCCTCTCTCGCTTTTTTTTCTGATTCATCCTTGATTCTCTCCAGCGAGCTCAGAGCAACTTTCTGCACTTCTTCCGGAGTACGGAAATACCAGCTGACTGATGGCCTTAGGAAGAGCGCACAGACAGCAAGGACAACCAGGATAAGAATAAAACGACTGCGTTTGTTCATTTTTCCAAATCCATCCTGAAAAACTATTTATTTTCTGACGAAGCGTCTTCGCCTTGGGCGGTGGCAGCCTGCTCAGTCTGAGACTCTGCTGGCTGCGTCTCCTGCGGCTCAGCACTTTCTTTTGGCTGAGCATCAGGCTGCGCTTCATCGGATTTTGCTTTCTTGCTTCTTGAAGGCTTTGCAGGCGAATTAGTGACAACTGCGGCAACAGCAGAGCGGTTAATCTCTATAAAAGTATTTGAATCAACCTTGACAACAACTGTTTTTTCCTTTGTTGAGCTGACTACGCCATGGATTCCGCCGATTGTAACAATCTTATCGCCTTTTTTTAGAGCGCTTATCATTTTTTCTGTTTCTTTCTGCTTTTTATTCTGCGGACGAATAATAAAGAAATAGAAAATAGCAATAATAAGAACGAAAGGCAGGATTGAAAAAAGAATGTTTCCCTGGCCAGCCTGTTGCTGCGCATCTTGCAATAAAGGTACAAAAGACATTTTTTCCTCTTCTTAAAAGCCGGCGGCAGACAAATGACCGCGCGCAAGCTTTTCTTTTAAAATATAGCCCTAAAAGAATAACATTTTGATAGCGTTGTGGTCAAGGCAAAACAAGCAAAGGTATTTTAAGAGAGTTTTAACGCCTCAGAAAAGACAGGCTGCATCACTATTTAGATAAGAGTGTCTCAAGCTCGCTGTTAAGAGACAAAAGGCTTGTATCAGAAGGCGCAAGCGAGACAACCTGCTTTAGGTAATACTGCGCCTTGCGGTATTCCTTGCGGTCATAGTAAATCTGGTAAAGCCGGAACAATGAGTCCTTGTTTCTTGGATTCGCTGTAAGGCTTGATCTCAGGTCAACCAGGGCGGCATCCTGGCTCGTCTGCAGAAAGCTGCGCTCATAATATAGAAAACTGCGCATTCTGGAAGAAGCCCCCTGCATACTTTGGGAAATAACAGAAGCGGCCTCGGTTCTCCTGCCTGTCGCCACAAGAACTTTTATATAGTTCTGGAGCGCATTTTCATCCTTAGGATTTCTGCTGTAAAGTGATGATGAAAGGCTCCAGGCCTCGTCCATTTTTCCAGCGGCAAGACAGATGTCGATATGCGTATACAATGAATCCGCCGGCGCATTCCTCATTGACTGGAGCTTTCCGCTGGCAATATACGCCTCGTTCCATCTTTTCTCAGCAACAAGCTCGTCAACTTGAATTTTCATTGCCTCCACATTGTCCGCATCTTTTTCAAGGACTGTCTGCGCAAGCTCGCCTGCTGTCTTTCCATTTATTTTTGCTCCTGTCTCAGAAGCAAGGGACGCAGCGGTAAGGACAATCTCTGTGTCATCAGGATAGAGTGAAAGCGCTTTTTCTATCGTCGCGGAGGCGGCAGTCATATTGCGGTTCCAATCCTTCTGGACTTTCGCCCGCAGGACAAGATACTCGCGGTTCTCAGAATCAGTACGCGCATACACATCAAGCAGAGAAGCCGCGCGTATATAGTCACCTTTTCCTATAAGGATTTTCGCACGGAAAAGGACATAATAAGCGTTCTCAGGCTCCTGCTGAAGGACTCTTGCCACATATTGCTCGCTGGCGTCAAGATCTCCGCTAGCAAAGCTGGCTTCCGCGCACAGCTTTAATGCGGGCGTGTAAGCAGGGTTTGTGTCAAGAATTTTACGGGAAAGCTCAAGAGAAGACGCATAGTTCTTATTGCTGTAATTGCAGTCAGCAAGCGCATATATTATCTCAACCGTATCAGGAGAGCCGTCGTATGCGCTCTTAAAATATGCCAGGGCTGATGAGAAGTCTTGCTGCCGCCGGCAAAGAACTCCGCGCAGATAGTTTGCAAGAACACTCCCGCTCTTCATGGCAAGAGCCTTGTCCAGAGCGGCGGCGGAAAGCTCGTAGTAATCGCTGCGGCTTGATGATGTTACAAGAACAAGAGAAGGCAGGACAGTAGAAAGGAAATCAGTGTTTCCTGTGCTTTCATCGTAAATTCCCTGTCTGGCCGAGTCAATCGCGCCTAGATACGAATTAGCGGAAGAAACATCAAATCTCTCCAATCCTGAATTCTCTGACGGCCATAGGATAGCCATCAAGTAATAGCCAATATCAAGGAGTATCTTCTCGTTGTCGCTGTAAAGCGAGGCATCCTTGCGCAAGAGCCCGTAAGCCTGCCGTATTGAAGCAGGAGAGCCGTTCTCAATGGCAGACACCGCCTCAGCGGGAATACCGACAAAAAAGCTTACCTCTCGCTTCGGAGGGAGCGCAATCGAGACAGCATCGTCTGGACTGGCAGTATACGGCTCTCCGCTGGAATCCGGCTTGGGAGCTGAGCCGCAAGAGAAAAGGAAAAATACAAGACCGGCCGCGGCGAAACCGCAGCGAAAAAGCTTCATTCCTTCACTTCCCCTTCTCCGCCATTTTCTTCAGTATCCTTGTCGTATGGAAAGCGGGCGGCGGGATTCTGCTGTATCAGGAACAGCACTACAAGAACAATGCCAAGAGCGAGCGGAAAGAGAGGCCAGAAAATTGAAATCCACTTTCTAAAGCACATGGATATAACATCAAGAGAAAACAAGAGAAAATAAATCCCCATTCCAGAAAGCAGAATTGACGGGAAAAAGTATCTCGCCCTGACACGTCTGTCCCGTGCAATTCCGGTAAGCAGGACACAGACTCCTGCAATAATGATTGACACCGGCCACAAGTCCAGAATACCTGGAGCTAAAAGGCCGGAGCTTGCAATCATAAAGAAGAAGCCTGCAAGCACAGAATAAATACCCGCGAAGAACAGGACAGCGTAATTAAACTTGACCAATGAGAGATAGAAAACAACTGCGCCCGCGACTGTAACAGCCAATGTCCATGTCTCCACCCTTGCGTTCATCTTTGTGGCAGCCCTGGCAAAGAACACAACGCCGGCTAGAACGCAGATAACTCCGAGGGCAAGTATCATATTCAATGTGGATGCAGTAAGTTTTTTCATTTGTACCTTTCTAAAAAAATCACAAAATCTCAACCTATAAGATACAACAAGTTTTGCCCTCTTGCCAATAACAAAGCACTTCGCTAATCTTTAAAATATGAAGCGAAAAACACTGCCGTGCCTGCTATTGTGCATGATCCTAGCGGCAGCCGTATCCTGCAGAAAGCAGGACTCATCTCAGGAAATATCCGAGCTCACTATGCTTCTGTCGCAAAAAAATCTTTCTGCGCAGACAAGGTACGCTGTAATCAACAGAATCGCAAACAGACTGTACACTGCAAAAGACTACAGCGGCATGGTTCTTTTTCTGACAGACTGGGTGGAAAAGCATCCGGAAGACATATACAACTCCTACTGGCTATTGATGGTCGCATCCAGCTATCTTGAATCTGGAGCCGAGCCTGTCGCCGAATATTACTTTGACCGCATTCTAAAGAACTACGCAGATCTGCTTGTGCAGGGCAAGTCCGTGCACTTTATGTGCCTCCAGCATCTTATCCAAATAAGCAAGAATTCATCTAACAGAATCTCATACTTCAACCAGCTTGTAAGCCGCTTTCCGTCTCTTGTGAGCATAACGGAAATGTACGTAAGGCTTGCAATGGAATACGAGAAGGAGGGAGACTATAACCAGGCCTTAAAATCATACTCAATGTTCCTGAACCAGCCCGACGCCTCCACAATCCAGATTTCAGGAATACCGGACGCATACTCAAACGCGCGGAAAATGGTTGACTTCGCAAAATCCACAAAGGACTGGACTTTCGACTCCCTCTCCTCCCTTGAGAATGCGGTAAAGACAGCGATACGCCGGTACGACTGGAGATCGCTTGATAAATACCGCTCAAAGGTCAACTTCTTCGCTATGTCATGGAAATCAAGCGAGACAGCCGCGAATGCGCTGGAAAACTTCTCAATGAGAGGATTCATGGTCGGACAGAGAATCCGCTACAGCGAGAACCTCGATGAATCCTCAAATCCGAACGAAGCCTATCTGCGCACGACAGGATGGAGCCCCTATATGCCGGTCTGGTATCTCTACTTTAGAAAAGTGAATTTTCCTGTAGACCCCGAAATCCATGGGCGCTGGGAATGGGCCGGAATCTACTATGGCGAGAAACTGTAGACACTCAGGCAGGAGAGCAAGGCTCCTGGCCGCATCTCTTTTTCTTGTCTGTTCCCTGAGCTTTGGGCAGGACAATGATAAGCAGAGTGAGCTTCCGGCGGTTCCATATACAAGAATCGGCTCAATACAAATTCCAAATTCTGAATACGCGCAAAGCCAGATACAAAAATACGTAAACGAATTCACAAGGCCTTTCGGGAAGAAACAGCTGTATGAGATCCTTGACAGAGGCTCTGCATACCGCCTTTACGTAAGGCAGGAGCTGAAGAAAAGAAACATGCCACAGGCGCTTGAGTATCTGCCTGTCGTAGAAAGTGAATACAAGCCTACAGCCGTAAGCAGAAGCGGAGCAAAAGGGCTGTGGCAGTTCATGGACAACTCAATAGCGGGGCTGCTCAAGAAAACCGAGTATGTTGACGAGCGCTACGACCCATGGAAAAGCACAGACGCGGCGCTTAAAAAGCTCCAGGAAAACTACAGCATATTCAAGGACTGGCCGATTGCCATTGCCGCATACAACTGCGGAAACGGAGCAATGAGGAAGATTCTTGCGCAGACAAAGACAAAAACCTTCTGGCACATAGCGCAAACCGGACTTCTGCGGGACCAGAGTGTGCAGTATGTGCCTAAGCTTCTTGCAATCTGCTATCTGTCAACGGACGGAGAAGAATACGGCATTGAGCTTCCTGGCATTACAGAGTCAAAGAGATACGCAGAATTTGACTATATCGCGACAAAGCAGGAGATAAGCCTTGACCGCCTTTCTTCCGAGCTGAAGATGGAGCCGGAAGTTCTGCGTACACTTAACCCGTCTCTCATAAAAGGATGCACGCCCCCTTCCTCAATCTACAGCCTGCGCCTCCCTGCGGGCATGAAAGAAAGCGCGAGAATCGCCATTGATGCCATAACAAACGCCGCGCATCCATACTCTGAGCAAGGAATAATACATACCGTGCAGAAAGGAGAGACACTATGGTCAATATCCAGAAGATACGGCGTGACAGTCCAGTCTTTGCGCAATCTGAATGGGCTTGCAGAAAACAGCATTCTTGCGGAAGGGAAAATTCTTTATATAAGACAGCCAAAAGCCGATAATTGACTTATGGACAAAGGCCTTATTCTTAGAAGAAGTTTTATATCAATTCTTGCATCGGCTCTGATACTCTCCAGTCCTGCAGAAAACGACATGGAAAGCCGCAGCAGGATAGACTGGACAGAAAATGTCTTCACATCGTCTGTCACGCTCAACATAGACAAGGCGGGAATACCAATGCCATCCGGCAAAATGACCGCCGTAAACAGAATAACAACAGAGCTTCCGGAGCTGATAAAAGACCCTCTTCTTTCCTTGCGGGTAAACTCAGAGTCTCAGCTGTCAGACTATGTTCTTAGCAAGGATATAAGCCTTGAGCAGGTTTTTCAGATTGTAAACACTTCAAGAAGAACGCCCGGAATATTTGTAAACTCAAGCCCTGTCATTCAAGTTGAGCATACGCTTGACACGCTCCGTCTGTCATCGCTTCTAATCCGCCACAAGTATCCGTACCGGCAGCCGTCTCCAATAGAAATCGAGCCGAGCCGAGCATACACAGGAATAATAATAGACGCGCGCGGCTCGCTTCCTGTCCATGGAGAGTTCACAAAGGACAGCGTCTATCCATGCTTTTTCCCACAGATATGGGATGAGAACATGAACCTGATATATGAGCGCAACATGGAGAATCCGGAGACAGCCGCAAAAGAAGGATTTGTGCTCTACGGATGGCAGGAAAATATGAAAGAATATATAGAGAGAATCGGAAACGACCCTCTATATATAAGCGCAAGGAAAGTATACGGCAGATTCCGGACAGACCCAGTAATCTCGCGGAAAGACGCGCTGAAAATTCTGAGCGTGAAAGAGAACATGGATCTTCTTAGGGAAGGAAAGGTCGTCGTGCTCCTTGACAAGGACAATCTCATAGCAGATGTCGCCGTACCGGAGAAAACAAAGGAATATTACGCCGCTATAAAGGAGCTTAAGCAGCACCTGTTCACGCCGGAGGAAACGCCTGTAATCCAGGACACCGCGCGGGGAATCCAGATACTGTATGACTTGAAATTTGTCGCGGACAGCGCCGAGCTATTGGACAGCGAGCTTCCAAAAATAAAGAGCCTTGCCGAGAGCCTCAAGAGAATAAACGCCGACAACGCCTATACAATTCTTGTGGAAGGACACACAGCAGATGTGAACAAACCGGAGGGCCAGATGCGCCTCAGCATAGAGCGGACGCAGACAATAATAAACGAGCTTGTAGCGAACGGACTTGACCGGAGCCTGTTCAGCTACAGGGGATACGGCGGAACACAGCCGGTCGCGACAAACTCAACACCGGAAGGCAGGGCGCAGAACCGGCGTGTAATAATAACCGCGCGGCCTAAGGCAACCTATATACAAAGAAACTAGCTTTCCAGCATTTTGGAAAGCATACAGACCCCCTCGACAAGAGCCTTGTGCTCCTCCGGGGCAATGCGCGCATAAAGAGAGTCCGGGGTATCTCCAGGAAGAACAGGAACCTTGCGCTGGACAAGAATCTTCCCCGTGTCGCATCCAGAGTCAACAAGGTGAACCGTGCAGCCAGACTCCTTGTCACCGGAAGCAAGAACCGCCTCATGCACATTGTGCCCCCACATTCCCACGCCGCCGAATTTTGGAAGGAGAGCTGGATGCAGATTCACAATCCGGCCGGAATATTCCTGGATTATATTCCCGCTCAGCACCGTAAGCCATCCTGCAAGCACAATCGCGTCCGCGCCAGCCTTTTTTGCTGCCTCCAGAGCGGCATTGGAGACAGCAATCCGCTTCTCCTCTTTTGATACAGTCCTAGCCTTGTCCGCCCCAAGAACCGCAAAGGGAGAGACAATCGATGTCGGAATCCCCGCCTTCTGAGCACGCTCAAGCGCAAACGCCTTTTTTGTATCTGCGACAACCACACAAATATGGTAAGGGCACGGGCTTTCAGATTTCTCATAGTCAATAAGAGCCTGGAGATTAGTTCCACCTCCGCTCACAAAAACAGCAATATTCATCACGCCTCCAAGAGCTTGAAAATATAATACAAGAATATCCGCATTCAGTAAAACGGTAT
>CAZURC010000022.1:0-21821 GCA_964623405.1 uncultured Treponema sp.
CCAATCACAACCGCGTGCTTTCCGGAAGTTTCAATTCCCATTTTCTGGAGAAGAACGATGATTCCGTGCGGCGTGCAAGGCAGGAACGCTTTTTTGCCAATCACAAGATTTCCGACGTTCACCGGATGGAAGCCGTCAACATCTTTTTCCGGTGAAATCGCCATAATCACTTTGTCCTCGTTGATGTGCTTCGGGAGCGGAAGCTGAACCAAAATTCCGTGCACAGAATCATCTTTGTTGAGTTTTTCAATCAGCGAAAGAAGCTCTTCTTCGCTCGTGCTTTCAGGAAGCAGAACCGACTTGTCCAGCATTCCAGCCTCTGCCAAAGCCTTGCGTTTTCCTGTAACGTAAGAAACTGAAGCCGGATTTTCTCCGACAAGGACAACCGCCAGGCAAGGCGTGATTTCTTTTGCCTTCAAAGCGGCGACTTTTTCCGCGACTCCGGCGCGAACGTCAAGAGCAATCTGCTTTCCATCGATAATCTGTGCAGCCATTTCTGTAACCTCTATCAGAATTCGTTTTTTTTATAATAGACTTGCTCGATAACGAAGCTAGCGAACAAGTTTTATGTATGATTGAAAATATACCTTATTTTCCGTAAAATTACTATCTGTTACTTATAGAAAGAGAGGACATAATGAAAAAACTCCTAGCGTTCTTGTGCGCCGCCTTCTTGATTTCATCTTTTGGTTTTGCGCAGGAAAATGACGATGAAGACACACAGGAAGACGATAGATTTGCAGTTGAGTACACCCTGAATGAGCCAGGCGACCAGTTTATCAATATCGGTCTTATGGCTACTTTTCCCTTGAACTTTGGCGGCTCATTTCCTCTTTACAGAGGCGGCCAGCTTTCCACCGGAGGAGCAGGTGTTATAGGCTACCACCGCTTTATAACATCAATGTTCGCGGTAGGTCTTGATGTAAGCTTTGGATACAATCCGACAATCGGTGAAAACATGTTCACTTATGTTCCATTCGTCCTGTGCTTTACATTCCAGCCTACTTTCAAGCGTTTTGAGTTCCCTATGACAATGGGAATTGGCGCGGCGGTTGAGACATATCTCAACAAAACATATTTTCCGGGACTTGTGCTGAAGCCTGAGGCTGGAATCTATTACCGCGCTACTCCAAGCTGGTCTTTTGGTGTAAAAGGAAATTTCATGTATCTGCCTCAATGGTACAAGGATAGCCAGTACAACGACCACGGCAATTTTGCCTCATTCGTGATTTCAGCAAGATACCATTTCTAGTTTTTACGGATATAAAAATATGGGAAAGACAAGACAGTTTTCAAAATACATAGCGGTTTCTCTTCTGGTTTTCATTGCGGCATTGCTCTCTTCCTGCGATGGAGTTATATTCGACACAATCCGCGATGAAGTAGAGCTGACGGACGCTCAGGTTTCAGGAGATGTTTATTCTCTTGCTCGTCACACAGCGGCGGACAGCAGAGAATATCTTTTTGTCACATTGGGAAAGATTTTTAAGAAAGATGTGAACGAGGCGACAACAAGCGGCAACGGAACAGATTTGGACGAGGAAGCTAAAGGCTATTCAACTTCCGATGTTGGCAACTGGACACAGATTGAAAAGCCAGGGAAAATCGCCGTCACAATAAGCTCCAGCTATAATAGCTCAAGCTCAAAAAGCGAGCTTTATCTTCTTTCGCTTAACTGGGAGTCAGTTGACAGCGATGGCGAGAACGAGCCTATAGACTGGACCCTTTACTGGTCAGAGAATGATGGCGAGACATGGACTGTCTGCACCTATGAAAGCGGGGATAATGTAGTAGTAAGCGCATCAAGCTATTCCCAGAAAAGCAGTGTATTTGGAACAAATTCTGTGCAAAAAGAGCACAGAGCGGCCTTCGCAAACCTGAAAGGAACTGTATACAGGCTTAATGGCGGTGTTGCCACAGAAATATCTTCTGATACAGCCTCTTACATCTATGACAGCGATTCAGAAAGTAATCTAAGAAGCGTATCCACTTTTGACGGAGCTACGTTCTACTTTACAACAAGCTACGCTATGACCTCCAACGAGACCTACAGCAGCGATGCGACCATTCTCTACTATGCAAGCGGGAGCTCTGTCTATTACAGGAAAGCCAGCGATACGGACTGGTCAAGCGCAGTGTCTGTAAGCGGCATATCTTCTATTAACTCCATCGCTTATGTAAGCGGCAGACTTGTCGCAGGGACAAGCTCAGGACTTGACAATGCTGTCTTGGGGACAACAGGAGACAACCTTGATATTCCGACAGGAGACTCCGGCACTATCTCTGCAAACGCCACTTCTACACTATCCTCATACTATGAAATCAAGACTGTTCTTGCTATTGATCCTTCCAAGACAGACACAGCGACAGACCTTTATGCCTCAACAGACTTCGACGGCACATCATCCAGCACTTCGGCCACTTTCCAGAATGTAGGACTGTGGGCATACTATCCAGAGAGAGGAAAGTGGAATCGGGAATAAAAAATTGAATCCTTCAATTTTTTATTCTGCACAAAGGCATTCGCCTTTGTGTATCTAATTTATTGTCTTATAGACAGACGGCATCCGTGTCGTCATGTTATTATGAACAATTTATATCTTATAAACAGGCGGTCTCCTTGCCGCCAGTGTTGTCTTGGGCTTCGCCGCATCTTTAATTTCTGCCGGACTGTGCTATAATCATCTTATGGATGACTTGTTTGACACTGCAAAGCTTCAAAAAGAGCCTCTGGCTGCAAGACTCAGACCCCGGAATCTTGATGAATACATAGGGCAGGATCACATCGTAGGAAAAGGACGGCTTTTGCGCAGGGCAATCGCCGCAGACCAGCTTACCTCTGTTATATTTTACGGACCGCCGGGCTGCGGAAAGACCACACTGGCACGGGTAATAGCAAATCATACAAAATCCAACTTTATAACTCTCAATGCGGTTCTTACAGGAATTGCGGAAATCCGAGCGGCAATAAAGCAGGCGGATGAATACTTAAAGCTATACGGAAGAAAAACAATTCTTTTCGTTGATGAGGTTCATCGCTGGAACAAGGCTCAGCAGGATGCTCTCCTGCCCTGGGTGGAGAATGGCACAATAATTTTAATAGGCGCAACAACAGAGAACCCTTTTTTTGAAGTAAACAAAGCTCTTGTAAGCAGAAGCAGGGTTTTCCAGCTCAAGCCCCTTACAAAAGAAGATCTCATGAAGGCCGCACATTTCGCGCTGTCAGACACAGAGCGAGGATATGGGCACTGGAATGTTGAATTTGAACCTGGCGCGCTGGAGCATCTTGTAGATACGGCGAATGGTGATGCCCGCTCCCTGCTTAATGCGCTGGAGCTTGCTGTTGAGACAACTCCAGAAAAATGGGATCCTTACAACGCAAATCCAGTCCCTCCCTATGGGAGCACAATTTATATCTCACGTAACACTGCGGAAGAGTCTATACAGCAAAAAGTCGTCCTGTATGACAGGGACGGAGACTATCACTACGACATAATATCCGCATTCATAAAGTCACTTAGAGGACGGGATCCTGACGCCGCAATGTACTGGCTGGCGCGAATGGTAAGAGCCGGAGAGGATCCGCATTTTATTTTCCGGCGGATGCTGATTTCAGCCTGCGAAGACACAGGACTTGCAGATCCGAACGCCATTACAATTGTAGAAAACTGCGCCGAGGCATTTGACAGGGTTGGACTTCCTGAAGGACGGTATTTTCTTGCCCATGCGGCTCTTTACCTTTCGACTTGTCCAAAATCCAATTCAAGCATGGCGTTTTTTGATGCGCTCTCCTCTGTCGAGAAAGAGGACGCTGAAGTTCCAAACCACTTAAAAGACAACAACAGAGACGCGGAAAGTTTCGGGCATGGAGAAGGATACCTTTACCCCCACGCCTATCGCGATCACTGGGTTGCCCAGCAGTATCTTCCTGCAGAGCTTGTAGGACGGGTATTCTATACACCGACAGATCAGGGATACGAGGCAAAGATAAAGGAAGAGGTGCTTAGCAGACGGGAAATGCAGATTGCGGCTATTCTTGAGGGAGCCGTTCAAGACTCTGCTGAAAAAAACGCAACGACAGGAATGCATCCGCTTCCTTCTTTTCCCAGTGACTTTGACAATCCAGTCGGAGAATGGTGGATAGACAAGAACTTTGATAAAAATCCAACATTAAAAGCAGAAAACCTCACATTCACACCGAAAGACGAGAGAAAAGAAAGCGCTCTGGACCGTGCGGACAAATCCTGGAGAAGCAGGCTGGACTCAAACCATGCGCAAGTCCTTACAGAAGTAAGGGATGCGATGATTTCTCTCGGCAATCTTAGCCGCCATTCACGGAGCCTTGTCTGGAACGCAGATGACGGACTTTTGCTATGGGAAATAAGCCGAAGAACTCCGGAGGGCGTTACAGCAGGCCTATGCCGTACACAGAGAGGCCTTGAGATTCTTGAGCAGTATGGACGCACACTAGATGAGTTAGACCGTCCATGTCTTATGCTTCGTCCTGAAAGCATAGAAAACTATCTTACGGCAGAAGTCTTTTCAAAAATCCTTGAGAACTTCAGCGGCAAAGGAATGGTCTTTGACAGAATCTTCTTCAGGGATCCGTTCAACAGCCAGGACAGCGCAGATGTTCTAGCGTACTCTCTAAAGGCTCTGCCTAAGAACCTTGCAACAGACAATATGCAGGTAATAATAAGCCAGCGGATTCCATCAAAGGGTCAGAGAATCTGGGAGCTTGTCTCAAGAGACCTTCTTACAAAAGAAACCCGTATATCCTATGAGAGCATATTAAAGAAAGTTGAGATAGCGGAAACAGAATTCTTTACAAACAAGGAGAATCCTTTATTTGCATGGGATGAGAGCACAATTCAAAAATCATTTGAGGACAACGGATTTACGGTAAAGGCCGCTTCTAGGTTAATAACTGAAAAGAGACGGCTCAGCGAGACAGAAATAAACCGCTGGTTTGACACAGAGAAATCCACTTATGGCTCCGCAATTGCGGCAGCTATAGGAAAAGAGGATTTCCTTAAAATAAAGAATCTTCTTCTCTCCGCAAAAGAGAACACCATTTTTAACTGGAACACAACAATTGTATTTATGACTATTTCTGTGATAAAATAAATTTAAAGTCGCATCAAAAATATGCAGAACTTGACTTTTTATGGGAGCACTCTTATGAACTTTATTTTTTTAGGACCGCCAGGAGCAGGAAAAGGAACTTTGGCGAAGCAGGCGGCAAAAGCCTACAACATTCCGCACATTTCTACAGGAGATATTTTCCGTGAGAATATCAAGAACGGAACAGAGCTTGGAAAGAAAGCAAAGGCTATTATTGACGCAGGCGGACTTGTAAGCGATGAGATAACTATAGGCCTTGTAAAAGACAGGCTTGCTAAGAATGATACAAAAAACGGCTACATTCTTGACGGCTTTCCGAGGACAATCCCCCAGGCAGAAGCTCTTGAGAAATTTGCAAAGATTGACGCGGCTGTAAACTTTGACATAGCCGACAGCGCCGTTGTAGAAAGACTTGGAGGAAGGGTCTGCTGCAAAAACTGCGGGCAAATGTACCATATAAAATTCAATCCTCCAAGGACGGCAGGAAAATGCGACAAATGCGGCGGAGAGCTATATACACGCGATGACGACAAGGAAGAGGCAATTCAAAACCGTCTTGTTGTTTACCGCAAGTCAACAGCCCCTCTCATCGACTTTTACAAGGATAAGGGAATTCTCGTTGATATAGATGCGCGCCCTGCTCCAGAAAAAGTCCTTGAGGAATTTGAGTCAAAGTTTAAGAAATAAACGATATGTCTTGCCGCATCCACAAAAGCCGGAGCTAAGCAAATGAAGAAAATCCTCACCGCTTCTTCAAATCACACTGTAATTGATGTTGTAAAGACAGCTTGCCAAAAATATAGCAATTACTTTGAGACTGATGTTCTTTCTGACACAGAACAGATAATCAATTATATTGATTATCAAATTCCGGAGATAAAGGTAATCGATTTCTCATGCGCAGACGTGGATGCGCAGCGTGTCCTTATGGCAATAAAAAAGGATCCCTGGCTTCACTTTGGAGGAATCATAGCAATTTGCCGTGACCAAAGACAGGTGCAGGAGCTGGAAGCAAAAAAAGACACAAATATTGTCGCAATCCAGACAATACGGGATTTTACAAGACATTTCGGAAGACTATTGCGTATTCTCTGGCAGAACCAGCAGTTTCTGTTCACCAGAGGAATGCAGGACACAATCGGCGGGCAGGAAACAGGAAGCTTCATCTGCGGAAATGACCCGATTGACATCCGTTTCTATACAAACTTCCTGGTAACTTATCTTTATAACACGAACCGCATTTCAGACAATGACAGATTCAACTTGCAGATGACGCTGATGGAGCTTTTGACAAACGCCCTGGAGCACGGCAATCTTGAGATTTCCTATGAGGACAAGACAAAATGGATGAGTCAGGGCGGAGATATTCTCCAGCTGATCAGCGCAAGGGCCGCAATGCCAAGATTCGCAGAGAGAAGAATCCATATCACATACGAAATTGGCAAGGCAAAATCAAAATTCACAATTGCTGATGACGGAAAAGGTTTCGACTGGAAAAGCCTTATAAAGCGCAGTCCATCAGCTGAGCTGCATGGGCGAGGGATTCTTCTTTCCGAGAGTCTAGTAAGCTCGCTTTCATACAACGAGAAAGGAAATATTGTCAGCTTTGAAATTACAAACCTTCGCAACGCGACAAACACTGTGCCGATGATGTTCAAGCAGTTCGATACAGTGCCGTACACTGACAAGCAGATTGTCTGCCGACAGAACGAATCCAGCAACGACTTATACTTTATTGTATCCGGACGTTTCGCCGTATACTCAGGAAGAAAGCTTATTTCCGTGCTCACTCCGAACGATATGTTTATCGGAGAAATGGCTTTTCTTCTAAATGACCGACGCTCGGCTACGGTTCTCGCCGTCGGCAGCTGCCAGCTAATAAGAATACCAAAAGCTGATTTTCTTTCCCTGATAAGGCGCAACCCGCACTATGGAATATTCCTTTCAAAAATGCTTGCACAGCGTCTTATAAGACAGACGGGAAGAACACTTGCGCTATCAAAGCAAGTACAGGAGCTAAAAGAAAAAATTGAGAAAGCTATAGGTCAAACATCACTGCAAGTTGCCCGCCAGGAAAACTAATGTCGCTGAATTGCAACGAAATAGACCTTGTGCTGAAAGAGCTTGCTCTTACAGAATCTTTCATACAGGATATAGTACAGCCTTCTTTTGATTCCATCGCCCTCTACACATACAAGCCTGGCACGCCAAAGACAGTCTTTATATGCCTTGCCGCAGGAGAATGCAGGATAAACGAAGTAAAAAGAAAAATTCCAAAGAATGAAAAGCCTCTTAGATTCAATGAGATGCTGCGCTCAAAAATAAAAGGCGCTAGAATCACGGAATGCCGACAAATTGAAAAAGAGAGAATCATAAAAATATCTCTATTCCGTCCAGGAACTATCTATGTAATGCCGGCAGCCAACGAGAAATTATCACAAAAGAATAAAAAGTCAAATATAGAGGAAGATAAAAGCGCAGACGAGGAGCTTGATTTATATATCCGCCTTTGGTCAAACGCGGCAAATATCTTTTTGTGCAATAAGGAAGGAACAATTCTTGACTGTTTTTATCGCCGCCCTGCAAAAAATGAGATAAGCGGACAGCACTTTTACCTTCCTGACAATAAAAGCAATGTGTCAGAGCAGCAGTTTCCTATACGTGAGTTTGACAGCCTCTCTCCAGACGCATCTCTTTCCTTCAATGAAAAAATAGATTTATTCTATTCTCAGAATGCGGCAAAGACCTCTCTTTCTGGCCTTTTAGAGCAGGCGGAAAAATGGCACAACTCGCATAAAAGCCGCCTCGAAAGCGCACTTGGGCACTTGGAAGAAAAACGCAAAGGCTTTCTTAATGCAAAACAATGGAAGCATGAAGGAGATCTGATTCTTTCCTACAGCTATATGTTCCTAGAAGGAAGAATATCCAATGGGTTCCTTGAATGCAATGACTATGACACAGGGAAACCTGTTCGGATAAAAGTTGATCCGCACAAAAATGCCCAGGAAAACGCCGGGCTTTACTATTCAACTTACAAGAAACAGACAAGCGGCCTAGATGAGCTTGAGAACGACATAGCCTCTACGAAACAAGAAATTTCAGAGCTGGATAAAAAATATGCAGCCATGCTTCTCGAGAAAAACCCTGTAAAGCTTGAGCAGATTCTAAGGAAATCCCAAAAACCAAAGCAGCAGGAAAAAAACACTCGTCCTGGTCTTAGCTATTATATAAACGGCTGGACAATCTTTGCAGGCCGTGATGCCAGCGAAAATGATGAGCTATTGCGCCGCTATGTAAAAGGCGATGATCTTTGGTTCCATACAAGAGACTATCCCGGCGGCTACATTTTTGTAAAAGCAAAGAAAGGCAAGACAGTTCCTCTTGAAATAATAATTGCAGCAGGAAACCTTGCAGTGCACTACTCAAAGGCCCGTAAGAACGGAGAGGCAGATCTTTATTACACAGCCGTCAAGCATCTTCGGCGCGCAAAAAACGGCCCAAAAGGCCTTGTTCTGCCTTCAAATGAAAAGAATATTCATATAAAAACAGACACAAATGTCCTGCGCCAGCTAGAGAACAACCAGACTATATAAAATACCCCGTTAGTCTATTTCCCATTTCCTAGTTTTACAGTAGAATTAGCTTATGAAAATCACTGACATTCTAAGCTCAAAAAAAACAACTCTCTCATTTGAGATTTTTCCTCCAAAAAAGCAATCTGCATTTGACTCTGTAAGACAAACGGCCCTGCGGCTAAGCGCAATCAATCCTGACTTTATTTCCATTACCTATGGCGCTGGAGGCTCTACACAGACAAACACGGCCGATCTCGCAAGCGCAATAGAGAAATCCGGAACTGCCGCGCTCGCCCATCTTACATGCGTGCGCTCAACAAAAGAGCAGCTTCAGAAAACAATAGACATGCTAAAAGAAAAAGGAATTTCAAATATTCTTGCGCTCAGAGGCGATCTTCCAAAAGACAGCTTTGAAGGCGAGAATCTATTTCCGTCAGGAATGTTCCATGCGTCAGATCTTGTGCCTCTTCTTAAACAAAACGGATTCTGTGTCGGCGGAGCATGTTATCCGGAAGGACACCCTGAGAGCGCAAACAGAGAGCTGGACATAGAAAACCTAAAGTTCAAAGTAGATGCCGGAGTCGATTTTCTTACGACACAGATGATTTTTGACAATGATATGCTTTATTCCTTTATGTACCGTCTTCAGGCCGTAGGAATTCATGTCCCCGTTCTTGCAGGGATAATGCCAATCACAAATGCAAATCAAGTAAGCCGCATGGTTGATCTCTCAAATGCGTATATTCCACGCAAGCTTCTGTCTTTCTGCGACCGTTTCCGCAATGACGCAGAGGCGATGAAACAGGCAGGCATTGCCTATGCAACAGACCAGATTATCGATCTTATCTCAAACGGAATACGAGGAATTCATATCTACACAATGAACAAGCCGGAGATTGCGGAGGCCATTCTAGGAAATATCAGCTCCATTCTCACCGCCGCAAATAAATAGGCGCTATAGAGTGTGCAGACTTGAGCCCTCAAAATCAAGGAACGCCTTGTCGCCGGCATTGTAAATCTTGTGTCCGCGAGGATTGTAGTCATTAATCTTTAGTAGAGTTCCATTCGCCTCAACTTGATAATACTGATATGCGCCCATAAATGTGCTCAAAACAACCTCACATGGAATCAGTCCGCTGTCCGCGACATGGACGTTTTCTGGACGGATTACAATTTTTGTCTTGCTTCCGACAGAAAGATTGCCGTAGCTTCCTGCTTTTATCTCCTCACCGCCAACATCAACCGTAACATTCTCGCCATCAACATCCTTCACAGTGCCAGAAAGAAAATTCACCTCGCCGATAAAGTCCGCGACAAACTCGCTGTTAGGGCGGTAATATATTTCCTGTGGACTTCCTTTCTGCGCTATTCTGCCCTTGTTCATCAATATAATTTCGTCAGAAAGACTCATAGCCTCGCTCTGGTCGTGTGTTACATAGATTGCGGTGATTCCAAGCTTCTGCTGGATTTTCCGGATTTCAGTTCTCATCGCGACACGGAGCTTTGCGTCAAGATTTGAAAGAGGCTCGTCAAAAAGCAGGACACCTGGCTGCATAACAAGGGCACGGGCAAGGGCAACCCGCTGCTGCTGTCCGCCTGAAAGCTGGTTTGTCATGCGCTCTTCCTTTCCATCCAGCTCAACAAGAGAAAGCATATCCATAACACGCTGCCGGATCTCATCCTTTGGAACCTTGCGGATTTTTAGTCCATAAGCGACATTATCAAAGACATTGTAATGCGGCAATAGCGCATAGCTTTGGAACACCATTGCCGTGTCGCGCTTGTTCGGAGTAAGCGCATTTATCGGCTCACCGCCGAGATATATTTCGCCCTTGTCTGGGCTCTCAAAGCCTGCAATCATTCTGAGCGTAGTTGTCTTGCCGCAGCCTGAAGGTCCTAGAAGCGTGACAAAGCTTCCCGGCTTGATGTCAAGAGTCACATCGTCAACAGCATTAAAATCCTTCTTAGTTTTCGGGTCTTGGTATATTTTTGTAATATGGTCAAGGCGAACGCCTTTTGGTGTCTTGTTTTCCATTTTCATTTCCTCCGTAAAACTGGGTCATTCCAGCAATTTTCCGTCATTCTGAGCGACTAGTCTGCCGGCTGGCAGAAAGCGAAGAATCTATTTCTTAGATGTCTCGCTTCGCTCAACATGACATCTTCTGTCTTTCATTCCGCAGCAACACCGCTAGTTCTTCCAATCTTTCCTAAAATCAAATTCATTATGCTGATTGCGACATAAGTGATGATAATAAGAATTGTCGCATAAGCACAGGCAACTCCGTATCCACCTTTCTCCGCGAACTCATTGATTCTAACCGTAATCAAAAGATATTTCGGAGTCACGAGCAAGATAATCGCTGAAATCGCCGTTATAGAACGCACGAATGTTGTGACAAGCCCTGATATGAAGCTCTCGCGTATCAGAGGAAGCGTAACAGTCGCAAAAACACGCGCAGAATCTGCTCCCATATCATAAGCCGCCTCCTCAATCGACTTGTCAATTTGCCTTAAAGCCGCAATTCCCGAGCGGGTTCCAATTGGAAGAGAACGGACAATAAAAACAATAACAAGGATTGCGCCTGTACCGTAAAGCCCTTTCATAATTCCAGTATGGAAAAGACCTGAGTTGAATCCGCGTATAAAGCCCACGCCCAAGACCGTCCCGGGAACGGCCATTGCAAGCATAGCGACAAACTCCATCACACCTTTTCCGATGAACTTCCGCTTCACAACGAGATAGGCAATCATCATAGAAAGAAGAGCCGTAATCGGTGAAGCGATAATCGAGAGCATCATTGAGTCCGTAAAAACACGGTAGCCGCGGTTCTTGAACACGTACTGATACCATTTTAAGGAAAGGCTGTAATCCCGTCCCCAGAGCTTAAAAAGCGAGCCAAGAGGAACAAGCGCATACATTACAAGAACAAAGATTGTAATCAGAGTGCAGAGCGTCACAAAAGGATAACGCACGCTCTTATCGTTCATAAGCTGTCTTGCGCGTGTCGCCTTGCCGGTCAAAGTAGCGACAGACTTTCTTTCAAGCCAGTATTTCTCAAGAATAAAAAGTCCCATAGAAATCAAGAGAAGCACAACCGCCATAGCAGTCGCGCCGGACTTGTCATAAGCTCCTGTGAGCTGCAGATAGATTGATGTGGCAAGAGTATCATAGTTGCCGCCGATAATCATCGGATTCGCAAAGTCTGCTACAGACTCAATAAAAGAAACAAGGAAAGCGTTTCCAAGCCCCGGAAGCAAGAGCGGAAGCGTCACTGTCTGGAAAACCTTGAACCGGCTTGCTCCCATGTTCCTGGCCGCTTCTTCCAATGACGGGTCAATATTCCGGAGAAGACCTTTCAGCATCATGTAGCAGACAGGGAAAAAAGTCAGAATCTGGACAAGCGCAATTCCTCTCCAGCCATAGAGATTAGTGTTATTAAGATTGAGAATTGTCCGTGTGACAAAACCTGTGCGACCAAAAAGAAAAATTGCCGACAAGGACAGGACAAACGGCGGAGACACAACAGGAAGAATTGAGACGATATTGAACAGCTTTCTGACAATCTTGGAGCCTGTGTCAACATAAGCGTCAACATAAGCAAACAGAAAACCTATCGCAGTCGCTCCTATTCCAGAGACAAAGCCTAAGAAAAGAGTGTTTGATATAGCCTTTCTAAAAGTTGTCATTTTAAAGATGCGGATAAAATTCCCGAATCCAATTTTAGCGCCGGCTCCGGTATCCACAACTGCGCTGTCCGCAAGAAGGATAGCAAGCGGATAAAGAATGAATAGAAAAAGGAACAAGAAAATACAGATAATTGCCGTAATCATAATAGGGTCGGCAAGAAGCTTCTTTCTGTCCAAGTTTTTTCCCTGGTTTGACATATTTGCTCCCAAATAAAAAATGCACAGAAAACAAGGCATGCTTCCTGTGCATTTTGATAAAGCTAACTATTGAGTCTTGACACGGTCATCGTTTGCAATGACCTCAAAGAATTCAGAGTAGTATTTCGGACCGTTGGTCTTCGCATCGTCAAAGTTGTAGTTGATTGTCTCAATCTTGTCCAATCCTGCCTTTACGGCAACTTCAACTGGAGCGGCATTGTCAATAACAAGGAACTGATAAGAGCCATTTTTCTGAGCAAGGTTCACGCAGTCAGGAGAAAGCGCGAACTCAATCCATTTCTTTGCATTCTCCTCGTTCTTTGCGCCCTTAAAAATCGCAGTCGCTCCAATCTCATAGGATGTTCCAGATGCCGGAGCAGTCATTCCGATATTGTCATAGCCGTTGTCAACAATCTGATATACAACGTCATGCAAGAATCCGATTCCAATCACAACCTCTCCCTTCGGAACAAGCTTAGAAGGGCCTGAGCCGGATTTTGTGTACTGAGAGATGTTCTTGTCCAGTGCGGCGAAATAATCCATTGCGGCCTTCTCACCTTTCATCTGCACAAGCGTATTTACAATGAGCTTGCCTGTTCCTGCTGTATTCGGGTTTGCAAAGGAAATCAATCCCTTGTATTTTGGATTAACAAGGTCATCCCAGTCTTTCGGCGGATCAAGATTCAAGCGGGACATCTCCTCTGTATTCCAGAAAAAGCCTAAGATTCCGCGGTAAATGCCGTACCAGTTATTGTCCTTATCCTTGAACTGCTGGCCGACAAGATGGCTTGCGTTCTCTGCATTGTAAGGCTCAAGAAGACCCTTTGAGGCGGCCTCGTTATAAGGATCTGTTGTACCGCCAAACCAGACATCAGCGGAAGGATTGCCTTTTTCCTCTTCAATCTTGGTCAGGACCTCTCCAGTGGAAAGACGCTGGTAGGTTGTCTTTACACCAGTCTGCTTCTCAAACTGCGCGCAAGCGGCGGCAAGATACTCCTCCTCGCACGAGCCATAAACAACAAGCTCTCCTGCGCCATTCTTATTCTTGCTGCAGGAAATTAAAGAGGCGGCGGCAAGAACTGCGCACGCCAAAACAAAACACTTCTTCATCAAAAAAATCCTCCTTTTGCTAAGCGATTTATTGCTTAAAATTAGTATAAAGTGGATTTCTAAGGGCAACAAATTATTTTTTGTTATAAAAAGCTTAAAGGAAACTCACCTGTCTTATTAACAAGGCCTCTACTCAAGCTGGAATGCCCCTGTGTAAAGCTGATAATAACGTCCTTTTTTTGCAAGGAGCTCATCATGCGTTCCGCGCTCAATTATGCTTCCGTGCTCAAGAACAATTATGCAGTCAGCATTCCGTACTGTTGACAGGCGGTGCGCAATGACAAAGACAGTTCTTCCTTTCATAAGAGAATCCATGCCCTTTTCTATAAGCTTCTCTGTACGGGTATCAACAGAGCTCGTCGCCTCGTCAAGTATAAGAACCGGAGGATCTGCGACAGCCGCGCGCGCGATTGCAACAAGCTGTCTCTGCCCCTGGCTCAGGCTTTCTCCATCGCCAGTAATAACCGTGTCATAGCCGTCAGAAAGATGGCAGATAAAGCTGTCTGCGTTAGCAAGCCTTGCGGCCTCTTTTATCTGCGCATCAGACGCATCAAGCTTGCCATATCTTATATTGTCGCTTATTGTTCCTGTAAAAAAATGTGTGTCCTGGAGAACCATGGAAAGAGAGCGTCTCAAATCACCTTTCCTTATGTCCTTGATAGGAATTCCATCATAGGTGATTGAGCCCTCTCCATCCTTAATATCATAAAAACGAGTCAGGAGATTTGTGATTGTGGTTTTTCCAGAACCAGTAGAACCGACAAGCGCAATTTTCTGTCCAGGCTCTGCATGAAGATTTATATTATGAAGAACATCGGTGCGCCCGTCATAAGAAAAATCAACATCCTTGAGCACAACATCGCCCTCAAGCCTTTTTAACCGCCCAATCTGCGGACACTTCCAGGCCCACATCCCTGTGCTGGCAAAGCTTTGCACAAGAGTATCCTCTTTTTTAGCCCCTGTGCCTGCCTTAGCCTCGTAGGCATTCACCAGGGTAACATCACCGTCATCAGCCTCGCAAGGCTCGTCTATCGCGGCAAATATTCTCTCCGCTCCGGCAAGCGCATTTAGAATTGCGTTAAACTGCTGGCTCAACTGCCCCAGCGGACGGGAGAATGAGCGTGTTGATTGAAGAAAGCTTGCGATGGTTCCAAGATCCATAATGCCGGCAATGACAAGGAGCGCGCCAAGCATGGAAACAAGCGCATACTGAAAATGAGAAAGATTGTTCATTATCGGGCCAAGTATGCTGGCGTATGTAGAAGCCCTTGTTCCTGCCTCACAGAGAGCATCATTCAGAGCAGAGAATCTTTCATTAGCCTGACGCTCTCTCGTGAACACTTTTACAACCCTCTGGCCTTCAATCAGCTCCTCGATATAGCCGTTCACAGAACCGATATTGTCCTGCTGCTCCCTGTAAGCCTTGGCGCTAAGCTTTCCAATTTTTGCGCTAAGAAGCATAATTCCTACGATTGTAACAATCATGACAAGCGTAAGAGGAATGCTCAGGTAAATCATCATAAAGAAAATACCGAGAACCTGGAAAGTTCCAGTCATAAGCTGCGGAACGCTTTGGCTGAACATATCACGCAATGTGTCTGTGTCGTTTGTATAAAGAGACATCAGCACACCGTGGCTATGTGCATCATAATACTTTATAGGCAGCTTGGACTGGTGAGTGAACAGGTCTTTTCTGATATTGAACAATGTGGAAGTCGAGATTTTTAGCAGAAGACGCTGGCTTATATACGTTGAGCAGGCTCCGACCACATAAATGCAAGCCAGCCTCAAAAGAAGCGCCGCAAATCCTGCCAGCGGAGGATGCTCATTTCCGATAAAAGGCACAAGATAATCATTTATAGCAGGCTTAAGCATATAAGTGCCAAGAACCTCAGCTCCGGCAGCAAGCAGGACACATACAAACACTATCGGCCACAGCGGCTTGTAAGTTCCCGTGTATTTAAGGAGCCTTAGAATTGTCCTTCCTGTATTACGGGGCTTTTGAACTCCCCTCATCTTTACTGGCGGCATTTTTATATTCCTACCTTCCCTATCATCCCGCTAATTCTGACTCATCTGCGAGTCATATACTTCCCTATAAATCTCATTGGTCTCAAGAAGCTCATCGTGCTTCCCAATGCCGTTTACCTTTCCGTCATCAAGCACAACGATAAAATCCGAGTCCTGCACGGACGCTATTCTCTGCGCTATTATAAGTTTTGTTGTTCCTGGGAGAATCTCTTTTAGCGCGGCGCGGATTTTTGCATCAGTCGCTGTGTCAACTGCGCTTGTTGAATCGTCAAGTATGAGAATTTTCGGCCGCTTCAAGAGCGCGCGGGCAATGCAAAGACGCTGTTTCTGGCCTCCGCTCAAATTCACTCCTCCCTGCCCAAGCTCAGTCTTGTATCCATCCGGGAAAGACATGACAAAGCTGTCCGCCTGGGCAGCAACACATGCACTCTTAATCTGGTCCATAGATGCGCTGTCATCGCCCCACCTCAAGTTGTCCTCTATGGTTCCGCTAAAAAGCACATTCTTCTGAAGCACCATTCCAATGCTGTCGCGCAGAGCTTTATAGCTGTATTCCCTTACATCCCTGCCTCCGACTTTCACAGCTCCATCTGTGCAGTCATAAAGGCGCGGTATGAGCGAGACAAGCGTTGTCTTAGAAGAGCCGGTTCCCCCAATTATTCCTACGGTCGCTCCGGAAGGAACCGCAAGATTTATTCCGCTTAGCATGCAGTTCTCTTTTTTCCCATTATATGAAAAATAAACATTATCAAACTCAATATCTCCATTCAGGACTTCAACAGCTCCTCTTTCGTCTTCTGCATAGCCTGATGACTCAATCGACTCAAGGCTCAGGACTTCCATTATGCGGGAGATAGAGGCACGGGAGAGAATAAGCTGGACGAACATCATGCTCACCATCATCAGGCTCATTAGTATCTGCGTTACATAAGTAAGAAAACTTACAAGCTCACCTGTCCTCATGCTGCCTGCAATAAGCATGTTTCCGCCAAACCAAAGCGTAGCAATTATGCACATGTAGATAACAAGCTTCATCACAGGCGCATTGCATATTACAATCTTCTCGGCGCGAACCTGCGCATCACGCACCTGTCCTGCAATATTCTCAAACTTGCCGCACTCAAAATCTCCACGGACAAACGCCTTGACAACACGGATTGCAATCAAATTCTCCTGGACCACAGTGTTCAGCCTGTCATATTTCTTAAACATAACCTTGAACCGCGGATAAGCGCGCATAGCGATAAAAATGAGCACGAACGCAAGTAAAGGAATTGTAATAAAGAAGATAAGAGCAAGCCGTATATTGATAAAGCAGGCCATCACAGTCCCGAATATCATCATAAGAGGAGCACGGAACATGGTGCGTATTAAATTCTGATACATATTCTGCAAGTTTGTGACATCTGTTGTAAGGCGGGTAACGAGAGAGCCGGTCCCAAACAAATCCATTTCCCCAAAGGAGAATGACTGAACCTTCTTAAAAAGCTTAGAGCGCAGATTGCGTGAAAACCCATAGGCTGCCACAGACGAAAACCTGCCTCCGGCTGCCCCGCAGACAAGCGAGAAAACTGTGCAGGCAATCATAACAAGCCCTGTGCGCAGCACATAGCCTATATCATAGTTTGCGATTCCGTCATCAATAATGTGAGCCATGACAAGAGGAATCACAGTCTCCATAAGGACTTCTCCAATCATAACAACAGGAGTAAAGATAGAAAAAAGGACGTACTTTCTTTGAAGTCCAGACAGCAGCTTTTTTAGCATAATTGTTTTAATTATATTTTCACATAAAAAAAAGTACCGTAAAAGATTTGTTTTATTACACCCATTTATTTTTTGTCTGACATTTTACATGTACAGTGATATAATTATTCTAGTCAGTTGCAAAATATTATTGTAACTTTACCTTTGATTTAGACTTTGTTTTTTGGAGGCAATAAAATGAAAAAGATTTCAGCACTATTCCTGGCAACAGCGGCAAGCTTTTTGCTTTTCAGCTGCGGCTCGACACAGGAGACAACTTCAGCCGCGGAGCAAGCGGCGAAAGACGGAGTTCCAGCCTGGGTTTATGAAGGAAAGAAAGATGATACCGGAATATACGCAGTCGGAGCAGGCAAGCTTTCCAACGATATAACTTCACAGAAAATGGCAAGAGCACAGGCGCGTCTTGAGCTTGCGCAGGAAGTAGAAGTTCAGGTAAAGGGCGTAACCCAGACATTGATTGACGACCAGGGCGCAGAAGGCGACAGGCAGTACCTTGCGGCTCTCACGGAGAACGCGGCGCTAGTAACAGAGTCCGTTCTCAATGGCTCAGAGCAGGCGGATATGTACAAGGGTGATGACGGAACAATCTATGTCCTTATGTATCTTCCTAAAAGCACATTTGTGACAGAGCTTACAAAACAGGCAAATTCATTTAACCGCACGTCTTCAGCCGCATATACAGAAGAGAAAATGGCTGAAGCATACGAGAAATACTTTGCCAGCAACACATCAAACTAAAAGACAGCCTTATGAGCACATCAGACACCAGCTGCGTTTACGTTGAAGGCAGCAAGCTTATTCTATCCACATCGCTGGACGAGAAGAGCTTTGGACGCACAGACTTAGGGAAAATGATAATGGAAAAAGGCTCAATTGCCTTTTTCCATGCCGATGGAACAGCCGAATACCGGCAATGGCAGTTTGACAGCACAAGAACAATGCCGGACGGAACTGTTACGTTCGAGGGGAGCGCCTTTGAAGGAAACACGCTTCTCTCTCTGTTCCAGGCCGAAGCGGATAAAACCGCGGATTCAAAAGAAACGCAGAGCAGGGAAATTTACGCTCTTAAAGCTCTTGACGAAATCATAAGAAAAACAGACACAACTGAAGCAGAATCCGACAGCAAAGCAACACTCCCCGGAGCAGAGGGAATCATTGTCTCACCTGTCAGCAATAACGGAGAATGCAAGGTTCTTGTTCTTCCTGGAAAGCTCTTTGAGCAATGCGCGGAGAATTCCTCCAGCTACGGAGCGTTCCAGGGAATATTCTGCCATCGCGGTCTTGACGGAATAGAGGCGGCTCTTTTTACAAGAGCCGCAATCGCATACAGGATAGCAACAGGGAAATACGCATTTACAGAAACATCCCTGGAGAAGCGCCAGGCAGACTTTACAGACTCAAACTTTATTCCAGTTGAATACGAAGTAAACGGCATAGCGCAAAATCTTGCAGAGGCAATAAATGCCGGTCTTTGCGTAAAGCGCAAGAAGCGTATCATTCCAGGTGAAAAAAGATTCGCAAACGAAAAGAAAGAGCGGGAGCGGCTGGAGGTCATAGACAAGGCCCGCGCATTGAACGCCGGACTTGTTGAGAAAAGCCTGACAGAGCTGAGCGATGCGCCTCAAAATAAAGCCGGTGATGCCTCAGACCGTGAGTTCAAATCAAAAAGAGAGAAGTTCATAAAAAAGCATACGCGCCAAGTCAAGCTGCATCGGTTCTACAGCCAGAACAACAGGCGGATCTGGATAAGCGCTGTTGCAATAGCGGCAGCATTGTCCTTTATAATTAATTTTGGACGAGAGAACCGAAAGCTTGCGACAAGCACAGGCCTGAGCTCAACACAAACAGTGCAGCTTCTTTTTACAGGCATAAACAACGCGGACGTTACAATTGTGCAGGAAATAGCCAAAGGCAAGGACTCAAAGGCTCTTATCCAAAAGCTTGCAGGATTCTTTGTCACTAACAAGCAGAGATCCGCGCTGGACGAGAAGAACGGGACTCTCACCCCTGCCCAGTGGATGTTCTTCAAGGGCAAAACAGACTACTGGCAGTACGGAGTCACAGACTTAAAGATAGACGGAAAGGAATACACTCCCTTGTCAAGCTATCCGCGCAGGATGGACAAGAACAAGCCTCTGTCAGAGGAAGACGGCCGCATATTAGAAAAAGGCGATGAGACAGTCCGCTCTGTGAGCTACAATCTTGTGCACAACGACGGAGAGACAGTTATTGCGGTAGACAGCGCAGAGGAAGAAGTGACTCTAAAATGGAATGGAACAAGGTGGATTGTGCGCTCTATAAAGGGAGCCTCAAGAAGCAGCTCATATAAAGCCAAGACTTACCGGCAAGACTACACAGATGCCCTGGAGTCGTCTGGAGATGATATAAACCAAGCCGCTGAGCTTATGAGGCAGAAATACAAATTCGCCCCGCGGCAAGACGACATAATGCTCGCGGCGCCGTATATGGCAGAAAAATACAACAACACAGCCGCAAAAGAAATGCTAAAATAAACAGAAGAGGTAATTCCCAGCTTCCTGCCTTTCCATGCCCTATACACCAAAATGACATTTTTAATCTTTTTGTCATATTGACATTATTACGAAAAATGTCTTATTCTCCTAGTCAAGAGGAGGCTAAGATAAAAACTGCCTAAAATGGAGTTCAGTTTTTATCTTGCCAAGTTTGCGTTGCAAACTTGCTTATATACTGCGTTTCTTCATTTCATTGCAGAAACGCTAAAAAAAATCAATCGAAAACTAAAGTTTTCTTCTTGACTTTTTATGGGAGAACTTACAATGGCTTACGAATACAATCTCGAAAAGCAGCATGCAAAGGGAAAACTCCATGCGATAGAAAGAATCAATCTGCTATGCGACAAAGGCAGTTTTATGGAGATTTACGCGGATGCCCAGCACCAATGCACAAGCTTTGGAATGGACAAGAAGACAATCCCCTATGACGGCGTAATAACAGGCTTTGGAACAGTAAACGGCCGTAAAATTGCTGTATATGCGCAGGATTTCACAGTCCAGGGAGGCTCTCTTGGAAAAGTCCACGGACAGAAAATTGCTGAGCTTATAGAGAAAGCAATAGAGATGCGCTGCCCTGTAATCGGCATAAACGACTCAGGCGGAGCAAGAATCCAGGAAGGAGTTGATGCGCTATGCGGCTACGGAGACATCTTCCGGCAGAATGTAAGGGCAAGCGGCGTAATCCCTCAGATTTCAATAATCGCCGGTCCGTGCGCGGGCGGAGCCGTCTACTCTCCAGGTCTTACAGACTTTATCTTCACAATTGACAAAATTTCCGAGATGTACATTACCGGTCCAAAGGTTGTAAAGCAGGTAATGTTCATGGATATAACCTCAGAGGATCTTGGAGGAGCGGCAATCCACTCACAGAAGTCGGGAGTCGCCCATTACCGGTGCTCAACAGAGAATGAGTGCATAGAGAAAGTCAGAAAGCTCCTTGACTACATTCCGCATTATTACGGAGATGAGACACCTTTTGAGACAAAAGAGAAGAAAGCAATCTTCGGCACAAAAACAGACTTCAAGTACACAGAGAAGAAAGCGGCAGAGCTAGACACAGTTCTCCCTGACTCAGGGACAAAAGGCTATGACATACGCGAGGTTATAAAGCGCGTAGTGGATGACGACAGCTTCTTTGAGTCAATGGAAGAATTCGCTGGAAACGCGGTTGTCGGCTTTGCAAGAATTGAGGGAAAGACAGTCGGAGTTGTCGCAAACAATCCTGGCAACTTCGGAGGAGTCCTGAACTGCGATGCTTCCGACAAGATTGCACGCCATGTGCGCTACTGCGACGCATACAATATCCCTCTCCTCACATTTGTCGATGTTCCGGGCTTTATACCGGGGCCTCAGGAAGAGCAGAAGGGAATTATCCGTCACGGAGCTAAAATCCTCTATGCTTATGCAGAAGCCTCAGTTCCAAAGGTTACAGTGATAACCCGCAAGGCTTACGGAGGAGCATACATCGCAATGTGCTCAAAGCACCTAGGCGCAGACTTTGTCTATGCCTGGCCAAAGGCAGAGATTGCTGTCATGGGAGCAGAGGGAGCAATCGGCATACTCTACGCAAAGGAGCTCAAGGATCCTAACAACGCATCTTTAGTGCAGCAAAAGGAAGCTGAGTACCGCGGCACATTCATGACACCAGCAATTGCGGCGCAGCGTGACTACATAAGCGCGGTGATAGAGCCAAGAGAGACAAGGGAGCGTGTTGCAAGAAGCTTCGAGCTGCTTGAGGGCAAGTCAAACATCTTCAAGCCTGCAAAAAAGCATGGAAATATTCCACTCTAATAAC
>CAZURC010000023.1:0-14308 GCA_964623405.1 uncultured Treponema sp.
TAATCTTTGCTCTGCACAGCACAATAACACAATGCTATTTGCTTGAGGTTTTTCTCTTTGGGTTTTATAATCTTTATATAGTCTTTATCATTGGTTAGATATGGAGAAAGGAATATAGAATGCCGAAGAGACAGGTTTTTCAGCGGATTGGACAGACAAGGATTATCCCAATTTCGTTTAAGATTGTTGCGATATTTACAATACTATTATTACTTTCAAATTTTGCTACCAATACTATAAATCTTATTTTGAGCCAGCGTCAGATTATAGACTTGAATAATACCATTATGGTAAGCAGACTCAAGGATTTGTATTCAACTGCTGGAAATCAATTTCAAATTTTTTCTTTTAATGGTGATAGGCAAAATTGTATTGAGACTCTAAAAACTGTTGCAAAGAAAGGCTTTGACTTTCCCGAGAGTTTTGCAGGAGCAATCGGCAAGGATGGAAAAATTCTTTTTGAGGTTTATGCAGACGGGACGGAGACTGACGAAGAGAAAATATCAGCGCTTGAAAATCAGAATGATAATTCTGCTGAGGATTCTGAAAAGCAGGAAACGGCTGATTATACTTTTTATGACAAGGAAGCTCTTGCTCAAATAAATGCCGATTTTGAAAACGGCATTAAAGATGGCTCAATAAATTTCACAACAGAAAAAGGCTCGTATTTCGGGGTTTATAAATATCAGGATGACTGGGATTGTTATTTTATTAGAGGCGAGCTTAGGGCGGATACAAATCATTCAACATTCATTGTTCTTGCGTTTACTTCCTTTGTAATTGTCATTCTTGTCATTGCATTCCTGATTGTGGGCCTGAAAGTGTTTGGAAAAATTCTCGCAAATGTAAAGAATATTACTAACAGCCTTTACGAGATGCAGAGAAACCAGAAACTTGCGAATATTGATCTATCAACATCTCCTAATGACGACATAACTTATCTTGCCGCAAGCTTTAACTCTCTGTCCTCAACAATCAGCAATCTCCTGGGGATTTTTCAGAAGTTTGTTTCCAAGGATGTCGTTGCAAAAGCCTATAATGAGCATCAAATCCGTCTTGAGGGAAAACGCCGTGACCTTACGATTCTTTTCTCTGATATAAAGAGCTTTACATACAGAACCGAAACTCTCGGAAATGATATTATTGACTTGTTGAACGTGCATTATGACAGGGTAATCCATACAGTTCATGAAAACCATGGTGTTATCGGTTCTATCATTGGAGATGCAATTCTTGCAATCTATGGAACAGATAATGCAAAAAACAAGTCACTTGAGTCTGTTGATGCCGCATGGAGTATCACAAGGCTTACTGCGCAGTTGCGGGAAAAGATGACTGAGCGAAAGAATGAAATAGAAAAGAAACGCAAGCTTACAGAGGCGGAAGAACGGGTTTTTAGAGCTGTCTTGATTGATGTAGGAGTTGGAATCGATGGAGGAAATGTATTCTACGGAAATATTGGTTCTGACGAGCACATGACAAATACAGTGATCGGCGATAATGTGAATTCTGCCAGCCGACTGGAAGGACTAACGAGAATTTATCACTTGCCGGTAATTTGCTCCGTGTATGTGAAAAACGAAGTGGAACGGCTATCTCCTAAGTACACTTTCTTTGAGATTGATACGGTCCAGGTAAAAGGAAAAACAGAAGGAAAAAAGATTTTCTTCCCTGTTGACCTTGCAGAAAGCGACAATAATTTGGCGGATAAATTTAAAGTGTTTGAGCAGGCTCTGTCTGCTTATTACGGCGGCGACTGGGATAAAGCACGTCAGTTGTTTCCTAAAAGTGAGCTAGAGGTAGCGCAAATCTTTATTGAAAGGATGGGAAGCTTAAATGCACCAGATGGCTGGAGTGGAATATGGGCAATGACGACAAAATAAATGCAGCAGAGATAGAAGAGCGAAGGGAAGCGGAAACTCACAAAGAGGTTCAGCTTTTCTTAAAAGATGAGCTTAAGAATCTTAGCTTTTCTAAAGCGGCGCAATATAATCTTGAGCAAGAATATGCAAAGACAAGAAAGAATAAGAACAAATCTGTTATTATAATACTTGCAATATGCGTAATTGCTGTAGCTGTTATTGTCGCGGGACTTACATTTTTCATCATATCGCAAAATAAAAAAATAAAAGTAAACATAGATACTTTCAATGACTTGAATCTGCGTGCGCTTCTTAATTCCGCAGGAAGAGCGGAGTCTCTCTATGCCAATGCGGTCCAGTCGAAGGAAGAGTTGATAAGCCAGAGAGATGACGAGCTTAATGCCGCCGCTCAAAAAAGAGAAGATGACCTGTATGTTCTTCAGTCTGTATCAAAAGTCTCTACAAAAGACTCTATTGAAAAAAGAAGCGCAGAAATACAGGAAGAATACAAGAGAACAATAGATGCAGTAAACAAAAAATATGACTTGAAAATTGCTGATGCCGATAAAGAGATTGCAAGTTACCAGGAACGGCTTTCTGGGTACGATGCAACCGACCTTTCTGCCGCAAAAGCGGATGAGGCTGCGCTTGATAGCCAGAAACAGCTCAATGACCTTCAGATGAGAAGCATGGAAATGAGATACCAAGCTCAGATAAAGGATTTAAAGAAACAGATGTCACAGCAGCGGCAGGAGTCTGTCAGGCAGCAGAGGGAAGCTGTTGAGAATGTACGCAAGACTTACCAGGCAAAGATAGACTTGCTAGATCCAGATGCGCGCAGCCAGTCAGATATCCAGGATCAGATAATTTTGGAGACAGGAATCCCTAAGTCCGCTGTCTCAACATCAGCAATTCAGTTCACTGACCGCTTTGACAGCACGAAATATACTTCATCTTTCGCTTCTCCGTCAGAGGCGTTCTCAAGCTCGGTGAAAGATGCCTCTGTATATCTGGATGACTTGAATACAATCGCCAACCGTTTTTCAACAATTCCTCTTGAGAATACAATCCGTCACTATGTGCCGGCAATGCAACGTCTGGCATATCATATCACGACGGAGATGGCGGAAGCAGAGCAGGCGATGCAGACAGAAATAGATAGCCTGAAAGACACTGTTTCGCAGAAAGACAGTCAAATTGCTGTCCTGGAAAGCGGTTTTGACGCAATCTGCGCATCAGACAAAGAAAATATAGCTGATGCCTGCATAATAGACACGTCAAATCGGAATGCAGCAAAGCTTTATGTTACAAAAATCGGAGAAGCAAAGTTTTCGCAAGGTCAATCCTTGCTTGATGCCCAGATACGTGAGGGAAAACGCATCTATTGCGAGTTGACTGTGACGAAGGATGGAGAAAGCTTTACAGCGTCTCCCAAGCCTGGCTCAAAATCCCAGAATATTGCCTATATAACTCCTGGAGCAAAGGTTTATTTTGTTCTGCCGGCAGCTGAAAATGCGAAAAAATAAAAATTGTTTATTCTCTACTATTATCTGCACTCTCTTTTGTGCAATATGTTGAATTAAAGGTTTATAAGTGTTAAATTTAAACACTACCCTAAAAATTGCATCCTGGTTGCGCATAAGGTCATTTTTCTATTAGCTATCCATAATCCAGAACAGACAATTCAAATTTGACCTAGGGGTGATAATCCGTAAAAGTTGAGGTACTAATATGGAACTTTCAAATGCTAGTTTTACTCCGGCAGTAACTCCGCTACGTATCGGTATTGATGTCGGTTCTACGACAGTCAAGGTTGTCTGCTTAGACGAAAATGACAATATGATTTACGGAGATTATCAGCGTCACCGTGCTGATATCCGCAATACAATTATAAATGTTGTTTCAAAAGCGCTAGAAGATGTAGAAAAAAAACTCCCGCTGGGAGATAAGCATACAGTTTCAGTCAAGGTAACAGGCTCCGGCGGACTTTCGGTCTCCCAGTGGCTTAATATTCCATTTATACAGGAAGTCGTTGCGGCGACAACTGCGGTCAAGAAGCTTATTCCGCAGACAGATGTTGTGATTGAGCTTGGAGGAGAGGACGCAAAAATCACCTATTTTACAGGCGGAGTAGAGCAGCGCATGAATGGAACTTGCGCAGGCGGAACAGGAGCATTTATAGACCAGATGGCCGCTCTCCTTGAGACAGACGCCCCTGGGCTCAACAAGCTTGCAGCTGGATACGAGACTATATATCCGATTGCGGCTAGATGCGGTGTCTTTGCAAAGACAGATGTCCAGCCGCTTATAAACGAGGGCGCAAGGCGGGAAGATATTGCAGTTTCTATTTTCCAGGCTGTTGTGAACCAGACAATTTCCGGGCTTGCATGCGGAAAGCCAATCCGCGGAAATGTTGCCTTCCTGGGCGGACCTCTTCACTTCCTTGATCAGCTAAGGCAGCGCTTTGTTGAAACTCTAAAACTTACTCCAGAAGAAACTATTGTACCGGAGAACTCACAGCTGTTTGTCGCGGCAGGTGCGGCTTACTCAGCGGAAAAGACCCTTTCTTGCATCGGCAAGGAGGAGCCTAAGCCTTTTCTTACAATCGCGCAGTTCAAGGAAAGCCTTAAGAACCTTGATGGTGCGGAAATGAACGAGGTTCAGAGGCTTGAGCCATTGTTCAAGGATGAGGATGACTTAAAGGCGTTCCGTGAGCGCCATGCGAAAGACAAGGCTAAGCGCGCCAATCTAAATGAGCAAAGCGGGCCTCTTTTTCTCGGGCTTGACGCCGGTTCTACGACAACGAAGGCTGTCCTTATAAACAAGAATGGCGAGATACTTTGGGATTTCTATGATGTGAACGCAGGCAATCCTGTTGAGCTTGCCGTTCGCGTATTAAAGAATCTTTACAAGATTCTTCCTGAGAACTGCTATATAGCGCGTTCTGTCTCGACCGGCTATGGCGAGGCTCTTTTCCAGGCGGCTCTTGGAGTTGATGCAGGTGAGGTTGAGACAATCACCCACTACCGCGCCGCGGAGTTCTTTGTTCCAGGCGTTGAGTTCCTTCTTGACATCGGTGGCCAGGATATGAAATGTCTGCGCATGAAAGACGGCGCAATCACTTCTATCCAGCTCAACGAGGCTTGCTCGTCAGGATGCGGCTCATTCCTTTCAAATTTCGCTACATCAATGAACATGGATATAAAGGAATTTGCAAAAGCCGCGCTTCTTGCAAAAAAACCTGTCGATCTTGGCTCCCGCTGCACAGTATTCATGAACAGCCGTGTAAAACAGGCGCAGAAAGAGGGGGCTACGCTTGCGGACATTTCCGCAGGGCTCTCATATTCAGTAATAAAGAATGCTCTTTTTAAGGTTATCAAGCTGCGCCGCGCATCAGAGATTGGCAAGAAAGTTGTAGTCCAGGGCGGAACATTCTACAATGACGCTGTTCTTAGGGCATTTGAGAAAATATCCGGTGTCGAGGTTTTCCGTCCTGATGTTGCGGGACTTATGGGCGCTTACGGCTCTGCTCTTATCGCATTCGATCAGTGGTGCGACTTGACAGCGCCTAAACCAGGCATGGAGAAAGGATGGATTCCGCCTAAGGTTGTGTCTAACATTGCTACACTTGAGCAGCTAGACACATTCAAGGTTGATCTTGAGCTAACCCGTTGCGGAGGCTGTCAGAACAACTGCCTTCTTACAATCAACACATTCACAGCAGGTGGTGAGAAGCGCCAGTTTATCACAGGCAACCGCTGCGAGAAGGGGCTTGAGCGCCATAAGCTCAAGGACACAAAGACTGTTGACGGCTCAAACAAGCAGAATACTGGAATAGAGGACTCTCCTATCGAGCTTCCTAACCTATTTGACTGGAAATACAAGAGACTGTTCAACTATTACGTTCCTCTCAAGCCAGAGGACGCTCCAATGGGCAGCGTCGGAATCCCTCGTGTCCTAAACATGTACGAGAACTATCCGATGTGGTTCACTGTATTCACAAAGCTTGGTTTCCAGGTACGATTGAGCCCGCGGTCAAGCAAAATGATTTATGAGCGCGGTATCGATTCAATCCCGTCAGAATCTGTATGCTATCCGGCAAAGATAAGCCATGGGCATCTTGAGTCATTGATAAAGTCAGGATGCAAGTTTATCTTCTATCCATGTATTCCTTACGAAAAGCAGGAAGACTCTGGAGCGGGCAATCATTATAACTGTCCAGTTGTGACTTCTTATCCAGAAGTTCTCAAGCATAACCTGGATGACCTTATCAATGCCCATGACATTCTGTTCATGAATCCGTTTCTGCCGATTTATGACAAGGTGCGTCTCAAGGAGCGTTTCTACGAGGAAATACACAAGTATTATCCTGGCTTGACAGAAAAGCAGGTCTATGATGCTGTTGACGCAGGATGGAAAGAACAGGAGAAGTTCAAGGCTGATACAGAGGCGGCAGGCGAGGAGGCTCTTGAGCAGCTTGTTGTCACTGGAGGCAATGGAATTGTTCTTGCGGGCCGCCCTTATCATATAGACCCTGAGATTAATCACGGAATACCTGAGATGATTCACGGACTTGGACTGGCGGTGTTTACAGAGGACTCTGTTGCCCATCTTGGCTCAATTGAGCGGCCTCTCCGCATTGTTGACCAATGGGTTTACCATAACAGGCTTTACCGCGCGGCAAGCTTTGTGTCGGGAATGCCGAACCTTGAGCTTGTGCAGCTTACTTCGTTTGGATGCGGACTTGACGCTGTAACAGCAGACCAGGTTGATGAGATTATGAAGGCGAAGAGCCGCATGTATACTCTTATCAAGATAGACGAAGGCTCAAATCTCGGTGCTGTGCGTATCAGAATACGGTCTTTGATTGCCGCTGTAAAGGCTCGTCAGAGAAGCCGCAAGAAGGTATCTACAAAATCCTCAGCATACCAGCGTGTAATATTCACGGAGGAAATGAAGGAGAAGTACACAATACTATGCCCGCAGCTTTCTCCAATACACATGCGGCTGCTGGAGGCTGCGTTCAGATATGCGGGATATAATTTTGTAGTCCTTGATGCTGTAGACCCGCAGGCGGTGGAAGCCGGACTGAAGTATGTGAACAACGATGCGTGCTACCCTTCAATACTTGTGGCTGGACAGATGATGCATGCGCTTGAAAGCGGAAAGTACGATGTGAACAAGACAGCGCTTCTTATTACACAGACAGGCGGCGGCTGCCGTGCAACAAACTATATCGGCTTTATCCGCCGTGCGCTCAACGATGCCGGCTGGGGAAATGTTCCTGTAATCTCAATGAATACCGTAGGCCTTGAGAAAAATCCAGGCTGGAAGCTCACCTTGCCGCTTGTTCACCGTGCGCTCATGGCCGCATTCATAGGCGATCTCCTTATGCGTGTTCTTTACAGAGTGCGTCCTTATGAGGCTGTTCAGGGAAGCGCCAACGCTCTTTATGAAAAATGGAATGCAAGGGCAATCAAGCAGCTCAAGTCAATGTCAATCTTAGGCTACCATAGGCTTATAAGGGGAATCGTAAGGGACTTTGACCGCCTGCCAATTCTGCCTGTAAAAATGCCGAGAGTCGGGGTTGTCGGAGAAATCCTTGTAAAGTTCCATCCGACAGCGAACAATGACCTTGTAAACGTGATTGAGAAGGAAGGCGCTGAATGTGTGATGCCTGACCTTATGGATTTCGTGTATTACACGATGGCTGACGGAAAATTCCGCCACGAGCAGCTTGCTTTCCCGGAGAAAGAGGAAAAGACAGGCAAGCTCGTAATTGCGCTGCTTAACTTCTACAGACGCTATATCAATAAGTGTCTAAGAAGAAGCCGGCGCTTTACAACACCATCGGATATATGGGACATGATGAAGTCTGTTGATGGAATCTGCCAGGTCGGAAATATAAGCGGCGAGGGCTGGTTCCTTACAGCGGAGATGGTTGAGCTTATACATTCAGGCGCGCCGTCAATAGCATGTGTGCAGCCGTTCGCCTGCCTGCCTAACCATATCACCGGAAAAGGAATGATTAAGGAGCTGAGACGGCATTTCCCTGGAGCAAATATAAGCGCAATTGACTATGATCCTGGTGCGTCAGAGGTAAACCAGCTTAACCGTGTCAAGCTGCTTCTGTCAAACGCTCCTATCGGCAAGAATCCGGATGAGCTTCCAAATGGCAAAATCTGGACAAAGAACGGTCCTGTGGAGCCTGTGCTTCAATACGCAAGCGGGGGAAGCCAGTTCGTTGATGACGACCCTGTTGACGCAAAGAACCTTGTTCCCGCCACGACCGCGGCAGTTGCCATCTAAGTCTCTAGCTCTGTAACTTTTTTGTCATCCGTGCTATTTTAGAGATGATGAGAAAGTTATTTGCCTGTGTCTTTTGTTTAGTCGTTGTCTCTCCTCTGTTTGCGCAGCTCAATGCTCGCAGCGTTCCAGACTCGTCGGAAATCCGCAGCGCTGTAAAGGAATCATGGCTTTATGGAGACCTTTCAAGCCTAAGGGAAAAGCGCATGGAGCTGCGCGAGAACGCCGTTGGAAAAGAATTCCAGATACGGATGGAGGAGACCGACACATCGTTTGCTGTTATTGTCGCTCCCCAGGTAAAAATGGAGATGGATTTTTATACAGAGAACGGGATTGAGAGACGGACAGTAGATGAGTATCCGGGGGATGCGAGCGGCTCCTGGATCTTGATGCGAAGCATCCTTACGGGCGAGCCGGAGCTTATACGGATTTTCTTTTCGTCAAACAGCGACATGTATGTGCAGTTCAGGCCAGACGGAAGGAAGTGCGTGGCAGACTTTGTTGTCTCCGGTCTCTATGCCAGTCGCTCCTCTCCTGTCGGGCTCTCGTTTGAAAGCTTGTACACGGCCTCTTTCCAGCAGATTTTTTCTATTACATCCAATACACTTCCCTGGTATCTTGCGGACTTTAAGCCAGGACAGTTTGGCTCTAAGCTCCAGATGATTGGCGTTATACGCAAGAATATCGGACGCTTTGTTTACACTCCGGACACATGCCAGAACGAGGACGGAAAAAGTGTTTCTATTTCGACTGGCGATATTCTCGACATGACAGAGGGAAAGCAGAGGGCGCAGGCAGACGGCATCCAGAATCCTGTGTTTGGAGACCAGGCGGGATTCGTAAAATGGATTGCGGACGGGCTTGTTGAGCCTGTCGCAGGAAGCCGTCTCTACAGGGAGCCGCTTCTTGTAAGAACTGTCGAATACAATGCTCTTGGACTTAACGGTGTGCTAAGCCAGACAAAAGACCTCTCTTTCACGCTGGACTGGTGCCGTAATCTCGCGGCTGCCTGTCTTTCAATAAAAGCTGGCAGGAACTATATGTGGAGCGAGGCAAACACAGATGTCCAGATAGAGCCGTTCAGCCAGGAAGTGTCGGAAAATGGAATCCTGCAGTCCGCAGGCTATATAAAGGACAGCGGATACCAGACTGAAGTCCTCCGCCCTCTGCTTTTTGTTCTTGCCACGACAGAGCCTACCTACTGCTATCTTGCCGCAATAAAACGGCCCTTCAAGACTGGCGCGGCCTCTGCCTCAGAGTATTTTGCCTTTGACCAGTGCGCCGTGCTATTCCCTTTTTTTAATGACCAGGGAGTATTCAGCTGCGTTGTCTTTGAGAATGGCGAGGAGATTACGCTAAAAGAGCTCACCGCAAAATACAAGGGCTGCTTTATTCATCTTTCAAGACTTCTTACGGAAGACAGTTTCTTCCTTGACTAAAACACCGTGCAAAATCCCGGGGGTTTTATGGTTAGTGCTTATAAAAAGATAAAAATAACAGCGTCCGCCTCTTTTGCCTTGTTATGCGCATCTGTTTTTGCCGCGCCGCATGGCATATCCAGCGCAGAGTCGGATATGATGTCAGCTTACTCAAGCGGCTTTTATCCGGGAGTCGTGCGTTCTGCTGATGAGATATTAAAGGAAGAGACGCCCTCTGTCTTTACGGCAAAGGCTCTTGTCCTCAAGGGAGAGGCTTTGGCAAGGCTTGGAAGACCCTACGAGGCAATACAAACCCTGGAGAAGAGCGAGAGAATAATCGACAAGAATAGCCGCCTTGACTGTCAGCGCCTATACTGGACGGGCCGCGCGCTTTACGAGACAGGACAGTGCATCCTTGCCTCTCAAAGTTTCTTTAAGGCCGCGCAGTCTTGCGCAGAAGGAGGCTTTGCCAATGAGAAGGAATCTGTCTATGCCCGCTCAATCCTTTATCTCGGAAAGACAAGACAGATTCTTGGAGACTATGAGGGAGCTGTCCGCTGTCTTGAGTTTGCCGCCGAGAATGGCGAGAGATTCACTATGAGTGAATATGAGGAGGGCTTTGTAGGCCTGTGTGACTGCGCCCTCCTTTCTGGCGATGCTGCTAAAACCGTCCGCTATGCCTCTCTGATAGAGGACGCGGGATTCAGAGGATTCAGCGAGGACAGCAAATATAAAGTGCTTCTCTTAAAGGGACAGGCCCTTGAAAGCCAGAAAGAGTATCTGGCCGCATACAATGCATATATACAGGTTCTTTCCAGCGGACCTCTTTCCCTTGCCGCCTCCGCTATGCAGAAGGCATACATCATCTCGTCAGCGCATAGAAAGGAAGTCGGACAGGAGCCTGGAGCTGTTCTTGCAAAGGCCCAGGAGCTAAAGAGCAAAGAGCCTCTTCTTGTGAGCGAGTTCTGGACAAGGCTCGCAATTGATGCGTTTAACTCCCAGGACTACACAAGGTCGCTTGAATACTTCAAGAACGCTGATGATGAAGCCTCTTTGGAGCAGAGACAGACCGCTCTGCTTTATACTTGTGAAATAGGCTTTGCCACATCCGCTAAGAATCAGAGTGATGCCGCGAAGGACTGCCTTGATCTTCTTGAAAGCTCCTGGAACAGACTGGGATTTGAGGATAGCGGCGCTTTCTATGCACAGGCCATGGCTCTAAGAGCGAGGTACAGCGGGCTTTGCGGCGATTACAGCAATTCATACAAATACGCAAAGACCGTGATTGAAAGCAAGGATATAAATGCAGAAACAAAAAAAGCGTCAGCATACTGGGCGGCGCTCTCGCTGTACAATCTTGGTGAGTATGAGCAGGCGGCCAGCCTTGCAAAAGAGCATGGAGAAGAAGACAGTTCCTTTATGATTATAAGAGCCAAGTCGCTTGCAAAGTCAGGGAACTTGGCAGAATCCGTCTCTATATTCAGCTTGCTGGCGGGAAAGAACGCGCTTGACAATGAAGGAAAGCTTGACTTTGCGCGCACCCTGCTCAACTCAGGAAAACTGGAGCAGGCCGCAGAGGCCGCAGGACAGGCAGAGGGAGCAGAAGCCTCCTACATTCAGGGCATCTCTTATTTCAATATGCGTGAATGGACAAGGGCAGAGCCTTGCTTTAAGCAAGCCGCATCAGGCAAGACTCTTGGGCAAAAGTACTCTGATCTTGCGCTCTTTTATCTTGGCTACTGCCAGTACCAGCTTGGAGAATACAGCCAGGCCGCGGCAAGCCTTAAGAGCTTTGCGGAAAACGGCAGACAGAATGCCCTTGACTGGCAGGCTTATATGACAGCCGCCCGCGCTTTAGTCCAGACAGGAAGATACAGCGAGGCCTCTTACATGGCGGACGGCGCGCTCTCATCGGCAAAGGATGAGGAGCAGATACAGCAGGGCGTCTTGCTCAGCGCAGGCATTTATTCAGATTCGGCCCAGTATGACAAGGCGGTGGATGTATTAGGGCCATACTCCGCGCAGCGAAACGCCTTTGGACTTCAGTGCCGGTACATGGAGGCGCAGATACTTGTAAAGAAAAAAGACTATGAGCAGGCGGACAGACTGTACGCATCTCTTTCCTCAGAGAAAACTGCGCCCGCAATCGCGGAGGAGGCGGCGTTTAGAAGAGGAGAGCTGTTCTACGCAAACAAAGACTACGGCAAGGCGGCTCCGCTTTTTGAGGATTACATAAGGAAATACAGGGGAGGGCAGTTCTATAGCGCATCTCTTTACTTTGGGGCGGACAGCCTTGCAAGGACAGGAGATAACGGCAGAGCGGTTCTTTATTTCCAGCAGCTTGCGGATAGCAAGGACAGCTCAACGTACAAATACGGAGCCGAGAAGCAGCTTGTCTCTCTTTACAGTGCGGACGGAGACTATAGCGCCGCGCTTAAAATGGCACAGAGAATGACGGAGGAATACAGCGGGCAGGCTTCCATCGACGGAATAGATGAGACAATACGGCAGCTAAAGGCGCTGATAGACGGCGCAGACTCAAAGGTTCTTGCAATGGAAAGCGAGTATGAGAAGGCAGGGGGAGAAAACACCTTTGAGGGAAGAAAGACCGGAACAGAGCTTGCGGAGCTTTATTTTGAGAGAGGCGGAGAGGATGGAAAAGCGCAGTCTCTCGCGCTAAGGCTTTTGGAAAAGCAGAGAAAAATCGGAAGCGAGAGCGCCTGGGCATCCCGCAACGCGATGCTCCTTGCAAGATCCTACAGAGTCAGAGGCGACAACAAAGGAGCGGCGGAAATGTTCCTGGAAACAGCGCAGCTGGCGAGAAAAGCCGGTGATGACGAGAGCGCAAGCCGCGCTCTTTACGGGGCCGCAGAGGCGTTTGACGCGGCAGGGCTTAAGGCGGACTCAAAGGCTTCCGCCGAGTCGCTTATGCAGCTTTACCCTGACAGCAAGTACGCAAAAGACGCATTGATATTTATAGACTAAAGAAATTAATCTGGAGAACAGTGAGATATGGAAAGAAACAAGAAAAAATATCTAAGCTCTTTCGCACTTATAGCGGTGGCTGCCACGGCGGCAAGGCTTTATGCGGCGGACACGGCCGTTACGCAAGGCGGAGGAGAGATAGAGCTTGATGATGTTACAACCGTTATTTCGGGCAACGCTCTCACGGCAGGAAAGGACAGCGTTCCGGACTATAAGGATATTCTTCCGGACAGCGCAAGCGGCGAGATACAGCTTCCCGCCATGGACGCAGTCCAGGAGACAGGCTCAGAGCCTGGATACAGCTATGACGGAACAGAAAAAGAGAGGTCTGTCTATGCGCAGGGAGAGATTGGCGGCGGCTGGCCGTTCAGCTTTATAGGAGACTTCTCTGTTTACAGGACAACGGGAAACGCTCCGTTTGAGATACAGTTTTCCCATGAGAACGCAGAGGGCTTTGGAGGAGAGGACGCAAGCGATGGATATTTTTCGCGCAGAACACAAATAGAGGCAAAGAAGGACTTTATCTTTAAGGGCTCTCAGTACAGTCTGTCCGGCGCCTATAAGAACGGCGATGAGGGCTTTCAGCTTCGCTCGCCGTCATTCACAGATTATCTTTGGAACGATATTGACGGCATGGCCAGCGCGCAATGGTCGCTTCCTGCCGGATGGTATATTCTTGCTGATGCCTCAGCCTCTTACTATAACCGGTACGGCACAAAATACAGCGCTAGCGCGGAGACAGAGAGCAGCTGGGAGGACAGCGCAAAGTATTTCTGGCTTGAGCCTCAGTTTTCCGTAGGCTGGAGCAACTCGTCATTTAATCTTGCTCTTTTCTCCCAGTACACCGCTCTTATGAACATGAAAGACAGCGGCACAATGGAAAAGACCGTAGACTCTTCCAGCGCAGAGGCTGTCCACAGAGGGCAGTTTACATTCAAGTTCAGCTGGACCGAGGAGGACGCAAAGCTATGGGCAGATGCGGGAATCGTGTTCGGGACAGCCACCGGCTCTAGCAGCGCGATATTCCCGTTCACGCTGGGGCTCAAGCTGTCGCTTTCTTCCGCTCTTTCCTCAAGCCCTGTAACCGTAAAGGCGGAGGGAGGACTTGGCTCTTCATTGGCAAGCGCGGCGAAAATAGAGCAGGACAGCCTTTACTCTGTCCTTGCAAGCCTTCCTAGCGAGCAGACGGACTGGCACGCAGACATTTCTGCCGTAATTCCAATAAAGGATATGTTCAGCCTGTCATTGGACGGCCAGTTCAAGAAGACAGCGCTCGGCAACGGCGTGTGGCAGAGCGACTACAAGGATGCGTCAACTATTCTCTCAAGCGGATATTATGCTGTCCAGCAGATTGACCGCACAGAGCTTAACACAAGAGCGGAGTTTACAGCCACCTTTGCGCTTGTAAAGCTTACGGGGCAGTGGCAGTCTTTCTGGCTGGATGTTCCTAGCTATGAGGATGGGCAGAAGCTTCTGGCGCGTGTTGTTCTGGAGCCTGAGAGCGCAAGCTGGAGCGCAGGCGCAAGCATTGCCCAGAACTTTGGAGAAGACGCGGACAGCACGCCAGTCCTGACAGCGCTGGTATCCGCAAAGGCAAGCCCGTCAATCAGACTTGCCGTGGAAGCGCAAGATATTATAAAATTGGCACAGAGAAAGACAAGGGATTTCGCGCATAGCCAGTATAAGCAGAACTCAGGCCATATAACAGCCTTTGTCCGATTTGAGTTCTAACTGTTA
>CAZURC010000023.1:14408-20860 GCA_964623405.1 uncultured Treponema sp.
ATCGTGCTCTGCGGAATCGCGGCTACATATATCATTATTGAGCGCATAGTCTATTTCAAGACAGTAAAAAAGAACGATATGCTGTTCAAGAAGCAGCTTGACGAGGTTCTTGAGCGCAAGGACTATTCAGCGGCGGAGGCTATATGCGCCACATGCGAGACGCCGTTCGCGCAGGTTATGCGCAAGGCTCTTTCTGTGCGCACACTTCCGGAGCAGTACATAAAGGAAATTGTCGAGACGGAGATGGAGAAAGTAATTCCGCAGTATGAGCACTCCCTCACGCTTCTAGGCACAATCGCGAACATATCAACACTTCTTGGACTCTTTGGAACAGTAACAGGAAACATAAAGGCATTCGGAGTCCTGGGAGCGGGAGAGAGCATGGGAAATCCTGCCGTTCTCGCCGGAGCTATAGCGGAGGCTCTTGTCACAACCGCCGCAGGACTATTTGTCGCAATTCCTTCCATGATTTTCTCAAATTATTTTACCCGCCATGTGAACAAGGAGATTGCCAACCTTGAGTCTGCTGTAACAGAATCCACCCTTAAACTTACAGGACATTTGCTTTAATGAAAGTGCGAAGAAGAAAGGGAGTAAACGCCACAGCGGACCTCACTCCGATGATAGACGTTGTATTCCAGCTGATTTTGTTTTTCCTTGTATCAACAACATTCGCAGTCCTGCCGGCAATAAGCGTGAGCCTGCCGCAGAGCGAGACAGCGCAGGCAGAGTCTGTCGCCGGCATTACAATCACAGCCGGCGCAAAAGGAGAGCTGTTCCTTAACGGAGAGAGCGTTACATTAAAGACACTTGACAGCCAGCTTGCCTCCTTTGACACAGAGGGCAGAAAGCGCGAGGAATATCCTGTGACGCTGGAAGCCGATGAGGATGTCACAAACGGAACAACCGTCAGGATATTTGATGTGCTCCGGAAGAACGGATTTGTCTCGGTCAACCTTAGAACGACAGATTAAGAGATTCTATGACTGATATAAGAAAACGGCCCAATATCTATGCAACGGCGGGCACTTTATGCGTCTGGATTTTGATTTTTGCTCTTCTCTCTATTGTCTCTATCCTTCCTCACAGGCAGGAATATAAGACTGTAAGGATAACACTCGAAAGTCCTTCCGCTACGAGACCTGAGACGAGCCCTAGTCAAAAACCAGAGCCTCTTCCTCCTCCTTTGCAGGAGAAAGCGCCGGCTCCTGCTCAATCGGCCGCGCCCGCCGCAAGCGCAAGCACGCCGTCTTCTGCCTCCTCGCCAAAGCCAGCCTCCCAGCCCAAGTCCTCGGCTCCTAAGACAGCCACGCCGGCTCCGGAGCCTGCAAGACAGACGCTGCAGAAAAGCGTAGAGGAGCTTATGGCAGAGCAGATGGCCTCAAGAAGACCAGAAAAGAAGGAATTTGACTGGAGCGCTTTTGAGGACGAGGCGGTGGAGACATCATCCTCATCTGTGGCGGACAGACAAAGCTATGGCAATGCACAGTCAGTAGAGACTTTCCAGGGCACAGCGGGAACATTGTCATCAGGACAGAGCGACGGCGCATTGTCATCATCCAGCGCAGACGGACGGGCGAGCGGTCAGAGCGTGTCAGGCTCGACAGCGGCCGCTCTTGGCGGCATAGCGGCGACAGTATACAGCGCAAGCTCGGGGAACGGAGTCACATCAAGCTCCAGCGTAATGACAGGAAGCTCTCCGGACGGAAAGCTCTCCTTGTATATGAGCGACGGCAGCTCAAGGACTCTCATAGAGCCAGAGGAGCCGGTTATAGCGCTTTCTGATTCCGCCGCCCTTACAATAGACACTACAAAGAACCTGAGCGTAAGGTTCACGGTCCTTGCAAACGGACATGTGGACCTTAGCAGCATAACAGTCTCTCCCGCATCGATAATATCCCCTCTTGTCCAGAGCGAGATTGCGCGTGCTGTCGCCTCCTGGAGATTCAGCGAGGACAGCGCATCCGCATCCGCAGTGTTCCCATACAGGATAGAAAAGCGCTAGGGCTGCAATTGCCCCAAGTCGAATATTCATTTATAATTCAACCATGATTGACGGGATTTCCGCTGTTGCTTTTGACATTGACGGCACATTGTATTCATCACCTTTGTTTTATCTAAGGATAATCCCCCATTTTATCCGCCACTTCTTCTTCTATATAAAATACAACAAGGTGCGGAAGATTCTGCACAGGACTGCGCCTCTCGCGGATTTCTATGAGTACCAGGCGCGTCTCCTTGCGGAGTTCTTAAAATGCTCATCCGCGCAGGCAAAGGAAAAAATCCAGAGAATTGTATATGATGGGATGATTCCCTACTTTAAGAAGACAAAGCCGTTCAAGAATGTTGAGGAGACGTTCAGAAGATTCAAGGCGGCGGGACTCAAGATAGGGCTTTTGTCCGATTTTCCGCCAAGCCAGAAAGGGGACTTGTGGGGGCTTCTTCCTCTGTGCGACGCGGTGATAGGCAGCGAGGATTCCGGGGCGCTAAAGCCTTCTGTCTATCCGTTCGGAATTCTGTCGCAGAGCCTGGGTGTCAAGAACAGCGAGATTCTTTATGTCGGAAATTCTGTAAAGTATGATGTGCGCGGAGCTGGCAACGCCGGAATGAAGAGCGCATATCTTCTTCCTCTCTGGAGAAGGCTTTTTCATCTTCCGCTTAAAAGCGCGGACTTATGTTTTTCGAACTATCGTCAATTGGCTGATATTGTGCTAAAATAAAAAAAGAGTGTTATCTTAGGCACGGGTGGGTATAAAAATGGCAGTTCTCTCTATTCTTATCTCTACAGCAGTCGCTGTTGCGGTTGTCTTTGTCTTGCGTTCAATGGACAGAGACAACAACTCAATGAACAAAGTAAAACACTATGCAGACTCACGTATTAACCAGCTTGACGAATACTTCAAGGAGCAGATTTCCAAGCTGAACGGGCTGTCCGCGGATCTGGACACGCACCAGACAGCCGCCGTGGCCGCAGTCAAAAGGATAGAGGGCCAGATAGAGAAATTCAACAATATAAGCAAAGGCTTTGAGAAGCAGTTTGCGGAAGTTGACAATATTGCCCGCAAGGTTGATGAGTACAGCCATGCGATTGACGAGCTTATGGAGATGACAGACCGCGTTGAGGATAATCTCCTTGCGGTAAAGAAAGAGAGCGCGATTGTGGACAAGCTTGAGTCAAAGCTTGCGGAGAGCAAGAAGTCAGTTGACTCAATAGAAAAGAAGATACCTGCTATCATAAATGACTTCAGGACAAAGAACAACGACAGCCTCAAGCAGCTGGGCACAGAGCTGCTGAGCCAGTACAAGACCCGCTCAGAGCAGCTTGAGTCTGCGGTAAAGACAAGCTCGGCGCGGGCGGACGAGGCGTTGTCAAAGATTGAGCAGGGAATCCGCAGCGCATACAGCGAGGCGGCGTCAAGGGCGCAGAGCCTTGAGGATGCGGCTTTCAAGAAACTTAGCGACCAGGCAAAGGTGAGAGCGGACAACTATATAAAGAGCGTGAATGACCATACCTTGCAGCTCCAGAAGATGCAGGAAGCAAAGTACAATGAAGCGCAGAAAAGCATTGAGCAGAGGGCGGCGGCTGTCAGCGCAGGCATGGCGGAAAAGACAGACGCGCTGGAAAAAGAATTCAGGGCAAAGACAGGGGAGCTTTCCTCTTCATTCACCACAAAGACGGACAGCCTTTCCAAGGACATGGGCGCAAAGCTCGCCGCGCTGGAAAGCTCATTTAAGCAGCAGGTGGGCGCAATAGACAGCCAGATAAAGAAGCAGGCTGAGGACACCCGCCGGACAAGCGAGGAGCTGAAGGCTGAGGTGAGCGGAAACGGAAAGAACCTTGAGGCGATAAGGACAAGCCTTGAGAAGCAGACTACAGAGATACAGTCCCGCTATGGAGCTCTTTACCAGAAGGCGATTGCGGACGCAGACCAGAAGGAAAAGGCCGCGTTTGACCATTTCCAGGAGATTGCGGACAAGCACCTGGACTCATACAAGTCTAGCGTGGAGAACAAGATAAATGCGATAGAAAGCTCTGTGAACAGCCGTGTCCAGGAGCTTAACACGGAGCTTTCCCAGGCAGTCGAGCAGATACAGAAGTCTATGAGCGACAGCCAGACTGGAGCGGCGGCGACAGCGCAGAGCATAAGGGAGTCTGCCGAGCAGGCGCAAAAGCAGCTTGAGAGCTTCCAGAGCCAGGCGGACGATAAGATTGCGAGCATAAACCTCATGCTCAAGGACACGATGGAAAAGCTTTCCTCCGCCTACGACGCAAAGCAGACAGAGCTTCTTTCCAATGTGGACAAGCAGCTTGAGGAGTACCGCGCCAACATGGAGTACCGCTTCAACAAGCTCCAGACAACAGCAAGCGATATAGACACACTGGAGAACAATCTCCGCGCGGCGCTGGAGCGCACGCAGAACGCGGTTGTGGCGGATTTCAATACGTTCTCTGCCGCGCAGAAGACACAGCAGAGCGAGTTTGAGGCATCTGTAAAGCGCAACAATGACGAGATTAACTTGCAGATAGAGGCGCTGGAGAAGAACCTTGACGCTATAAAGGCGACAGCAAGCGACAACGTGAGCGCGACCCTCGCCGACTTTGAGGAGAAGTTCGGCAGCGACCTGAAGAGAAGGGGAGAGGCAATCACAGAGGACTTGAACGGCTGGAAGAACACGATGGACTCAAAGCTCGCTGTTATCACATCAGACTACGAGACGACAAGGCGCGAGCTTGAGAGCCAGTACAACGACAACCTAAAGACAGAGCTTGCCGAGCTTTCAAAGCGCACGCAGAGCCAGGCTAGCGCGGCGGGAGAAGAGGCGGACAAGAGCATAATGAGCCTCAAGTCAAAGATAGATGAGCTTGAGAAGAGCGTCAATGAGTATACGGAGCAGGGCAGGCAGCGTCTTGCCCAGGCGACAGAGGGACAGGACTCGTTTGTAAAGACTTCCCTGGAGGACTACAACCGCCGTGTCGCGGAGCAGCTTGACACAAGCGAGAAGAGCACGGCCGCGCGGCTTGGAGAGCTTGACGAGAGCATAAGGAGCCAGGCGGAAAGCAACCGTTCCGCCATAGACAGTATGCTTTCTGAGTTCAACGTATGGAGAAGCCAGCTGAAGAACCAGTTTGACCAGACAAAGAGCCTGTTCAATGAGCAGGTTTCTGGCGTAAAGGAAAGCTCAGAGCAGAAGATAGCGGACTTAAAGGCTGACTTGCAGCAGAACATAGAGGACTTCAAGGCAAGCACAAAGAGCGACCAGGACCAGATAGCGCAGACGATAGAGCGGTTGAAGGGAGACATAGAAGAGGCGGTGAGCAGCTACCAGGCGCGCTCAGAGGCAGTTGTCGCGGAGATGAGCAAGAGCTACGAGGATATGCTCAACGACACACAGAAGCGGGTGCGCGACCAGAACGCGGACTCGGAGAAAGCGCTCCGTGACCTGAGGGCAAAGATACAGGAAGTGAACGATGACAACGCAAGCCGCCAGTCCGACCTTGTAATGAAGATGCAGAACGATGCCGCGGATTTGCAGACACGCATGAGCGAGATTGACAGGGAGGTAAAGGCGTTCTCCAACCAGATGCAAGTATACCAGAAGGCTGACCAGCTCAAGGCGCAGCTTGAGGGAGAGATTGCCGACCTTAAGAACGAGATTGCGCGCGTGGAGTCATTCCAGGCTACAGTGGACAGCCTTTCGGCCAGCTTCGCGCAGATACAGGGCATGAGCGATGATGTGAACTCAAAGCTTAGCAGGTTCTCCAGCGAGAAGAGCCGCATAGACAGCCTGGAGAAAGACTTTGACCGCCTGGTTGACCTGAGCGGCACAATGGACCAGAAGATAAGCGAGCTTAACTCAACCAGCGACCAGCTCACATCAATACAGCTTGAGGTGCGCAAGTTCCAGGAGACGCTTGGCGATATTTCAAACCGCTACGACAGGCTTGAGACAAAGGGCAGCCAGATAGACGCGATTGCGGACGAGGTTGACAAGACCTTTGACAGCCTCAAGAACCTTGAGTCCCGGCTGAACGACGCAAGCAGACATGCGGACTCTTTCCCGCGGCAGATAGAGGATATGCAGAAGAATATAGACAGCCTTGTCGCAAGCAGAGGAAAGGTAAGCGAGGCCGTGGAGCAGCTGTCCTCATTGCAGACAATACTGGGCGAGACTGAGGAGCGGATAAAAGCGATACAGACAAGCAGGGAAGGAATCGGACGCACAGAGACAAGGCTCCAGAGCCTTGACAGCGAGATTGAGCGCAAGATAAGCCTTCTAGCGTCTATAACGAAAGATGATATAAAGAAAAATCCAGGCCCTGTAAGCGACAGCCTCTCTCCGCAGGAGCGGGAGAACATTATCACGCTTCACAGGGAAGGCTGGTCCGTAGAGGAAATCGCGCGCCGCATGAAGCGGAGCATAGGCGAAGTCGAGCTAGTGATAGAAGTTGG
>CAZURC010000024.1:0-20770 GCA_964623405.1 uncultured Treponema sp.
TTTCCGCTTATGTAGCTCAGGTCGTCGGCATAAGATGTGCTTCCGCCGGAAATCGCTATCGCATTCCATGTTCCGTCGTAGTCGTCGCTTCTTGTAAAGAGGATTTTCTCATCGCTTGTTCCGCGCGCTTCTATCTCACCGCTCACGCTGATTGAGTAGTTTCCTGCAAAGCGCACCTCAACTCCTGCGTCTATCACAAGAGTCTTGCCCTCGCCCACAAGCGTGTCCGCTTCCACAAGATAAGGCGATTTCTCCTTTGTCCAGTGCAGAAGGTCGTCTGTAAGAACGCCGCTCACTGTTGTAACCAGGTCTGTAACCGTGATTGACTTTTTAACGCTCTCGCTCTCGTTTCCGGCAAGGTCCTTTAGCGTTACGACAAGGGTATATGTTCCGTTTCCGGTAAAGATTGTGCTTCCAAGCTCGCTCATGTCATAGTCAAAGCCCGCCTGATAAGCCTGCCACGGCTTGTTCACCGGATAAGCCGCCTGCTCTACGCCTTCAACATATCTTATAAGCTGCACCGACATCTTTGAGTTTCCGGAGCCGGTTTCTGTTGATGTCAAGTCGATATGAACCTTGCTTGAGTTTGAGTAGTTCGCCCCGCTGTTGATTGTGACGGAATCCAAGACTGGAGCCGTCGTGTCCACAAGATAAACTGATTCAGCTAGAACGCGGTCTTCCAGAGGCTCAAGGTCAGAAACTGTGATTGACTGTGAATCCCAGCCGCTCTTGCTGAACGTTACAGTGTGGCTTCCCGTAGAAAGAATGTTTGTGACAGTGAACGCGCCGTCGCTTGCTGTCTTTACAACAACGTCGTCTTTGCCGTCTGTTGTTACGGTAACTGTTATGTTCTGGTGGTCGGTCAGGTCTGTAAGATAGACGTGTCCGCTTATATTCGCCGCGTTCGGAATCATCTCAAGCGTGCCCAGGTCAATGTAGTCGCTTGGAGAAACTATTATCTGGCTTGTAACGTCCGGCGTGTTCTCGCGTGCAAAGCGCACTGTAACATATTTTTCTGTGTTTACAGGAACGTGCTCAAGTGTCCAGCTTCCGTCGCTTTCAGTTGTGGCAGCTGTAAGCTCCGGATATTCATCAACTGTGACAGTGATTCCTGAGTCATCATCGCTTCCCGCAAGGTCAACCTTGCCTTTCAAGGTGTTCGCAGTCGCTTTCATCTCCACGGTAAGGACACCGTAAGTTGAATCAGTCAAAACTGTGATTGTGTCCGCCTTTGCGGTGAGCTGGTAGTCTGTTTTTTCAAAGCGAACGCCGCCTGGATAGTTTCCGCTTGGAACAGAGAACTCGTAGGCTCCGTTGCTTTGCGTTGTGTAAGTGTAGTCAGTTCCGACAAGCGAAACCAAAATGCCAGAATGGTCTGTGCAGCCTTCAAGGTTCACAATTCCGGCGATTTTTCCAGTCGCCTTTTTAAGCTCAATCGCGTCAAGGCTCAAAGATGAGTCGCTTTCCAGAGAAACGCTTGAGCTTGTCACCGAGACATAGCCGTCGAATGAGTAAGACAAAATGTATTCGCCTGGTGTCATTCCGCTGAGCGCATAAACTCCAGAGGAATTGGAAAGAGCTGAATAAATCTCCGAAGTATTTGATGTGTTTGTCGCTGTGATTTTTATTCCTGAATAATCAGTTTTTCCTTCCAAAGTGACCGTTCCATATATTGAGCGCACGCTGATTGAAAGAGAAATGTCGCTTGCAGAAGAAGTCTGCCCTGCCGTGACAGTGAACGCGTCTGAATATCCGTTGTTGAATCCAGATTTTGTAGCCTGGACCTTGTAAGAGCCTGGCGCGACTCCGCCGATTGAATAGTTACCGTCTGAATCTGTGACAGTCGAGTATGTAATAGAAGAATCACTTTGATTTATGACAAGAATTGCAATTCCTGCATTGTCGGACGCGCTTTCCATTTTGACGTTGCCTTTTACAAGACCGAGCGCGTTCTGCAAAGTTATGTCCTCAGCTGTGGCGATTGAGGTTGTGCCGACGCTTACAACTGTTGAGTTGCTCGTTAAATAACCGTCGCGGCTTACTGTAAGAAGATAGTCGCCTGCGTCAATATCGCTCACAGAGAAAGTTCCGTCGGTTCCTGTGACTGTGCTTGCAACTTGCTTTAGAGTTGTTGTGTCCGAGACAAGAACAGAAGTTCCCTCAAATCCTGAAAGAAGACCCTCTAGGAATACCTTTCCGGTAATTGAGTATGTTGACTCAACAAGCTGAGGAATCAAAACATTCTCTATATTTCCGCCTATTGTAACTACAATTCCAGATACGCTTGAAGTTCTGAAGCCTGGATAAGAAGCGGAAACCGTGTATGTGCCAGGAGACACTTTTTCCCAGGAGAACGCGCCGGTTGAATCAGTGATTGCAAAGAAAGACTTTCCCTCCTCGCTCTTTGCAAGGATTGAGATGCCGGACAAATCCGTCTTGCCGTCTATCGCAACGCTACCGCTTACAGAGCCGCCTATGACTTGAAGAGAAGTTACAGGTATTGATGTAACGCTTGCTCCGACAACAGAAATATCGGTGATTGCAGCCGTCTCGTACCCGTCCTTTGAGATTTCCGCTGTATAAGTGCCTGGATAAACATCTGTAATCGAAAACGCTCCGGCGGAGGTTGTGGAGGCTGAATAAGTGTATTTGTTTGTAGTGTCGGTGATTACAATATCAATTCCAGAGAATGCGGAAGAGCTTGTAGCGTCACTCAGTACGACAGAGCCTTTTACAATTCCCTTGCCGAATGTGAGCGCAAACTCTTCTTCTATTGTTGTTTCTGGAGCATCTGATGAAGTCGCCTGCAACAGGACATCGCTTTTCTCTGCGTAAGAATATCCAGAATACTGCGCGCGAATAGTGTGGCTTCCCTGCGGAATTCCGCTCATTGTGAAGTTTCCGGCAGAATCTGTGTAGGCAGAAAATGATGTTCCAGGGATATAGACTACTGTTCCGCCGTGGTCGCTTTCCTCAGCGCCTGTAACATCGTAGCGCTTTGCGACACCGCTGATTTTTCCAGTCGCCGTCAGGTCAACATCAACTGTGATTCCGCTGCCTTCCTCCGGAGTTACCTCTATCTCCTTTGCGACAAGTGCGGTGCCGCTCTCATCGTAAGTTGTTTCCTGAGCCGCGCGTGATGATGAGGATTTTGTTCCATATACAACTCCAGGCTCCACATTGGAGAAATAGAAGCTGTATGATTTTGATGTGTCGAGCCCGTCAAAGTAGTAGGTTTCCCCGACTTTGCAGGTCTTTACAACGCTTGGCAAGTCATCGCTGTAAATGTAGATTGTTGCGTCTTTTAGTGAAGAAGTGATGGTTTCAGAAAGAGAGCTTGAAAGATTCACTGTTCCTGTAACAACTCCAAGCTGGCTTTGGGATTTGCCTGCGTTCAAGTTGAACACTGCTGTTGTGACAGCGCTTGAGCTTTTTCCGCTCACCGCGACAGCTTTTACTGTCTTTGAGCCGATAATATTGAATGTGCCTGTATATCGGCTGGACTGTGAGCTTGGCTCTGTGCCGTCTGTTGTGTAGAAAATATCAGCATCTGAATCACAGGAGATAGAAACTTCCTTGAATCCCTCTGAATAGTCACCTGCCGCCGGAGAAATCACCGGAGAAGCAAGGGTGGATTTTGCAGAGCCGCTTTCATCGCTGTCAGAGCCGCTTGTCAATGAGCAGGCGGTAAAGGCGCCAAGCCCAAGAGCCGCCATGAAAGCTGCAGCGAGTGTCTTTCTTAAGTCTTTCATATTCACTCCAAATTAAAATATACCAATACAATTGTACCCCCCCCCCCGAACATGGTGTCAAGTTTTTTAAGACTATATTTAGACTGTAGATTAAAGCGGCGGAGAAGTACGATTCGTGTTTTTAGGTAAAGACTCAAAACGGATAAAAACGGATAAAGGGGATAATGTGAATATTCTGTTCACCTGAAGGCAAACAGAATGTTCTCTCTTTTCAGTGTGCCGCATCCATGCGACAGTTTTTTGTGATTTTAAGTGAAAAATGGCGGGCGGGAGCGGAGCGGGTGGCAAAAACACTCTGGTTTGCAGCCGCGCAAGCGGCACGTATATAGTTCCAAGGCAAACCAGCGTGTAGCACATTATTGTGCGGTTTTGACACACGCTACGCGACCAGAAGCCGTTTTCAATTAAAGCCGGTTGTAAAGAAAACAGCGGGCGGGAGCGTGGGACAAAAAAAAGCACGCTTCCTTTTGGGAAACGTGCTTTCTTGTTTCTGCTATCAAGAGATATTTTCTCTTAACTAGGCATTGTTACTTTCTTTCCTGCTCTTCAATCGCATCGATGTAAGAGAGGTTAAGACGGCCCATCTTGTCAACTTCAAGCAGCTTCACAGGAATCTGCTGGCCCTCATGGAGAACGTCTGTCACCTTGTTTACTCTCTGCCTTGAAAGCTTTGAGATATGGCAAAGTCCTTCTTTTCCTGGAAGGATCTCGACAAACGCGCCGAAGTCCATGATTCTCTTTACAGTTCCGTTGTAAATCACGCCGACCTCAGGATCCTCGCAGATTCCCTTGACTGCGGCCTTAGCCTCTTCGGCGGATTTTCCTGTCTTTCCGTAAATCTGGACTGTTCCGTCTTCCTCTGTGTTGATTGTTACGTTGTACTGGGCGCACAAGGCCTTGATGTTCTTTCCGCCCGGTCCAATCAACGCTCCGATTTTGTCCGGAGAAATCTTCATTGTGAGGATTTTCGGAGCGAACGGGCTGATTGGCTGTGGCTTGTCGATGCACTTCTCCATGATTGAGAGAATATGAAGTCTTCCTGCCTTTGCCTGCGCAAGAGCTTCCTTCATAATCTGGGTTGTAACGCCCGCAATCTTGATGTCCATCTGGAAGCCAGTGATTCCGTCTTTTGTTCCCGCGACCTTGAAGTCCATGTCGCCCAAGTGGTCTTCCTCGCCAAGAATATCAGAAAGAATCTTGTATCTTCCGTAAGGGTTGTCGCCCTCAGGCTCTGTGATAAGTCCCATCGCGATTCCGGCGACCATTTTCTTCATCGGGACACCGGCGGCGAGCATTGCAAGACAGCCGCCGCAAGTTGAGGCCTGTGAAGAGGAGCCGTTTGACTCAAGGATTTCAGAGACTACGCGCACTGTATAAGGGAACTCTGACACAGGAGGAACCATAGCCGCAAGAGAGCGGCGTGCAAGGTTTCCGTGACCAATCTCGCGGCGGCCTGTTGTAAGGCGGCCGACCTCTCCGACTGAATAAGGCGGGAAGTTGTAATGGAGAATGAAGTTCTCGCTTCTCTCTCCGTCAATATCGTCATAGGCCTGGGCATCAAGGGTTGTGCCGAGAGTGCAGACTGCAAGAGACTGTGTCTCGCCGCGTGTAAAGAGAGCGGATCCATGAGGACGCGGAAGAACGTTGACTTCGCAAGTGATTGGACGGATTTCGTCGCATTTGCGTCCGTCAATTCTAAGCCCCTTGTCAAGGATGCTCTTTCTAAGCAAGTTGTACTGAATATCATCAAAGCAGGCGTCAAAAAGCTTCTTCTGAATCTCATCAGAAAGCTGCTCTGCATGGTTTGCCGCAACCTGCTCCTTTGCGATTGCAATCGCCTTGCCGCGGTTCATCTTTCCGTCCTGGAAGCAAGCCTTCTCAAGGAGCGGAGTCGCCTCTTGGATAATCGCATCCTTGTTTGCAAGCTCCACGTTAAGCGGCGCAAGCGGAAGCTTTTCTTTTCCGCATTTTGCAACCAGCTCTTCCTGAAGCTCGCACATCGCTGTGATAAAGCCCTGCGCTTTCTCAAGAGCGCCGAGCATGACTTCCTCGCTCACTTCCTTTGCGCCGCCCTCAACCATTGTAAATCCGTCTTTTGTTCCGGCTACAACAATCTCAAGCTGCGCTTTTTCCTGCTGCTTGAATGTAGGGTTGATTACGTACTCGCCGTCAATAAATGCGACACGCGCGGCCGCTACAGGTCCGTGGAAAGGAATATCAGAGATTGAGACTGCCGCAGAAGAGGCAATGACCGCCAGAATGTCAGGCGGGTTCACTCCGTCGGCAGACACGCATGTCGGCACAATCTGGATCTCGCGTCCGAACGAAGGCTCGAACAGAGGACGCATAGGGCGGTCAATAAGACGGGAAACAAGAATCTCCTTGTCCTTAGGACGGCCCTCGCGCTTTACGAAGCCTCCAGGAATCTTTCCTGCGGCATAGTATTTCTCATTGTACTCTACTGTCACAGGAACAAAGTCCAGCCCCTCTTTTACTTCCGAAGAGGCGCAGACTGTAGCGATGACTGCTGTTCCAGCGTACTGGGCATAAACACAGCCGTTTGCCTGCTTGCCGATTTTTCCGCTTTCAATAATCAGCTCATCATCGCCAATCTTATAAGTTACTCTGCTAATTGCCATTGCTAAACCTCCAGACTAGACTATTTGCGGAGGCCAAGATCTTTTACAAGCTGGCGGTAAACTTCCAGATCCTTTCCCTGAAGGTATTTGAGCATTTTGCGGCGCTGTCCGACAACCTTTAATAGTCCGCGGGAAGCGCATGTGTCCTTTGGAAACGCCTTGCAGTGCGCTGTAAGCTGCTTGATGCGTTCAGTCAGCAAAGCGATCTGAACCTTTGTGTTTCCTGTGTCGGCCTCGTTGACGCCGAACTTGCTGATGATTGCAGCTGAATCTTCTTTTGTAAGTGCCATATACTTACTCCTTAAAATATTATTTCTTCTGGATTAACCAAATTGAATTGACCGTACAAATCCCGTCAGCGACCCATCAGAATCCAGCACGCGAAGTAAACCGGAATCTAATTTGCAAGCTGTTGTTTTTGTAACGGAAATCTCTTCGCTACCAGAAATTGCCATTTCCACCCGGACAGGATACTCGCCGTCCGAAGGGAACACCTGGGTTCCCTTCTGAGAGGCGGAAAGCCAGAGCTTCCCGTCTTCTTTTCTTCTCTCCCACTCAAAGCCCGCGCAGTCGATTGTATAAGGCTTCCTTAGCATTATCCTTATCGCGTCAAATTCCTTGTCAAGCACATCCTGGCGGATTCTTGAGGAGCTTACTTTCTTGCCTAGGTAATCAACAAAGCTAAGGACATTAAGCTCAATGCCGTTCTCTATGCAGAATTCTCTTAAAGCGGGGATGTCTGTAGAGCCCTTATAGCCGCACCTGAAATCCTCGCCTTCCGCGATATACTTGACATTGCAGGTGCCCTTTAGGACAGAAAGAAAATCATATCCATTTATTCTAGTAAAATCATCAGAAAAGTCAATCACAACGACAAATCTAAATCCTTTGTGGATAAAGAATTCCATTCTCTGTGACAATGTTGAGACTTCTCCTGTAAAGCTGGAGCCGGCTTTTGCGGCCCTTGTTGAATGGCGGAACGTTACAATACCAGGAGCAAGGTCTTTTCTTGCAAGGATTGAGTCAAAGATAGAGTCATGTCCTATGTGAGTTCCGTCAAAGCTCCCTATTGTTATCGCAGTTCCGGAGCGCTTGAAGTCGTCAGAGAATTTTCCCGAAGAAATCTGCTCCCACGAATAAATCCTTATCTTCTGCTCTTGCGGAGGTATTACAAAGCCGTAGCTCAGCTTTCTGCCCTGCTTCTTGACAACGCCCGCAAAGCTCATGTCCGGATAGAAAGCCGCAAGCTCGCAGCATTCAGCGGGCTTTTCCAAATAATAGAACGAATGGTTCCTAAGCTGGCGGCCTGTTGAGAAATCCTGGATATAAGCCTGTGTGAGAAGCGCGGGCGTAAAGCCGCACAAAGAAGCAATGTCCGATGTCATTGGATAAGAGCACCGTTTTATCTCTGCGGAAAAAGCCTCGTCATTCTTCCGATCCAAAAAAGAGGGCTTTTCCCCGTAGACAAGGCTGGTGATAGTAAAGTCGCATAGCTTATCGTGGCCAGCCGCATTCTTTAGGAGAAAAGGCCCGACACTTGTGCGCCTGAGAGCTCTAAGATGCGCCACAGTCCCGCACTCTCTCGCTATGTCGCGGGCAAGAGAGCGGATATAAGTTCCCTTTGAGCAGGAAACTTCTATTAACGCATATTTATCATAGAAGTCCAGAAGTGTTATTGAGTATATTGTGACGCTTCTAGCCTTTAGCTCAAGGCTTCCTCCGGCCCGGGCGATGTCGCTTGCGCGCTTCCCATCCACGTGCAGAGCGCTGAACGCCGGCGGAACCTGGTCTATTTTTCCCACGAACTTCCTTATAGCCTGCCTCACCTGCTCCTCATCCGGCACAGGGCCTGTCGCCACTACTTTTCCAGTCGGGTCAAGCGTATCTGTCTCTTCTGAGAATTCAATGAGGGCGAGATATGTCTTGCTGAAATTTGTTATATGCGGCACAAGACGCGTAAGCTGTCCCGTAAGGACAACAAGAAGCCCGTCGGCAAAGGAATCGAGAGTTCCAGTATGGCCGACCTTTTTAGTGCCTAGAGATTTTTTTACTGCTGAAAGAGAAGAAAAACTTGTCTCTCCTGTCTGCTTGCTTAAAAGCAGAATCCTGGAGCTATTCGGGCTGTTCTTCTGCGCGCTGCTTATGGATTTCATTCTCCTGAGCCTCAAGACGGTTCAGTTTATTGACCATCTCAAAGCCTTCCTTTATTGAGCTGTCCGCGATAAATGTAAGCTTAGGAAATTTTCTTATAGTCAGCTTCTTTGCAATTGATGACTGTATAAAGCCTGCCGCGCTGTTAAGTCCATCGACACCTTTTGCAATCTGCCCCTCTGAAAGAAAACTTGACACATAGACCTTTGCATAGGCAAGATCCGCGGCAATCTCCACACGGTTTATCGTGAGGAATGTCGAGACACGCGGGTCCTTTATTTTCTGAGTATAGATAAGGCGGGCAATCTCATCGCGAATTTGCTCGCCTAGTCTGACAAGCCTGTATTCACCCATTACTCAGCATCTCCCGCCGCAGCTGGCGCAGTGTCAGCTGGATTTGAAGAGGTCTTTGACTTGGCGCTGGCGGCTTTTTTTGCCTTGCCTTTAGCCTTCGCTTCTGCCTCCTCTGCGGCTGCTCTTGCAGCCTCGGCTTCTGCCTGGGCCTTTGCGGTCTGCGCAAGCTCTTTTGCCCGCGCCTCAGCTTCAGCCTTCTCGTCTACAAGCGACTCGCCTAGCTTGCGGGCAACCTCAACGTACTCAATTATCTCAAGCTGATCACCGACCTGGATGTCCTGCCAGTTCTCAAGTCCGATACCGCATTCAAAACCTGCCTTGACTTCCTTTACATCGTCCTTAAAGCGCTTGAGCGAGCTTATCTTTCCTGTCCACTTGACAATTCCATCTCTTACAAGGCTTACTGTCGCTGTCTTCTTGACCATTCCGTCTGTCACATAGCATCCAGCAATAAGACCGACCTTTGGAACACGGAATGTGTTGCGGACTTCCACAGTGCCGATATTCTGCTCGATTGTGTCAGGGCGGAGCATTCCTTCCATGGCCTGCTGTATTTCCTCAACACACTTGTAAATAACATTGTATTTACGGATCTCAACTTTCTCCTCGTCTGCAAGCATCTTTGCCTTCGCAGTAGGACGGACATTGAAACCAATGATAATAGCATTCTCATCAGCCGCCGCAAGAGTCACATCGCTCTCGTTGATAGCTCCTGCAGAGGAATGGATAACATTAAGGCGAATCTCTGAGGTTGAAAGCTTCTCAAGAGACTGCTTCAAGGCCTCTGCGGAGCCCTGAAGATCAGCCTTGATGATGACCTTGAGCTCCTTGACCTCGCTCGCCTCGATTGTTGAGACAAGGTTGTCAAGCGTGACTTTCTTCACGGCCTTTGCGGCCTCGAACCTCTTGAGTTCCTGCCGCTTTGTAGAAATATCGCGGGCATCACGCTCTGTTTCTGTCACCTGGAATGGATCGCCGGCATTAGGCATCTCATTAAGTCCAAGCACCTCAACAGGCATAGATGGTGTCGCTTCCTTTACCTTCTCGCCTCTGTCGTTGAACATTGCGCGGACACGTCCAGAGTAGATTCCTGCTACAAACGGATCACCAATTCTCAGCGTTCCGCTCTGAATCATGACATCAGCAACAACGCCGCGTCCCTGGTCAACGCGGGACTCTATGACTTTTCCTTCGGCGCGTGTGTTCCAGTGAGCCTTCAGCTCAAGCATCTCCGCCTGAAGAAGAATCGCGTCAAGGAGCTCATCAATTCCCTCGCCTTTAAGAGCGGAAATCTTTACATACTGTGTGTCTCCGCCCCATTCCTCCGGAGTAAGACCTTTCTCAGAAAGCTGTGTCATAACTCTGTCAGGATTGGCATCCGGCTTATCAATCTTGTTCACTGCAACAATGATAGGGACTTTTGCGTCCCTTGCATGGCTCAAAGCCTCAAGGGTCTGCGGCATTACGCCGTCGTCCGCGGCGACAACAAGAACACATATATCTGTGATTTGCGCTCCGCGGGCTCTCATCATAGTGAACGCCTCGTGTCCTGGAGTGTCGAGGAATGTGATAACACCCTTGTCCGTCTTGACCTGGTATGCTCCGATTTTCTGAGTAATTCCTCCAGCTTCTCCCGCGGCTACATTTGTCTTGCGGATAGCGTCAAGGGTCTTGGTCTTTCCGTGATCAACATGTCCCATTACAGTAACAATAGGCGGACGCGGCTTTATATCCTCATCAGTTCCCTTGTCATGCTCAATAACTGTCTCGTCATAAAGAGATACCAGATGAACCTCGCAGCCATACTCGGAAGCCAGCAATGTGGCTGTATCTGAATCAATGCTCTGGTTTATTGTAACCATCATGCCCATTGACATAAGCTTTCCAATAAGCTCGCCTGCCTTGAGATTCATTTTCTTAGCAAGGTCTGATATAGAGACTGATTCCATTATATCAATTGACTTAGGAACTACGCTTGCAGGCTCAGCAGCCTTCTTCTTGTAAAGCTCCTCCTCGTCAAAAAGCTCCTCTTTGTCCTTGCGGTTGTTGTATACCGGCTTCTTCCCCTTAAAGGCCTTTTTAGCAGGAGTCTTCTGGTCTGGAATTGCAGAGGCAACGTGCGCCCCTCCGAAGCCCGGCTTAGAGCCGAACCCTGGACGGCCATTGAATCCTGGCCTTGAGCCGTTTGGACGCTGGCCTGCAAATCCCGGCCGGCCGCCAGCATTAGGACCGCGGTTGTATCCGCCCTGGCGATTATACCCGCCCTGTCCGATACGGCCTGCGCCATATCCGCCCGAAGAATTGCGGTCGCGGTTCTGGTAGTTTTCTCTTGCCTGAGCGCCTGAGAATCCTCCAGTCCTCTGGACATTGTTGCCGTATCCGTTTCTGTTGCCTGAATATCCGCCGTATCCGCCGTCGCGGTTGTAACCGCCCTGACGGTTGTACCCTCCTGAACGAGGGCGGCTGCTTGAAAGATTGCCGGCCTTTACATTTGGACGCACGGAGTTAAGCTCGAAAGCAGTACGTGTCTGCCCCGCAGGCTTCTGCGGCGCATTGGAAACGGCGGAAGATGCCGGTTGCGTTGGCGCGGTGACTTTCTTTACGACAACAGGACGGCGCGGCGGCTCTCCAGAAGCAGGGGCAGGCTTTCCCCCGTTCTGCGTCTGCGCTGACGGCGCTTTTCTTTTGAGAATCACAACTTTCTTTCTTTCTGTTGTGTCTGGATTTGAAGTATTTGGAGATGGTCTTCGCTCTGCATTCTCCACTTTCTTCTTGTTTAATACAAATCCGGGCTTTTTCTCTGTTTCTTCAGCCATACTCTTTCTCGTTTCCTCTCAAATGCTTTCTATCGTACTGTCTTCTGTTAATTTTATTCTACAGCGGAATATTATGGAATCTCTAAAAACTCTTTTTTAGAATCTTATTCTGCTACTCAAATTCGAATTCTACGCCGCAGTTAGGACACTTGTGCATATCCAGAGTGATTTTCGCTCCGCACTCAGGACATCTGTATTCCTCTTCCTCCGGAGCATTTTCCTCATCGCTCTCAGCGCCTGCTTCTGAAGGCTGCTCATCAGACGCATCTTCCTCAACAAATTCTACAACATCACGCAGTATCTTGTTGATTTCCTCAATCTGGGCCTGGGTAACGCCCTCAACCTTGAGTGTTCCGGCCTCAAATGCATCAACAAAGTCCTGTATGTCATCAAAGCCCGCATCCTTAAGCTTTGCGGCTACTTCCTTATCAACTCCAGGAAGCTCGGATATTGTAGAAATAGGCTCTTCCGCTTCCTGCTCTCCGCCGCTGAAAAGCTGTTCCGCGGCCTTGCGCGTAGAGAACTGGCTAAGGTCTATTTCCGCCGCCTGCTCTTCTGTCTTGACATCTATTGACCAGTCGCACAAGCGGTTCGCGAGACGCACATTCTGCCCCTGTTTTCCGATAGCAAGAGAGAACTGGCTCTCATTTACAATCGCAAGCGCCTGACGCTTCTCCTCGTCTGTGATGAGGACTCTGTCAACCTCAGCAGGAGAAAGCGCGTTCTTTATAAATTCAACTGGATCTGGCTCGTAGCGGAGAACATCTATTTTCTCGCCCTCAAGCTCGCGTATAACGCTCTGTATTCTTACGCCTTTAAGGCCGACACATGCTCCAACAGGATCCACATCCTCCTTGTTTGAGAAAACAGCAACCTTTGTGCGGTATCCTGCCTCGCGGACTATCTTAAAGATTTCTATTGTCTTGTCCTCAAGCTCAGGAACCTCAAGCTCCAGAAGGGACTGGACAAACTTTGGATCCGTGCGGCTAAGGACCAGCTGAACTCCCGAAGAAGTCGCCCTCACATCAACAACAATCGCCTTTATTCTGTCGTTCTTCTGGTAAGTCTCTCTAGGACTCTGGTATTTTCTAGGAAGCACGCCCTCTACTTTTCCAAGATCAACATATATATTGCCGTTGTGCTCACGCTGATAATAGCCGATTATAACCTCTCCAATCTTGTCCTTGTTCTCGGCAAGAAGATTGTTCTTAAAATTCTCGTTAAGTCCCTGATGGGCAGTCTGCTTTCCAGTTGAGATGGCTGAGCGCTCGAATGTCTTTGGGTCAATCAATATAAGAATTTCATCCCCCACCTCAGCCTCATCGCTCATTTTTTTTGCGTCCTCAAGCTCAATTTCTGAAACAGGGTCGTAGACTCCGTCAACAATCACCTTGCGTGAGTAGACAGAAACATCTGACAGATCGTCTGCAAACTGAACCTCGCAGTTGTCCGCAGTTCCAAAAGTTTTTTTATAAGCCGCTTTTATCGCAGCCTCCACTGTTTGCTTGACAGCTTCCTCCGAAAGTCCTTTCTCTTCAATCAACTCGCGGACCGCCTCTGCCATTTCTGACATTTTCAAGCCTCCTAAAAAAATAATAATATTTATTGCAAATAACAGTTTTTCAATTCTTACAGATGTATGAACTTTGCCTTTGCGATATTCTCATAAAGAACAACAGTATTCTGGCTGTTCCCATTGCTGTCCAAAGTTTCCAGGGCAAGGGACTTGGCGTCCGATGACACAAGCTTTCCTCCCACCCAGTCGCTTATGGTCTTGTCCCAGACACGGACTTCCCGTCCTATGAACAAGGCGAACTCTGCCGCATTCTTTATGTTGCGCTCCATTCCAGGAGATGTAAGCTCCATATAAGTGTCATCTGTCCCAAGTATTTCCTCAATCTTAGGAAGAAGCGCATGGTGAACCTTTGAGCAGTCGTCAACCCCGATATTCACAGATGGGTCGGATCCTGTTATTACAACAAGAATACGGGTTGTTCCATTTCCATGTCTTGAGAACCTGAGCTCAACAATATGGTAGCCAAGAGAGCTTGCGATTTTCTCACATTCGCTATAATGCGGATACGAGCTTAAAGGTATGTAGTCCATCTCTTTATAAAGTTCCTTTTTATTTATGCCCTGTAAAATAAAAAAGGACCCGTCTCACGGATCCATTAAAATATTTCTATTAAAATGTTAAGCAACTATATAATTTCATACAGATTATGTCAATAACGAAAGGGCTTTTTGTATATGCTCAGGAGGATTTATCTCAAAGACAGTGTTTTTCCCTTCTATGGGAACACAAAGCCTCGTGGCCGCCAGACAAAGCCTTTTTATTCCTAGACGGCGGATTTTCCTGTTCAACCTAAAGTCGCCATGCTTGTCATCCTGCACAATCGGAGAAAAAGCCTTCGCAAGATGTATTCTAATCTGATGCATTCTTCCAGTCCCAAGAGAAAGATGGACCGCGCTTAACATGCATTTGAAAGCCTCTCCGCTCTCAGAAGGAATTTCTATTTCACGGCAGGCCATGACGTTAAAATAAGTAAGCGCGCTGAGCTCTTTTCCTCCCCTCATGACATTGCCTGTCAGGATTCCGCTCATCAATTTCTTCCCTCCTGCCTCAGGAATGCCGAAACAGACAGCCGTGTATTCTTTTTTTACCTGTTTTCCAGCAATCAGTGAAGACCATTTGCCGGCGGAGGCTGGAGACTTTGCCACGACCATAAGGCCAGATGTCTCCCTGTCAAGACGGTGCACAAGATATATCTTATAGCCCATCTGCCGCGAAAGCTCCGCATCCAAAGGATGGGATACACCTTCCCCGCCTTGAACGCTCACTCCGGCTTCCTTGTTGATGACAAGGATTTCATTATCTTCATATAAGATTTGTGTATTTTTCATCACCCTTTTTTCCGATTTTTACTATAGTATATTTAAAGAAAAGCTTTTTGTTAGGAGATTTTACATGAATTTCATAAGGAAAATAAAGTGCCGTCTGCAAAATATCCTGGTTCTTGCTACGCTCCTTGCTTTTAATACGGCGGTAACAGCGGAAGTTATATCCAGCGACAAATTCGGCTATTCAGTTGACTTTCCAGAAATGTTTGAAATCGCCGATTGCTCAGAGGACGAGAGAGCAGTTCTGTTTGAGCACACACTGCTGCCTGTTCAGGCTGTAATCCGTGTCTGGCCTGCAGACAGCTACAGCACAAGCGTGGATGCGATAAACTCAACAGCAGAAAAACTTTCGGCAAGCTCACAGACATCTGCTGTAAAATGGAGGAACCGGAACTGCGCGGTAAGCAAGATTGACTTGAGTGCGAAAGCATTGGGCCAGGAGATGTCCGGCTGGGGAGTCTGCGTTCCGCTCTATCCCAGCAAGGATTTTCTTACGATTCTCTGCTACGCCCCCAAAGACAAAGCCTTTGACTGCGAGCAAATGATTCTATCCGTCCTGGATTGCCTTATGGTTGACAAGGGAAGCTTTAACGAGGCAGGAATAATAACAAGATTCGCTTTTCCTAGAACGCAAAGCATAGCGGTAGAACTGGAAATAGGCGGGAAAAAAATAAGCACAGAGCTGGACAAGGACGATTCAGAGGCTAACAAATTCGTGGTTGACAGAGAATTCGCTGTATTCAAGCTCTTTGCCGGCCAGAAATGCTGGAAAGAAGCATGGCAACGCTTCTATAGGATAATAGCAAAAGACGCATCAGGGAGAGTAAAGAAAGCGGCATTTGATATTTCCTCTGCGCTCCACACGGATTGCGTCAACGCCGATCCGTCTTTTCCTGAAGCAGCGATGGCGCAGAAGGTTCTCTCGTGGACACAGGAGCTGAGCTACGAGCGGCCTTCGGCAACTGCCGACAAGGCGGACTTTACAGATATTCCATCGACTCTTTGCGGGAAAGGCTCTGACTGCGACAGCCGCTCAATGCTGGTCATGATTCTTTGCAGGAACATGGGGCTTGACTCAATAATGCTGGTAAGCGTTGACTATAGCCATGCCATGGCCGGAGTATGCATGAAAGGAAAGCAGGGGCAGTCTTTCTCTCTTGACGGCAAAGACTACCTCTTTGGCGAGACAACAGCAAAAGGCCTGACGTTCGGAATGATTGCGAAAGACATGCAGGACAGAGCAAAATGGATTCCTGTAGAGCTTTATGACTAAGAGGAGAACCTACTCTTCCTTTGTAAGAAGAGAATAAGCCTCTTCTGCGGTCAGGGAGCCAAGCAGCTTGTCACGCAGAGCCTTCTCCTTCAGTTTTGAGCTGAAAAAGCTAAGGGTCTGCAAGTAATAGGTATGCTGGTTATAGGCGGCTGCAATCATAATAAGGATGCGCACAGGTATCTCATCAATCGACTGGTAGTCAATTATATCTTTTTTACAGATACCGACACTCATAACAAGGTCTGTAACTGAGGACAAGCGCACATGAGGAATTGCAATTCCCCTTCCTATAGCTGTAGACATAAGCTCCTCGCGCTTTAATATCTCAGCGACAAGCTCATCCCTGTACTTTACCTGCGGAGCCGTGCTTAAATTGTTAGCCAGCTCAACAAGGGCGTCTCTTTTTGTAGTATGATCAATAAAAATGATACGTTCTGGAGAAAGGATATTTCTTACAACGACACTCTGCGCCGGCTCCTCCTTCCGCTGATTAGAAGAAAGCCTCTCATTCACCCATTTTTCTATCTCGGATTTCTTAAAACGCCATACTGTGCCGATTTTTCCAGAGGGAATCTCACCTTTTTGAGCCCAGTCATAAACAGTGCGCTCAGATACGCGCAGATACTTTGCAACTTCTTCTATTGTAAGGATATCCTCTTCCACTTGAATTTCCTCGTTACCCTTGATATTTGTTTGCATATTCTGCATTTATGACGTTATTTTGTCAAGTGATTACATTCTTGACTTTAGGTTTTAAACAATATAACATAAATGCATGTCAAAAAAAGCAAAGAAAGTGGCGGTGGCATGTCTAGCCGTCTCCATTCTATATATATTTTTTGCAGTCCGTCCTTTAAGAAAAGAAATTCATTTTCTTACCCGATGGACGATTGACTGCACAAAACCTGACAAGAATATAGCTGAATCAGAACAGCAGAATCTTATTCCTTTCAAGCTAGGGCAAATCGCCGGATATTTCACTCCAGATGGCAAGCTCGCCTCTTTATTCACTTTTCCATACAAAGCGACTCTAAGCCGGCATGAATATGCGCTCTACTCAACAGGAGGCAGAGCGATTCGTATATTCTCAAGCTTAGGAGAACAAACTGGAGAAATAGAGGCAAGCGGATTTCCTTTTTTTCAAGATGACAGGAAGTATCTCATGCTTCCTGGAGGACAAAGCTTTGCCGTTCTAAGCGATGAGGGAAAAATTATCTGGGACTTTGAGAACTATGCGCCAATAACAGCATTCTCAACATCAGACTCAGGAATTGCCGCAGGATATGCGGACGGCTCAATTCTTGTCTTTGACAATAACGGAAAAATTCAGCAGCAGCTGGTGCCAGGCGGAAGTGAGTACGATGTAATACTTGGTCTTGCGCTGTCTCAGGACGGAAGCCTTACCGCCAGTATATGCGGACAGAATAACCAGCGTTTTATACTTGCAAGGAAAGAAAAAGGACTCACAGCTATAATATATCATGAATACCTGGAAGCTCCGACAAACAGACAGGTTATAGTAAAATTCTCTAAGGATTCGAGCCACTGCTATTTTGCCCACAAAGACTGTCTTGGAGTTATGGATATAAAAAAATCAGAGACAAAACATATCCCTATAAAAGGCTCTATTCTTTCAATCCAAGAGACCGAGAAAGCGGTTTTTGTCTTGAGCAAGCATAATGGTAAATACTATGTTTCTATTATTCAAAACCACATCTCCTATTCTGGTAATTTCAGTTTCAAGGCTGAAAATGCGTTCATCGCGATAGAAGACAACTCTCTTTTCGTCGGGAAAGACTCCTCAATCTCCCGAATAGATATAGAAGAAAAATAAGGCAAAAGTTATGAGCAGAAAGCAATTACTAATCGCATCCTTGATAACGGTGTCCTGTATCCAGGCATTTACGTTTGGCTGGCCTCAAAAAGAAATTGAATCAGACAGTTTCCTTACTTATTTCGCTCAGCTTAGAGGAGGTCTTATGAGCCCCTCTCTTGTGTTCACAGGGAGCGAGGAAATAAAGGCTGCCGATGCGGGATTTGTGACAGCAGTGCTATCCGAGCATGACGAGGAAAGCAGCCTTTTTGAAAGCACATTGGGAAATGCTGTTATCGTTGCCCATAAGGACAGCTTGCTTACAGTATATGCGAACTTGAGCGCTAATGGACAGGAAGAGAGATATAAGCTTGCACATGTGGAGCAGGATACTTCGCTTGGAGAATGCGGCTCGTCAGGCTGGCAGGAAGGCAATGCGCTATTGGAATTTCAAGTTATTGACCTTGAAGCCAAATCATTTGTAAATCCTAGAATTCTGATGCCACGCTTTGGAAAGGAACATCCTTTAGAAATAAAAGATGTATGCCTTGTAAACAGAAAAGGCGAGGAGTTTTATTTTAATTCACAGAAAAGAATCCAAAGCGGCACTTATTACATATACTTTGCGCGCCAGGACAACGCTATGCCATACAAGACTACAGTGCTTGTAAACGGAGCAGAAGCGGACTCTATAACCTATGACACTTTAATACAAAAAAACGGGAAACTCTGCACCAACGGAAGAAAAAACTACCCCGCCGCGCTTGTTTATCCAGACAGCAAAAAGCAGCTTGTCTCAGAAATCTCGATTCCAAAAGGGAAAAGCAAAATTACAATTGTTATGCGAGATATACTGGGAAACGAGGTCTCTCTCTCATATTCCATAGAGGCATTTTAAGCAAACCTTTACCTACGTATTTATTGCGGACTGGCATTTTTAGTGATAAAATCTTAGTCATGGAACATAATATGATTACATCTGCGTCCGGGTGGCGCAAGGTATTTGCTGTCTCTGGAAATGAAGAAGATACAAACGGAGAAATCGGAGATGAGAACCGTGCTATTGCGGCTCTCGCCGCAGAATCCTTTGCAGAATATATAGTTGAAAAAGTAAAGTCTCCGCTGATTGTTCTAGGAATTGACACAAGACCAACAGGACCTATAATCGCGGACACAATGCTCAGGGTGTTTCTTTCTAAAAAAATTGCTGTTTCTTATACAGGCATAATTGCCTCTCCGGAAATAATGGCCTATGCGCGTACTGTAGATGGCTTTGTTTATATTTCTGCCAGCCACAATCCCATCGGTCACAATGGAATAAAGTTCGGACTTAACGACGGAGGTGTTCTAAGCGCTGAGGAAAATGCAAAAATCGCAGGCAGATTCAACGAGAAATGCTCAAGGCCCGATGCGCTTGAATATGCAAAGAAACTTGTAAGCAGCTGCTCATCAATAGATCTTGACTGGATTTATGCAGAGTCTGTTGCGACGAAACACTCTGCCGCGGCTATCTACAGAAATTTTGCAAAAGAAGTAATTTCTGGAAGCAGCAATATTCCGACGCAGAACACCCTGTTTGCAAAAATCCGCAGAAATTTAATCTCTAATCCAATAAATATTGTCGCCGATATGAATGGCTCGGCTCGAACTCTCTCTATAGATCAAGCATTCTTAAACGAGTGCGGAATAGGTCTGAGCTGCATATACAATGCTCCAGGCCAAATTGCACATGCGATAATTCCAGAGCCAGAAAACCTAACCTGGTGCGCAAAAGAAATGGAAAAAAGGCAGGCCGCCGGAGACATCCACTGTATTCTAGGATATATGCCCGACTGTGATGGAGACAGAGGCAATATTGTCTATTGGGATGAAACAGAGCACAAGGCAAAAATTCTAAGAGCCCAGGAAGGATTCGCTCTTTCCGTTCTTTCAGAAGTAGCATACTCAATATACATGGCACAGTTTGCCCATAGAGTTGGACTTGCAAAAAAGGCAGAGCAAATTCTAAGGGCAAAAGACGGAGGTCAAGAACAGTGGAATTCAAGCATCCCTAAGGAATATAAACTCGCTGTTGCCGTGAACGGTCCTACATCAATGAGGATAGATGAAATTGCAAGCGCATTCAATGCAAAAGTATTCCGCTCAGAAGTCGGAGAGGCGAATGTTGTAAACCTTGCGCGTGAAAAGAGAGAAGACGGCTGGACTATAAGGATTCTGGGAGAAGGCTCTAATGGAGGAAATATAACACATCCATCAGCCGTCAGGGATCCCCTTTCAACAATATTTGCATTGATAAAACTGCTCGTGCTAAAAGATGAATATATAGATGGAATTGAGAAAAAAGGTCTTTTTCATCTTTGGTGCGAGGCTTCGGGACAGATGAGCAAATTCAAGGAGAACGCAACTATACGCGACATAATTGAGACTCTTCCAGTCTACACCACAACAGGCGTAAGCGAGCAGAGGGCGATTCTCCACATCAAGACAAACGACCATGGACTTCTAAAAAAACGCTTCCAGGAGACATTCGAGAAGCAGTGGGATTACTACAAGGATGAGCTAAAAAAACTTTACGGATTTGACAGCTATGAGGCAGTAAGAACAAACGGGACAAAGGAAATCCGCGACCTAAAAGACTTTTCACAAAGCGGGAAAGGAGGATTAAAGATAATCTTCAAGGACAAGAAAGGCATTCCTCTGGCATTCATGTGGATGAGAGGAAGCGGAACAGAGCCGGTTTTTAGAATAATGTGCGATGTAAAAGGAGATCGCCCGAAAGAAGAAAACAGCCTGCTTGAATGGGAAACAAAGATGCTTTTCCACGCTGATAAAAAATATGTTTAATTTTGGAAATAATAACAAATAACGTAGTCATTGAGCTTGTCGAAAAGACCTAAAAAATGTGCTTTCGGCGGGCTCAACCACCGCTAGCTACAAGGAGCAAAATATGGAAAAACAAGAGATTTTGGCGCGTGCCAAGAAGTACATCGAAGAAGAAAAAGACGAGAACTTCAGGAAGGAAGTTGAGGAGCTTGTCAAAAAAGAGGACATGAAGGAGCTGGAAGACAGAT
>CAZURC010000025.1:0-3177 GCA_964623405.1 uncultured Treponema sp.
CTTGGAAAGTCAAGCTGATTGCCGGCTCTCTTTCAAAAAGCTATCCTTTCAAGCTGGAAGGATTTGAGAAGGCTTTGATTGAGAACGAAGGCTGGATTGGCTACGCAGAATCAAAATATTAGCACACAAAAAATTGCGTCCGTGTAATTTTTTGTGTATGCTTTTTCGCCGCATCCTTGCGGCGATTTTTTTTCCCGCAGCAGGAAAAAAACGTATGCAGGGTTTATCTTTTTACAAGAGAGCGCTTTTCAAGCTCCTTTAGAATAAGCTCCACAATCTGCTCTGGATTGTATTTTCCAGTGTCTATTATCATGTCTGCAAAACTATAGTTGTTATTATCTATATTATAGAATCTCTTGTAGCGGCCAGTATCTTCCTTGTCGCGCATAGCTGTAAAGCGCTTTATCTCGTCAAGATCTCCGCCTTCCCTGTTAAAGACACGGCCGGCGCGCGTCTCATCGCTCGCATAAAGATAAACCTTGAGATCAGCCTCCTCAAGCATCCATATTGCAAGGCGGCTTCCGAGAACACAGCTTTCTTTTCTTGCTAGCTCCACCTGATGGCTGTCAACATACTTGTCGTAGCTGTCATCGTTCTTCGCGTTTTCTATAACCTGGGCAAGAGTAAGCCCTTTCTCCGCGGCAAGCTGGCGGAATGTGTAGTTTATAAGCTTTATGCCAAGAGCCTTGCTCAGAAGCGTTGAAACAGTTGTGTTTCCGCATCCGGATTTACCGCTTATAGCGACACGAAGCTCATTGTTAGTCAAAGTCATAGTTCCTCCAATAAAAAAGCCAAGACAGCATTACTCAACGTTCTTGCTCTGCTCCCGGATATTTTCCAGCGCATCCTTTGCATTTATCACCATCTCTCCTACTTCTGTAAACTGGTTCTTTGAGCCTATTGTGTTTATCTCGCGGTTGGCTTCCTGGCATATAAAATCTATCCGTTTGCCTGGCACAGGATTAGTGTTAAATTCATTTCTCAGCGCCTTAAGATGGCTCTCAAGCCTTACAATCTCCTCGTTTATAGTGTACTTGACCATCATCGCCGCAACTTCACTCATAATCCGGTTCTGGTCTGCATTGTCGCCTAAAAGCTCATTAAAGCGTGCCGTAATCTGCTCCTTGAATTTCTGCTCCATCTTGGGCTGCCATTCCTTAAAGAAAGATGCGCAGCTATCAAGCGCATCCAGTTTCTTTAGCAGATCAGTCTTCAGGTTCTCTCCCTCCCGCGCTCTGTCTGAAACAAACTGGTTAAAGACTTCCTCAAAGACAGGCTGTATTTTTTCCCAGTATTTATCAGCATCATACTCATGGGTGACATTCAGAACTCCATCCTGGGCAATAACAAGAGAGAGAGGAATTGATGAGGAATCGTAGCCCAAGGCATTTGCTATTTTTTCTATTGCCCCGCGGTACATCAGAGCGGTGTTTGTATCAGGACTTACGACCGCAGTTGAGCTCATATCCTTGACGCGTATTGTAAGGTCAACCTTGCCACGCGCAATTTTCCCTGAGACAATCTTACGGAGCTTTCCTTCCAGGGAATTTAGGAATGGAGGAAGAGTGATGCCCAAGTCAAGGAAACGGCTGTTTACCGATCGTATTTCAACACTGATATTAGTATTCTCAACAACGGCTTCCTTAAAGCCATAGCCTGTCATGCTGTTCATTCTTGCGCTCCTTTTGCATCTGCCCTGCCAAGCAAGTCAAGAAGCTTTGTTCCTACCTGCCAGTTGTTGCCGGCTCCCATTGTGACAAAAAGATAGCCGTCAGGGTATTCCTTTCCGCTTTCCTCGCTAAGCATTTTTAGCGCGGTCGCAGCGGCATCATCAAACTCACCGCAATAGACAACATCCTTGTGATGTTTTTTTGTCCGCTCAGAAAGAATCTCTCCTGTCACTTTTGCCGCATCCGCATTCTCTCTCGCGCTGCCATAAATCTTGTTTATAATTACCTTGTCCGCGCTACCAAAGGATGAGGCAAATTCCTCAAGCAAAGCAGCTGTCCTAGTGTACGTATGGCTCATGAAGTCAACAATAATCTTGTGTCCCTTGTAGAATTCCCTGTACCCCGAAAGAGTTGTCTTTATTGCAGTCGGATGGTGGCCATAGTCATCTATAAAAATAACTTCCTGTCCGAGAGGAGTCCTTGCGCGCCCTATAATCTCGCTGCGCCTCTTGCCGCCCGTAAAGCCTAGAAGCCCTTTTTTTATCTGAGAACTGTATTCAGAGGGATTTTTGCCAGAGACTTTCAGTATCTCTGTGTTAAGGGCGACAGCCGCAACCGCATTGCGGACATTGTGGACACCAGGAACACAGATTGCGCACTCGCCTATTGAGTCTATATTAAAAAACTGCCTTCCGTTCTCAATCCGTCCAAATGTAAGCTTGTAAGCTCCCTCTGCATTTTCTCCATAGCCGGTCATCTGTATGTCCGGACGCTTGGCCGCCGCAATTCCAGCTGTTTCTACGGCTCCCTTGTCATCAGCGCAATAAATAAGCTGTCCGTTCAAAGGAAGCTTGCATATATAGTCAACAAAAGCGTTCTGTATATCCTTGAATGTAGGATAGAAATCCTGATGGTCACTTTCTACGGATGTAAGGATAATTTTCTGAGGGCAGAACGACATAAAGTGCCTTCTGTATTCACAGGTTTCCGCTATAAAGAAAGGCTTTTCGCTCTTGTCTCCATCTGCGGGAAGAGAATCAAATCCATGACTTATATATGTGCATCCTCCTAGTGAGGAGATAATGCTTCCGGCAAGAACCTGCCCGCGAAGACCAGTCTCCTTGAAGATAGAGCCGCACATTCCTGTAGTTGTGGTTTTTCCATGGACACCGCACACGCCGCATGAGTACGCATGTTCTGACACAGCTCCTAGAGCCTCGTTATAAAGCATACATGGGATTCCTCTCCGGGAGGCCTCCGCAAGATCAGGGTTTGTATCTATGCTATATGCTGAGGAATAGATTACGAGCTGAACGCTGTCTGTGATGTTTGACGCGCTAAAAGGAAGCGCCTTTAGTCCAAGCTTTTCAAGTATTTCGTCTGTATAGAACCGCTCGCTGACATCGCTTCCTGTAATAACAGCCCCGTGAGCAGCCAAAATCTCCACAAGAGCTGAAAGCCCCGTCCCTTTTATTCCTACACAATGAATATGGAATCCTTTTAAGTT
>CAZURC010000025.1:3277-16873 GCA_964623405.1 uncultured Treponema sp.
CTGAAAGCCCCGTCCCTTTTATTCCTACACAATGAATATGGAATCCTTTTAAGTTCTCAGGAAGTCTCGCATTCATAAGGGTAATTCTATCTTTTTTTATTGATTTCTTCAATTAGAGATGTAGATATGAAGATTAAGAGGCAGCATCTACGGCAGGCAGACAGCTTCTGTTAAGACACCTATGAGCCTCATGGCATGGAAGATTGATTTTCGCCTTAGACAATCAGGCAGGACTTATGCCTCAACATTGACACCGTTGCCTGAGAGCTGGAGATACATCTGGTCTGCAAGCCCGAACCCCGCGTTCTTTGTCATTGCCGTTGCATACTCATCATAGAGCATGTCTTCGTACATTTTTGTTGCGAAGTCACTTTCTCCGCCAGCCTTTACAACCGTTTTTCTCATCTGGCTGAGCATTATCTTTACAATATAGGACTCCATCTCCAGCGACTTCTCATAAAGCTTTGATGTCCGGTCTATATTTCCCTGCTTTACATGCGGATTAGCCTGGTTAGCAGCCGCCCCCACAGGCAAGGATTCTTTGTCTGATGGAGACGAGAATGCGCCTGCGAAGCCTGTGCTGTAGTCTCCATTAAGCCTTCCATTCTGGAGAATCTGCGAAGAGGAGAGATTTTCTCCCGCAGAAGAGGACTCCTTGTACACAGAGCGGAGAAGCTCCTCGAACTTTCCTTTGTCCGCAGAGATTTTCACATCCGTAAGAGCTCCGTAGCCTGCTGTAATTGAGCTTATTCCGCCGACCGTGTTCATACTATTCTCCCGCTGCTAATCTCTGCTAACGCTTTAAATTTACTGCCGTGCTGAGCATTGAGTCGCTTGTCTGTATCGCCTTTGAGTTGAACTCATAAGCTCTTTGCGCGACAATCATCTGCACCATCTCATTGACTACAGAGACATTGGACATCTCGACAAACTTATGCTTTGTGACTCCAAATCCGTCATATCCAGGCCTTCCCGCGACAGCTTCTCCTGACGCGTTTGTCACCTTAAAAAGATTATCTCCCGCAGCCTCAAGGCCGGCGTTGTTTGGAAAACGGTAAAGCTCAATCTGCGCGACATCAATCGGATCATCCTGCCCGAATATCTTTACAGTCACGCGTCCGTCATCAGCCACCGTAAGTGAATGAATATCAAATCCTTCCGGCAGAATGACCTCCGGCATAACACGAAGTCCGTTCGATGTCACAAGCTGGCCGTTCATGTCCACCTTGAATGTTCCGTCACGGGTGTAGGCATAGCTCCCGTCGTACTGCTGGACACGGAAAAAGCCGTCGCCCACAACCGCAATATCTGTGTCTACGCCTGTGTTCTGAAGCGAGCCCTGGGTAAAGATTCTCTGAGTAGCGGCAACCTTTACGCCGGTTCCCTGCTGGATTCCCACAGGAACAACTGTGTCTTCCGTAGCTGGTGTGCCAGCAAGCTTGACATTCTGATAAAGCAAATCCTCAAATTCAACTCTTTGCTGCTTAAAGCCTGTAGTATTCACATTTGAGAGATTGTTTGAAATCGCATCAAGATTCGACTGCTGGCCATTCATGCCTGTCGCCGCTGTCCATAGGCTTCTTACCATTTTATCAGTTCCTCCAGTGTTATTTATAAGTGTCTAAACGCTGTCCTATCGTGAAAGAGCAACCCTTGTCCAAAGCGTTGACATCATGGAGTCCTCGCTTTGTATCGTCTTCTGGTTAGCCTCGTAGGCTCTGTTCACTTCTATCATCTTGACCATCTCGTTCACAACATTAACATTGCTTGTCTCCATATATCCCTGGAGCATCTTAGGTCTTTCTGTTCCCTCTGCAATATATGCCTCGCCGGAAATATCGTTTGACGACCAAAGGCTATTCCCCATCTTCTTTAGATAGCGCTCATTGTCAAACCGCACAACCTTTATCCTGTCAATAAAATCGCCTTCGCTTGAGTAAATCATTCCATCCTCGTTGACAACAAATTTATCATCATCAACGTGTATGTATCCGTTTTCTCCAATCAGCGGGTATCCATCCTTTGTCTCCAGGATGCCTTCTTTTCCAAGGAGGAAATTTCCATTGCGTGTGTAGCGTTCGCCGCCAGGTGTTTCAACTGTAAAGAATCCCTCGCCGGAAAGGGCAAAGTCCGAAGAGGAGCCTGTTGACCTGAAAGAGCCCTGCTCAAATTCTGTGAAGTTCTCATTCGTCTCCACGCCAAGCCCTAGCTTTCCGATTATCGGAGCCGCATCCGCTGAGCCCATGGAGGTTTTATAAACCCCGTCGGCAGAAGTACGCCTTAAAAGCAGCTCAGGAAACGACTTGCTCACTGCGACATCCCGCTTATATCCGGCAGTGTCAACATTCGCAAGATTGTTTGATATTGCGTCAAGCCTGTTTTGCTGAGCATTCATTCCGCTTGAGCCTATGTACCAGCCTCTAATCATCATCTACCTCATGCTTTATAACTATGGAAAACTTACATTTAGATTATCGGTTTATCAGAACGTCTGTTTAGAAATTTATCAAGGCAACAACAAATTTTAGACTTTGTTTTGATTATGGGTTATAATAATAAGTGAGAGATGTTTCTTCTCAAGGCTTCGCTTTGACTTTTTCAATAACTTTAATATTCATCTGTTTATTCATTATTCTTTTCACTCTTCTATTTATATCACATTTGCGCCTGCAGAACTTTGTGCAGAAAGACGAGCTTACAGGTCTTTCGTCTACAAGGAAGTTCATTGCCGACACAAAGAAAATTCTATCAAGAGCCAAAAGCTCAGAATACTCTCTTGTGTCTCTCGACATAAATTCATACAGATATATAACAGGAGCTTTCGGCCAGGAAAAGGGAATGGAAATTATTGCAAAGCTCGGCCGGCATTTTGCCCATACCGTTCCAAAAGGCTCCCTTGCCTGCCGCAACTACAACGACAATTTCTCATTTCTAATCCACACTACCGTTCTTCCTGTCCTTGAAGACATGATTCTAGGCATGACAACTATCCCCGACAGCATCTCAAATATGCTTCCTGATCACTTTAAGCTTGAATTCTCTATCGGTGTATATGAGATAAGCAACACAAGAGAAGACGTGCCGCTTATGATGGACAAGGCGGAGACGGCCAGGAAAGCCGGGAGGACAGGTCTTAATCCAAAAAGAATATGTGTATTCACCTCGGAAATGGAAAACACCACGCAGCAAGAGAAAGACATTATCTTTGACATGGAAAGAGCATTCCAGGAAAATGAGTTTGTTGTCTACTATCAGCCTAAATTTCTATTTGACTCAGGAAAGATAATAGGCGCGGAGGCTCTTGTCCGATGGAACCACAAGAAGAAAGGTCTCTTGTCCCCATCATACTTTGTGCCGCTTTTTGAGAGGAACGGCTTTATCGGGAAAATTGATCTGATGGTCTTTGAGAACGTCTGTCAGTTTCTTGACAAATGGAACAAAGCCCAGAAAGACAGCAAGGAAAAGAAAGCCATAACAATCAGCTGCAACCTTTCACGTGTGCAGCTCTATAATCCTGACGTGGCGAAGATATATAAGGAAATAGCCTCAAAATACGAGATTGCCCCCTCGTCAATTGAAATTGAGCTTACAGAAAGCCTGATGATGGACAACAAGGACAGGCTCCTCAAGGCTATGAACGAAATAAAGAATGCGGGGTTCTCTATTTCAGTTGATGATTTCGGCTCCGGCTTCTCTTCGCTGAGCCTGCTCAAAGACATTCCTGCGAGCGTTATAAAGCTGGACAAGGAATTCCTTAACTCAAAAGACACTGAGAAAGAACACATAATAATCAATTCTGTAATAAGCATGGCGAAAGACTTAAAGATGAACACAGTGGCAGAGGGAGTGGAAGACAAGGGTCAGTCTGACATGCTCAAGAACATGGGCTGTGATATTGTGCAGGGATTCTACTATGCAAAGCCAATGCCCTCCTCGGAATTCTCCTCTCTTCTTTGCAATACAGACAACATCGCAAGCTCGCCCTCAACATCGGAGACAAAAGGCAAGGACAGCTAAAAGAGGCTGTTAAAACATCGCAGCCCCTTTTGTTTTAAGGAACGATTTTGTTTGAAAAGACAATAATATAGATTTATAATGAACATAGTAAAAAATATTTGAGCAGCAACAGGAGAAAACCATGGACAAAGCAAAACAGACAGAAAAGCCCCGTGTAATAGCTATTATTCTGGGCGGAGGAAAGGGCACAAGACTCTACCCTCTGACAAAAGAACGATCAAAGCCAGCCGTGCCGTTCGGAGGAAAATACAGAATTGTTGACATTCCAATCTCCAACTGTATAAATTCCGGCTATAGAAAGATTTATCTTCTTACCCAGTTCAACAGCGCATCTCTCCATCATCACATAACAAATACCTACCATTTTGATAATTTCTCTGGAGGATTTGTTGAGATTCTTGCGGCGGAACAGACACTGGAGCACTCAGGATGGTTTGAGGGAACTGCCGACGCAGTAAGAAAGAATATGGTTCATTTCCGCTCTGCAAACCCAACACATTACATAATTCTTTCCGGCGACCAGCTCTACAGAATGAATCTAAGAGACTTCATGGACAGCCATATAAAAAGCGGAGCCGACATCACAATCGCGACGACCGCTGTAAACCGCCATGATGCCTCCGGATTTGGAATCATGAAAATAGACACGAAGAACAGGATTACGGCATTCCAGGAAAAGCCGGCCGCAGACCTGGATATATCTGACTGGAAAATTCCTCAGAACGCGCGTGGCGGCCTTCCTGAAGAAAAGGAATACCTTGCGTCAATGGGCATATATATTTTCAATGCAAAGACCATGGAAGAAGCCCTTGACAATAACTTCACGGACTTTGGAAAAGAGATTATCCCAAAATCAATAAAGTCAAAAAAGGTGAACTCATATATTTTCAACGGATACTGGGAAGACATAGGTACAATTCGCAGCTTCTATAATGCGACCCTTGCCCTTACAGACTACAATCCAGAGTTCAATCTCTATGATATTGAAGAGCCTATATATACCCACATGAGAAACCTTCCGCCTTCAAAGGTGAACGGAGCAACAATAGAAAATTCCCTCACATCGGAAGGATGCGTAATCACAAAAGCGAACCTGAAACGCTCTGTAATCGGCGTAAGATCCGTAATTGAAAGCGGGACAGAGCTTACCGGCGTAATAACAATGGGCTCAGACTTCTACGAGACAGACACTGTAAAAGCAGAGAACGCGGAAAATGGCAAGCCTAATATCGGAATAGGCAAAAACTGCAAGATTGCGAACACTATTATTGATAAGAATGCAGCAATCGGCGACAACGTCCAGATAAATGTCAGCGGAAACCATTACGAAGACGGAGACCATGGAATATTCTATTCAGCCGATGGAATCATCGTAATACGCAAAGGGGCTGTAATTCCGCCAGGAACAATAATCTAGTCCGAAAGAAGCTTTCCTGCAAAAGCGCAGGAAAGCCAAAGACAAACAAGGAACTTCTAAAGATGCCGGATTCAATGTACGATAAACTGGGTGAGCTGCTCAGCAAAGCGCTTGAGTCCGGCGATTTTTTTTCTGCGCGGGACAAAGAAAAAGAAGCCAGAAACCGCGAAGAAGTATACAAAAGCAGACAGGATATTGTCGGACAAAAGAGTTCAAGCAAAATTCTCTCAGACATAGCAACGAATACTGTCCATAAAAATAGACACAGTGCGAAAAAAAGCACGTCTAGCGCAAAACAGTCTTCAGGAAAAGTTATAAAATATGCTCAAAGCGAGGTGAGGGAAGCCCTCGCGGTTCTAAGCATACAGGAAAATGCGGACTACGGAGAGGCAAAGAGGCAGTTCCATAAAAAGCTGATGCGCTTCCATCCAGATAAAAACGCGGACAACGAGACTATGAGGAAAATCACAAGGGAAAGAACAGGCGAGCTGCTGAAGGCCTGGAGAATTGTGGAGGAATGGTATAAAAGCAAAGAGTAATTGCTACCCTACTCCTCTGAATCCTGCTCAGAGCCGGCAAGTCCATACTCATTAAGCTTTCTATGCAGAGTCTTTCGTCCAATCTTCAGGATGTCGGCAGTCTTGCTTTTATTGCCGTTGTTTGCCTCAAGGTTTTCCAGAATAACTATCTTCTCGGCCTCGTCAAGGCTGATGCCGTATGGCACAAGAATAGCCTCTGAGTCTTTTTTGGTGTCAGCCTGAATTGCAAGATCCTCAGCCTGTATCTCATCTCCGCTAGCCATAACGACAGCGCTTTCAACGCAGTGCTGCAGCTCACGTACATTTCCCGGCCAGCTGTAGCTGAACAGGATATTCTTTGCCGCATTGGAGAATCCCTTTATATTCCTGTTGTTTTCCTTATTATACCGTTCAAGGAAAGTGTTAAGGAGGAGCGGTATATCGTCTTTTCTTTCGCGCAGAGGAGGAACTGTAATTTCAATTCCCTTAAGACGGAAATAAAGATCCTCCCTAAATCTTTTTGCCTTTACCTCATCCTCAAGTATCTTGTTCGTAGCGGATATTATGCGGACATCAACCTCAATCGTATCCTCACCCCCGACACGCTCAAACTTTTTTTCCTGCAGGACACGGAGCAGCTTGACCTGGACACTCTGGTTAATCTCGCCAATCTCATCAAGAAATATTGTTCCCCCATCGGCAAGCTCAAATTTCCCCTTGTGCATTGTATCGGCTCCCGTAAACGCTCCTTTCTCGTGGCCGAAAAGCTCGCTCTCAAGCAGAGACTCGCTCAGCGCGGCGCAGTGAACCTTTATAAAAGGCTTGTCGCTCCTTTGGGATTTTTGCTGGATGGCGTCTGCGACAACTTCCTTTCCAACCCCGCTTTCTCCGGTAATCAGGACACTGATTTTTGAGCCTGCGACCTTCTGCACAAGAGTGTTCACTCTCTGCATGGCGGCGCTTTTTCCTATCATGCCGTCAGCGGCAGATTTTGACTTCACTTCCGACAGCAGCGCCTGATGCTGCAAGCTCAGCTCTCTTCCTTTTAACGCGCGCTTTACAACCAGCTCCAGATGCTCAAGGTTCAAAGGCTTTGTAAGAAAATCATAAGCGCCGTTCTGCATCGCAGAGACAGCGGCATCTATCGAGCCATGTCCTGTCAGCACGATGACAGGAATACCAGGCATTTCACGGGTAACTTTCTTCAGGACATCTTCCCCGCTGATTCCTGGCATCCTAAGATCCGTAATCACGAGATCTATGTCTCCTTTGGAGAGGAACTCAAGCCCCTCATCCCCGTTTGCCGCAATCTTTACATTATAGCCATCCATCTCAAAGTCGGCGGCAAGACCTTCGCGAATATTCTTCTCATCATCAATAATCAAAACAGTGAATTTCATACTTTATTTCCTTCTTTTATCAACAAGGAGCTTTTCCGGCTCATTGCCGCTGTCCGCAAGCAGATTTTTCTTTGTCTGCGGAATAGGAATTGAGAGCGTAAACACTGAGCCTTCGCCTAGCACGGAGTCAACAGAAATATCTCCTGAAAACTCCTTTATGATTTTATAGGACATCGCCATGCCAAGTCCTGTCCCATTGGCTTTGGTTGTATAATATGGCTCAAAGATGCGCTCCTTTGTCTCATCATTCATTCCACAGCCATTATCGGAGATCTTAAGGATGAATTTATCATCCTTCACACAGCTTGCTATCGAGAGCTTTCCGAAAAAGACTTCCGCAAAAGCATTGGACTTAATGCTGGCATTAAAACGCTCCTCAATGGCGGCAAGCGCATTCTGCGCAATATTAACAAGGACTTCCCTAAAGAGTTTCTCGTCAATAAGCAGCTTCGGGTCTTGAGCGCATAGCTTTGAGTCAATTCGAATCTTCTTCTCATTAAACTCTGGCGTTATGAACTGGATAAACTGAGTCAACAGGGAATTGACCTTTACAAGCGAGAAGTTGGCGGAAACCGGACGGACAGCCATAAGGAAATCAACGACAATCTTGTTCAGCCGGTCTATCTCCTGGTTCACAACATCAAGATATTTTTCCGCAAACTTAGGCTCGGGGAGCATTCCATCGCTCTCCCTCTTCTTCTTTAAGGCTTTCTGCAGAAGCTGTATATGGATGCTTATAGCGCCTAGAGGATTCTTTATCTCATGGGCAACGCTGGCCGCGATATTTGTAAGTCCTGCCATGGTTTCCATGCGGTGAAGGAGAATTTCCTGGTTGCGCTTCTCAGTTACATTCTCAATAAGAATTATATTGCCGCTTATCTGGCTATCCTCGACAAGAGGCATTACAGAAATTTCTATAAAGCGGACAGCGCCGCCAGGCGTTGTCACAGTGTACTCATCTCTTACATTCGTCCTTGTGCATGTATCGCAGTCCTTCAGGAACTTGCAGATTTCATCATCGTCTATAAAGTCATAGAGCTTAGAGTTCTCATCCTTGCTCTCAACAGGCGAGCTTTTTAGAGGCAGAAGACGCTCTGCCGCATTGTTTATCTGCATAGTCTTCCAGGACTTGTCCACAGCTACAAGCCCCGTGGAAAGCGACTGGAAAATTGAGCTGAACATCTCATTCTGTCCCTTGAGGGTGCTGAAAAACTGCGCAATCTGTCCGGGAGAAAGCTTTGAAAGCTTCTCATACACTCTATCCGAAAAGTCCTGCATAAGTCCTCCCCTTTTCTAGCCGTTTTTTCTTATGCTAGCTAAGTCCCTGTAGAGTTTCTCAAGAGCAGACGCTGGCTTCTGGTTATATATGGACACGCTGTTATAGCAGTCCTTTACCGCATCTATGTTCCTAAGCTCTATCTCGCAATCCCTCGCAGAGAAGCCTGATTCCGCCGCCCTGCTCCTCTGAGCCTCGATTACATCCTGCAGAAACAGCTTGAAAAGAACTCTCGGCTCAAAGCCGCCGCACTGTCCTGCTATTACATCTATCTGTATAAGGCTTCCATTGAGTATGCTGTCATAAAACTGATACGCAGCCTTCCTTATAATATCAGGAGCAACCGGCAGGAAAGTCTCAAGGTACTCGCGAAGCAAGCCCCTGCCTTTCTCCGCATTGTCATGGAAAACTCTTTCTATTACCTCTGTCTGCTGCTGCTTAGTTCTCTCAAAAAAAGTGTATGTCCTTACACGGGAGAGGATAGTAGGCATAACAGCTCCGCGTCTTGACGTTGTAAGAATAAAAAGAGTATCTTCCGGCGGCTCCTCAAGGATTTTAAGAAGAGCATTCCGGCAGCTCTCATTCATCTTATCAGCGTTTTCTATGACAAGGAGTTTTTTCCCCTCCGCAGACTTTAAGTGCGCCCAGAAGCTCATCTTCCTTATATGCTCAATCGGCATGGAATCGTACATATACGAGCCTTCCAGCTTCTTGGAGAGCTGGGCGATTTTTTCTGTAATCTCAGAGAGAGTGTCATTCGGAGGGACAGGGAGGCTCGGGGAAAGAAGCTCCAGCTGGTCGTTTATTTCCTCGACAATAGGAGAGAACTTTGAGACCTTGTCATCTTTCTCCCATAAGACAGGGCTGAACCTAAGAGTAAGCTTTCTTACAGCGCGTATAAACAGGTAGCGCGTAGCGGACAGGCAGTCCAGGTTGTTTGCGCCGGCATCAAGAAAAGCGCGCTTAGCCGCAAGAATCTCAATATAGCAGTCTCTTGGACCGGCAAGAATCAGGTTTGTGCTTGAAAGCTCCTTATGTCTTTTGCATGACGGGCAGTTGCACAGCCAGCTTCCTTTTTTGCCATTGGAGTCTCCCTCGCATGAAAGAATCCTTGCAATCTCAAGCGCGCATGTGAGCTTTCCGCTTGACTGTGGCCCTGAAAGAAGAATAGAAGAAGGAAGTGTGCCGCTTTCTATATCCCTGCAAATAAGCTTTGTTGCATCCTGGTAAAGCAAATTCTCAAACATCAGACAAATATTCCTCCAAGCGTCTGGACAGGTCTCTCCAGGACTCCGGAAAGCAAGCGCCAGAAAAAGCTGTCTTTTGCAACAGGAGCAGGGTCAAACCACGGCTGCGCCTCTATCAGGACAAGGAACAGGCAGACAATGACAAGCCCCTCCAAAACCCCAAAGGCAAAGCCCAGCACACGGTCAAGGCTTTTTAGGATTTCCCCCTTGAATGCGCCTGAAATAACCGTTTGAATAATTTTTACCAGAAGAAAGACAGTAATAAAAAGGAGGACAAAAGAAACAACAGCGCAGACCGCATTGCTGCGGATTATCTTCTCAAGGTAGGGGCTTAGCCTTCCGCAGAAAAAGACAGCCGCAAAGAGACCTGCGAATACAGAAAGCTTGCCGAAAAGCTCCTTTATGAACCCTTTTGCACAGGCCATTATCCCAAACACCAGGAGCACAATGGAAAAAACAATATCAATAAAAGTAAAATGCACAGCAGTTTCCTCATTTCTCTTTGTCTATGCTGTCAAAAATAAGCTCAGCGATAAGACGGGCAGGCTTTTTTCCGGCAGAAAGAGCAAGAGATTTTTCCGCCATCTGCCGCCTAGTATTATTATCAAGAAGCTTCTCCAGGGCAGCCCTCAAGCCGTCAGAACTGGCGCCGTCTCCGTAAAGCACAAAAGCCGCGCCTCTCTCCTCAAAGAACCTCGCATTCTCAACCTGATCTCCCCTTGTGCCGCTCCCGCACAAGGGCACAAGGACGGACGGCTTTCCCAGGACAGAGCTTTCCCATATAGTGTTCGCCCCTGCCCTTGAAAGAACAATATCGGCACAGGCAATAACATCCGGCATCTGCTCGTAAATAAAAGGATACGGAAGATAACTCTCCGTCCGCGCCGGAACAAAGTCCGCATCCTTCGCGCCGCACTGATGCACGACAGTAAAACGCCCTGTCAGCCAGTCCAAGTTATTTACAACAAGCTCATTAAGCTGATGGGCGCCGAGGCTTCCTCCAAGTACAAGCAGGACAGGCTTTGAGGGAACAGCTTTTTCCCCTCCAAACAAGAAATCAAGCCCCCTCCTAAAATCCGCGCTGTAAAAGACAGGACGGACAGGATTGCCAGTAACAGTTACTTTCGGTTGAATCTTTCTATTAAAATAGCCTCTTGTCTGGCTGTAAGAGACAAGAATCCTCACCGCAAAACGGCTGTTGAGTCTTGTGGCAAGCCCCGGCGTAAAATCACATTCATGCGTAAAGACTGGAATATGAAGGATTCCCGCGGCAATGCAAGGAGGAACAGAAACGAAGCCGCCCTTTGAGAAAAGAACAGCTGGCCTTATTCTTGCAAGATAAAACAAGGAAACAAAGAAGCCGCCGGCAACCTTAAACAAGTCAAGGATGTTCCTGAATGAGAAATAGCGGCGGAGCTTTCCGGACGGTATTCCTATGAACTTATCCGCGCTTCCGCTCTTCTCTACAAGGTTTCTGTCCATACCCTTGCTGTTTCCAATCCAGAATATTCTTATATCAAGACCATTCTCTTTCGCAATTTTCCTAAGCTCATCGGCGACAGCAAGACCAGGGTAGATGTGTCCTCCCGTGCCGCCGCCGGCAAAAACTATATTCACGCTCATCTTGTGTAATTATGACACAGTTCAAGCCTTTAGACAATCATTCCCAGCGCGATTGCTGTTATCACGCTTGCACCCTGTTACATGCGGGAAGACAAAAAAAGCCGCCTTGCAAAAGACGGCTGTAAAAGAAGCGTAAGCTAAGCTTATATTGAAAGGCGCAGGCTTGCCGCTCCGGACCAAAGTCCGTCATCTGTAATATGGCGCAGGTCAGCAGTCAAGCTCAATGTAAAGTCAACTACAAAGAAGCGTATTCCGACACCGCCAAAAATCTGCGGCTGTATTGCATTAAAGTCAAAGGAGCTCTTTGTATACGAGCCTGAATCCTTTGTCTTAAGTCCTGTAATGCCGGCAGCAGAAGCCGTTGTATTTATCGCGTTAGCATAGCTTTCGTTATAAGACCAGTCCCAGCTGTTGTCGGACTTAGACACAAGGCCGCGCAAGCCCAGGAAAGGAGTTATAAAAAGGAAAGTCTTAGAGACCTGGGCCTGGAGATACATTGTATGAACCTTATAGTCTATGTTCGCCTCGGCATAGTCAGAGTCAACCTCGAACGTTCCCTGGTTATAGAAGTATCCGCCTCCGACACTTATCTTAGGCATTACAATTCCGCCCTCAAAGAGAGCGTACCGCACATCCATGCCGATTGTAAAAAGGTCAACAGAAAGATCCGCGCCGAACTGTGAAGTGCTCAATGTTCCAGTCTTTATGACAGCAATATCAAAGTCAAAAGGAAGAATCACACCGCCGAGCCTTAAGTCAGCCGTGAACACAGGAAAATAATAGCTGTCCTTAATATCAACGTCATCAAGCCCCAGCCCGTCAATAGCGTCTTTCAATCCGCTCGTGTCTATATGGGTAAGACCCAGGTTCAAGCCGCCTCCAAGGTGAGGAAGAGCTGAAGGAAAAATCTTTCCGATATAGGCATCCGCCCACACATTCTGCTGAGTCGCCGCCTGAGGCACCGCGACAGAAAGCTGCTTTGCAAAGTCATCAAACCCGCCGCTTATTGTGTCAGACTTGCCGTTGAACTCCTTTACCCAGTCCTCCGTAATGCCGTCAAGGCTTAAAGCAAAAGCAGAAGATGACAATGCCATAAGCGCCGCAAACACGCCAAGAACCTTGCTTATCTTTTTCATAGGAAATCCTCCGAGAATATTCTATCTATTCTATTATAGACATCTAAATTCTAACCCATAAAGCGCGCTCTGCCAAACTGTTTACAAAAAATTATTCCAGCAAGGCGACTCTAATAAAAAAAGCCTCTGAAAACTTCAGAGGCTTTGCCACAGGTTGGAATCGGACCAACGACATACGGATTTTCAGTCCGGCGCTCTACCAACTGAGCTACTGCGGCAGGACTTTTAATATAGTATAGATTTTGCAGATTTTGGTCAATATCATTCTTCTGATTTTTTCCAAATATCTGCAAAAAGCCTGTCCTAGAACTTTATCTTCCGGTCAGAGCCCTTGTAATACTCCTCACGAAGACTTCTCACCTGCTCATCCGCCATATAGTCATCAAAAGGCATCATGCGGTCAATCACGCCTTTCGGAGTAATCTCTATTATCCTGTTTGCGATAGTGGAAATAAACTCATGGTCATGGCTTGTAAACAGAATCACGCCAGGAAAATCAACAAGCGCGCGGTTAAGGCTCTCAATAGCCTCAAGGTCCAGGTGGTTAGTCGGGTCATCCATTATAAGGACATTCGCGCCGGAAAGCATTATCTTGGAAAGCATACAGCGCACCTTCTCGCCTCCCGACAACACCTTTACCTTCTTAAGAGACTCGTCTCCCGAAAAGAGCATACGTCCCAGAAAACCGCGCACATAGGCGTCATCCTGGTCCTTGGAGAACTGCTTGAGCCATTCCGTGATATTGTAGTCATTCAAGAAATACTTGTTGTTGTCACGCGCAAGATATGCAAAGCTCGTAGTCTGACCCCAGAAATACTCGCCGGAATCCGCCTTCTTCTCACCTGAGACAATATCAAAGAGAGATGAGATTGAATTATGCTCTATCCCGACAAACGCAATCTTGTCAGTCCTGTTCACGACAAGGCTAAAGTCATTCAGCAGCTGAGCGCCGTCCTCGTCCT
>CAZURC010000025.1:16973-19773 GCA_964623405.1 uncultured Treponema sp.
GTCCTGTTCACGACAAGGCTAAAGTCATTCAGCAGCTGAGCGCCGTCCTCGTCCTTTGAGCAGAGCTTCCTGCATTCCAAGACATTGTTTCCAATATCCCTGTCCGGCTTGAACTGCACAAAAGGAAACTTGCGGCTTGTGACAGGCAAATCCTCAAGCTCCAGCTTCTCAAGAACCTTCTTGCGGCTCGTCGCCTGCCTTGACTTCGCGGCATTGGAGGCGAACCTCTGGATAAATTCCTTCAAGTCCTTCGCCTTCTCCTCGTTCTTCTTCTTCTGGTCCCTCGCCTGCTTCTGCAGTATCTGGCTCATCTGGTACCAGAAGTCGTAGTTTCCCGCGAACTGTGTTATCTTTCCATAGTCAATATCGCAAATCACAGTGCAGACAGTGTTCAGGAAGTGGCGGTCGTGGCTCACGACAATCACGATGTTGTCAGAGTTAAGGAGGAAATCCTCCAGCCAGTTAATCGACTCAAGGTCAAGACCGTTTGTCGGCTCATCAAGCACAAGAATGTCGGGATTTCCAAACAGGGCCTGCGCAAGAAGCACGCGGACTTTCTGCGACTCATCAAGCTCCCCCATCATCTTGTCATGATATTTCTCCTCAAGCCCCAGCCCTGAAAGCATCTGCTCAATCTGGTTCTCCGACTCATATCCGCCAAGCTCGCCGAACTGAGCCTCAAGCTCTGCGGACTTTATTCCGTCCTCCTCCGTAAAATCCGGCTTGGCGTAAATCTCGTCGCGCGACTTGGAGACCTCATAGAGCTTCGGGAATCCCATAAGGACGGTCTCCTTTACACTGTAGCTGTCATAGGCAAAGTGATCCTGCTTCAATACAGCCATTCTCTCGCCCGGAGTAATTATAATCTCGCCAGAATCCTTCTCCTGCTCACCCGAAAGGACTTTCAGGAACGTGGATTTTCCCGCACCGTTCGCGCCTATTATTCCATAGCAGTTTCCAGCAGTAAATTTAAGGTTCACGTCCTTAAAAAGCGGCTTCTCGCTAAAATGCAGGCTCACATCAGAAACTGTAATCATAGTTGTTCTCCAAAGTTATTTAATTCCAAAGTTTTAATAAGGAGGGAAAAGCCTTTCCCTTGCGGCCGCACTCTGTCGCGGCCTACCCTTTCTCCTAGGGGCTCTGCCCCTAAAACCCCGCCAATGTCCTATCTGCCGAATATTCTTTTTATCTTGTCAAGGAATCCGCTCTTCTTGGCAGGCAGAGGCTTCTTTTCCGCCGTCTTCTTTCCGCTCACTCTTGCGAAAGGCTTATTTCCCGCCGGTCTCCTGCTCCTCAAGTCCTGCTCTCTTCCCTTCTTGCCCTTAGCTCCCGCGCCCTTTCTGCCAGAGCCGCCGGACTTGCCAGGCTTAGAGGAAGCTTTCTTATAGGAACCATTTTCCTTTGCCCCTGACGCATACTTTGCCTTGTAGTATTCCATCCGCTCGTCTGCGCTCATTCTGCTAAGCTTGTCAATCTCGCTGTTATCAGCACGCTCTCTCCTGTCGCTCTCCGTCCGCCTTTCCTTTCCGCCGTAGCTTCTCTTTCTCTCAGGACGGCTAGACTGTCTTTCCCTTGCGCGGCCTCCTCTCTCATGCCGCTCATCACTATCAAGCTTTATATACACATCGCGGCTCTTGTCCTGGGCAAAGTCCTCCTCCACTGCAAGGCGGCTTGGAATCTGCTTGGCAATATAGCGCTCAATCGGCATAAGGGAATAGACATCCTGCTCAGTGCAAAGGCTGTACGCCTTTCCGGTCTTTCCAGCGCGGGCGGTGCGTCCGATTCTATGGACATAGTTCTCCGCCTCGTTCGGAAGGTCGTAGTTCACAACCATCGCAAGGTCGCTCACGTCAATGCCGCGCGCGGCGACATCAGTGGCAATAAGGCACTTTATCTTTCCTTCCTTAAAGCTGTCCATGATTTTAAGCCGGCGGCTCTGCGGCAGGTCGCCTATAATGTACTCATTCTTTATCCCGTTGATTCTAAGCCTCTTGGAAAGAATCTCGCACATCTTCTTTGTGTTGCAGAAAATCAGGAGGCTCTCAGGGTTCTCACGCTCTAGGATTCCAAGCAGGAGCCTGAGCTTGTCATCGCTAGAGACATGAATCAGTTCCTGGTCAATCTCGTCAACGGTAATATTGTCCGCCTCAATAGTGATTTCCTTAGCATCCTTTGTGTATTCCCAGGCAAGGTTCTTCACATAAGAGTTCAGCGTGGCGGAGAAAAGCATTGTCTGGCGGCTAGAGGACTCCGGAAGGAACTTAAGTATCTTTCTTAAGTCCGGATAGAATCCCATGTCAAACATCCTGTCCGCCTCGTCAATAGCAAGATAGCATATCTTGCTTAAATCCATCTTGCCGGACTCGTGCAAGTCAATTATGCGCCCGGGCGTGCCTATGATAATATCAACGCCCTTCTTAAGCTCATCAATCTGCGCCTCATATCCCACGCCGCCATAGAAAGAGGCCGCCGCAAGATCCGTATGCTTTCCAAGCTTTTGGGCCTCTTCCTCAACCTGGACAGCAAGCTCTCTAGTCGGAACCATGACTAAAGCGTTCTTTCCCTGGGACTTTCCTCCAGACAAAAGCTGCTGCATTATCGTCACTAAAAAAGCCGCGGTCTTTCCAGTTCCAGTCTGCGACTGGACATAAAGGTCAGAGCCGTCAAGGGAAACCTTAAGAACCTGCTCCTGCACAGGGGTGCACTTCACATAGCCGGCCTCGTCAATTCCTTTCTGGAGGCCCGCGTCCAAATTCAATTCTGAATAATTCATAGTGTGTTCGTCTGCTTGTCTAAAAAA
>CAZURC010000026.1:0-4580 GCA_964623405.1 uncultured Treponema sp.
AGAGATAAAAATTACGTCCTGTAATTTTTATCTCCTGCGCAAAGCCCTGCGTCTTTGCGCTTCAACTTTCTGTCTTATAAACATGGCGGCATCCATGCCGCTGTAAAAAAAACGGCCGGCATGGATGCCGACCATCAGACAGGACAGAATATTCTGTTTGCCTTCAGTTGAACAGAATATTCTGTCGATAAAACAAAGCACAAGGATGTGCTTTGTTTTATCACCATTTCTTCTCAATCTCTGGCTCACAGATGTTCACTTCTGTCTCCAGATCAAAGAACTTTGCCCTGTCCATCTTTGGTGTAAAGTTCACTGTGTCTCCAAGCTGAGGATTTACTTCCGGCTCGCAGCGCGCGACGATATTTACATTCTGAACCTGGACAAAAATCTGTGTCTCGGCTCCAAGAGGCTCCTTGTTTGTAACCTTGAGAGACATATTGTTCTCTGCTGCGGGAGCCTCATGATACTCAAGGTCTTCCGGACGGATTCCAAACCAAACCTGCTTGTCAACGTATTCCTTTAGGTGCTGAGCCTGCTTTTCTGTAGGAACAAGAGTAAAATTGCCTTCATCAGCAATAATTCTTCCACCTTCTTCCTTTATATCAACCTTAAAGAAGTTCATAGGAGGCGTTCCGATAAAGCCTGCGACGAACTTGTTGATCGGATGGTTGTAAAGATAAAGAGGCTCTCCAATCTGCTGGATTCTCTTTTCTGACATTACAACAATCTTTGTTCCCATTGTCATGGCCTCAATCTGGTCATGGGTTACGTATATCATTGTAGCCTGGAGACGGTTATGCAGGTCAGAGATTTCTGCGCGCATTGTAACGCGGAGCTTTGCGTCAAGGTTGGAAAGAGGCTCGTCAAACAAGAATACTTTTGGCGAGCGGACAATTGCGCGTCCTACCGCTACACGCTGTCTCTGTCCGCCTGAGAGAGCCTTCGGCTTACGTGTAAGATAATTGTCAAGATCAAGAATATGCGAAGCCTCGCGCACGCGGCGGTCAATCTCCGCCTTGTCCACCTTGCGGATCTTAAGACCGAACGCCATGTTGTCGTAGACGGTCATGTGCGGATAAAGAGCATAGTTCTGGAATACCATTGCGATATTGCGGTCTTTCGGCGGAATATCATTCATAAGCTCGCCGTCAATATAAAGCTCGCCATCTGTAATATCCTCAAGACCTGCAATCATGCGGAGTGTAGTAGACTTTCCGCATCCAGAAGGACCTACGAATACACAGAATTCGCGGTCCTCAATTGTAACGTTAGATTTCTCTACAGCAAGCACATCGCCGTCGTAGACTTTTGTAACGCCTTTTAGTTCAACCTTTGCCATTTAGTTTCCTCCTCGTGGCATACAGGGATTAGATTATGGAAATATCTTACGGCAAATAGCAAAGGAAATCAATTAAAAAAAACATGAAAATATTTGGATTATAGCTGACAGAAAGACCTAAAAAAAAGCTTTTACCACAGGCTCCAGGAGCACAAAAAGAGCTGTAAAAAGAACAGCAGGAAGATAGTTCGCGGTCTTTATTTTCTTTATTGACATCAGATTAAGGCCGATGAACACAATAAGGACACCTCCGCTCCCTGTAAGCTCGGACAGGAGCCTGTCTGTGACTAAAGGCTCCAGCCAGACAGAAAGCAATGTAAGAGCGCCCTGGTAGACAAAAATCGCCAGCGCGCTGAACGCGGTTCCTATTCCCATAGCCACAGCCATTCCAACTGCGATAAATCCGTCCAGGATGGACTTGAGGAATATTATTGAATAGTCATGCTCTATGCCGGCCTTGAACGAGCCGATAATCGCCATTGCGCCGACACAGAAAAGAACAGATGAATTGAGGAAAGCGTAAGCAAAGTTCTTTCTCGGCTTTCCTTCCGCGAACTCCGCTTTTCCAGTATTTATCTCTGCCGCTGTCTTTACATTCCCTTTATAAGAGGCAGCTGGAACGGCTTGTTCTGAGCTTCCGGCAGAATCCTGATGAAAAACCTTCGCAAGCCATTTGCCTGCCTTAAGCACAGCTCCGTCAATATCAAGCAGCGTGCCTGCAATGCCTCCAAGTATCACCGCCAGCGCAAGATACACAACATTCTGGTATTTAAGGGCCATCTGTATGCCCATGACAAGGGTAACACCTCCACAGGCAAGTGTTATCGCATCGGTAACTTTCTCAGGGATTTTCCTGGCAAAAAGAACTCCGACTAAGGAGCCCAGGACAATAGCCGCGCAATTAACAAGAACTGCAAGCATAAACTTCACTCCAAATAAAAAAGACTGCCCTATGAGCAGTCTTTATAAGAATTGCGGAGAAGCTGACTTGAACAGCCACGACTTGCGTCACCAGCACCTCAAGCTGGCGTGTCTACCAATTCCACCATCCCCGCAGATGAGAAATATATTACTTGATTCATAATCTTTGGTCAATAGAAAAGGATTGCTTTTAGCTTAGTTTTTCATGATTTCTTTTACAAAGCCAAGATTCAAAAAGGCGTTCACCACAGCGGGGTCAAACTGCGCTCCTCTCTCCCTCTTTATCTCAAGAACAGCGTCTTTTACAGGACGCGCTTTCTGATAAGGACGGTCATGTGTCATAACATCAAATGAGTCCGCTACACTGACAATCCTGGACAGAAACGGAATCTCCTCTCCCGCATATCCGTTAGGATAGCCTTTTCCATCCCATCTCTCATGATGGCACAGTATTCCCCGCGCGATCGGCTGCAGCTCCTTGGACACATTTGCAATCTTGTATCCGCTTATAACATGGAGCTGCATTATTCTCTTCTCATCTTCTGTCAAGGCAGAAGTCTTGTTCAAGAGCTCTGCCGGAACGGACATCTTGCCTATGTCATGGAACAACGCGAGCTTTCTAAGATCCTCTTTCTCCTGCTCAGAGATATTGAACTGTCCGGCGATTCTCAAGGCAATGTCCTGCACCCTGAGCGAATGCTGCTCGGTCTCGAAAGAAGACAGCCGCAGCGCGTCGCGGAGAGAGTCAATAATTGACTCGTGAACCTTCTCGTCGCTCTTAAGCTTTACATTCAACATGGCGACATGAGCCTGGCTTACAGTCTGCTGCATCGGAGAATCAGGGTCTGGACGTGAGGCAGCTCCAAATTCAAGGGAAAGAATAAAGTTGAAAGTCCTGTCCTGGCTAAGTATCCTTGAAATCCGATTGAACACAAGCACAGCCTGCTCATGCGTAGTATCAGGCATGAGAACGACCATGTTCCCGCTGTCATAAGCGGCGAAGTCGCTTGCCCTAAGCTGGCTTCTTAAAAGCTCTGCGACATGCATTTCCGCCGCCTTGCCTGCGTCCTCGCCGAACCCCTCAGAAATAAGGGAAAGGCCGTTCAGTGAGCAGACAACCGCTGTATAAGGAAACTTCCTGTAAAGGTTGATTTCTGTTATTTTCTTCTGCAGGAAAATTCTGCTCGAAAGCCCCGTAACAGGATCTGTCATAGCAGTCTTCTCCATTGAGTTGTAAAGCTTCCTGAGCTCCGTAATATCATGGAAGAACAGGAGTGTTCCGTAGTTCTTTCCGCCCTTGTCGCTGAGCTTCTTGTAGTTCAGATTAAAAATCAGCTCAGAGCCGGAGCTGCCGCTTACAGAGACCTCCTCCACAGTTGACAAGGAGCGTTCCCTGAGCTGGTTTCCGACAGACCGCCTAAGGAAGTCGCTTAAAGAAAGATGGCCGACAAGAGGCCTCTCAAGCGCAAACAGCTCTGATGCGCTCAAGTTGAAATCAGCAAGCATCTTCTCATCATCAAAAAGAACAACAGGCGCTCCAAGATTCTCGAACACCATATTCCGTATTGACCCAAGCATTATAACCGGCCTGTAGAAAAACGCCTGGTAGCAGAGCAGGAACGGAATGCCTCCGCAAAGAAGGCCGCTTACAAGGTAAAGGGCAGGCACGGAAGGCTGTAATTCCTCCGCGACTTTCGCCGCACAGACAAAGATAAAATAGATTCCGACCGTGATATATTTTCCAGCATAAAAGAAAGGCTTGATTGAGCACTTCAGAAGCATGGATATAAAGATGAACATTACCAGGAAAATACTGAACGCAAGATGGACCGGCATCCATTTTCCTGGCAGATGATAGAAGAAAAGAAATCCTGTCTTCAATTCTGAGTATGAGGACAGCATTCCAGTATAAGCGAGCGAGGTGAAGGCGTCTGTAAGGAAAACAGAGGAGTCGGCAATGGCAATAATCCAGATAGCTATGAACCCTGCCCTGGAGAATCTTACGGACAGCTTCGCGTTCCTAAACAGGTAGCGAAGACAAAGAGCAAGGATAAAATCAGACAGCGCGGAGGAAACACCATAGGAAAAGAACGCAAGATAATACCAGAAATCAAAAGAGCTGACTGAATGGGAATAAATATTATTGTACCGTGGAAGCTGAAGAATAAGCTGCGCAATGCAGAGCAGGGTTGTCACGACAAGGGACATCTCTGTTTTTCTGCCTCTTGCCGTCAGTTTTACCAGCAAGACAAGGAGGAGAAGAATCTCTATGCCATACAAAGCAAAATATACGCTCATCTAACTCCCCTGTCCTGGTTTT
>CAZURC010000026.1:4680-12504 GCA_964623405.1 uncultured Treponema sp.
TGTCCTGGTTTTTGCAAGCAGTATCTATAACGCTGAGTCCAAGCCGCCTTGCTTGACCTGGAAATGAGAGAATTCCATGCTGAAGCTTGCCCTTCCCTGCGTGACTGAGCGAAGATTCGTAGAGAATCCGAACATTTTTGCCATTGGGGCCGTGCAGTGTATTATCTCTCCAGACGACTTTGAGTCCTGGCCGCTTATTATTCCGCCGCGCTGTGTAATCTGGCTTATCGCGTCGCCCACGAATTCAACAGGACAGGTAATATCAACGCTCATAACAGGCTCAAGAACAACAGGTCCGGCCTTGCGCGCCGCTTTGTCAAACGCCTCTGCCGCGCATGCGGTAAAGGCGAATGGAGTGCCTGTCAGCTCATTGTAGTCAAGCCGTGTGACTTCAACGCCGACATCCGCACACGGATAACCGTACTGAATTCCAGAGGCAAAGGAATTCTCAATTCCAGTCTTTACAGCCTCATAAATATCATCAGGTATTTCCCCGCCATGCACATCACAAGTGTATGTATTACCCTCGCCCTGAGCATTGTGCTTGATTTTAAGAGAGACGGTGGCGTAATTATCCTTTCCAGCAAGGTTCTTTTCCCAGACAGCGCTTTCCTCGGTATCCGCGCTTACGGACTCGCGGTATGTTACACGCGGCGCGCCGACATTCGCCTTGACACCAAAATCATCCTTCATTCTTGTCACAAGCACGTCAAGATGAAGCTCGCCCATTCCGCTTATTATCAGCTGGCCGGTCTCCGCATCCTCATGGCTTGTAAATGTCGGGTCCTCCCTGCTCATTATCGCGAGAGTCTCCACGAGCTTGTCCTTGTCTGACAAAGTCTCCGGCTCTATGGCTACAGAGATGACAGGCTCAGGGAATTTAGGACTCTCAAGAAGAACAGGCATTCCTTCGCTGCCGAGAGTGTCTCCGGTCTGGGCAATTTTAAGGCCGACAAACACCGCAATGTCTCCTGCGCTTACACTGTCCATCTGCTCCATGCGGTTCGCATTCACACGCAAGATTCTGTTCACTCTCTCGCGCTTTTTCTTTCCGACATTGAGATACTGGCTTCCTGCGGTGAATTTTCCTGAATAGACACGGACAAAGCACAGTGCGCCCATATCCTTGTCTTGCTGGATCTTAAATACAAGGCCCAGCGGCATCTTCTTCTCATCACAAGGAACTTCAACTTCCTCTTCCTTGTCTTTCTTTATATGAAGCCCCTTTGCAGGAGGAACATCTGCCGGGCATGGAAGGTAATCTATAACAGCGTCAATAAGCGGCTGCACGCCCTTGTCACGGCGGGCTGAGCCAAGCAGGCATGGAACAATGCTGCGGCTTATAGCGCAGCGGCGGAGAGCGGCTTTTAGCATGTCGTCTGTGATTTCTCCGCCCTCAAGGTAAATGTTCCCAAGCTCATCGTCAGCGGAAGCGACATCATCAACAAGCTTGTCACGCCACTTTCTAGCCTCATCAACGCGGCTGGGGTCAATATCGCTTTCTGTAAACGTCTCGCCCTCATCCTCGTCATTCCAGCGGATTTCCTTCATTTTTATAAGGTCAATAAGGCCTTCAAAATCCTCGCCCTGCCCTATTGGAATCTGCAATGCTACAGTGTTCGCTCCGAACTTATCCCTCACATCCTTTATTGAATAGAAAAAATCTGCGCCTATTCTGTCCATCTTGTTCACGAAGCAAAGGCGCGGAACGTTGAACTGATCTGCCTGCCGCCATACAGTCTCTGTCTGAGGCTGGACTCCGTCCACAGCGCAGATTACAGCGACAGCTCCGTCAAGAACCCTGAGAGAACGCTCTACCTCCGCGGTAAAGTCAACATGGCCGGGAGTATCGATAATGTTTATTGTAAAGCCTTTCCACTGGGTTGTGATTGCGGCGGATGCTATGGTAATTCCGCGCTCCTGCTCCTGCTTCATAAAGTCCATCGTAGCCGCGCCGTCATCAATCTCGCCTATCTTATGGATTTTTCCAGTATAAAAAAGAATACGCTCTGTTGTGGTTGTTTTTCCAGCATCAATGTGCGCCATGATTCCGATATTGCGCATCTTGGATAAGTCTGTAGACATTTTTAGTTTCCTTATTTATTGCAGCTGTTTATTCTAGAAGTATATCAAAATCACCACTCGCAAACAATAAGGCGCTTAAATCTCGTCAAGGCTTGCGGCGACACGCACGCACATTCTCCTTATTTCATCTGCGGGCTGTATCTGGTCGGGCACCATGATTACTCTCATTCCCGCGCTGTAAGCGGATTTGACACCGTTCGGACTGTCCTCTACGGCAATACAGGAGTCTGCGGCAATGCCTATAGAGGCGCAGGCCTTTACATAAATCTCAGGATCCGGCTTTGAGTGGGCGACACTATCTCCGCAGGTTATCGTCCTAAAATATTTTATGAGACCGGAAGCTGAAAGCTGCCGGACAACAGTGGCGCGGCGTGTTGAGCTTGCAAGAGCAAGGACATATCCCTTTGAGGAAAGCCGCTTTAAGCATTCTTCCGCGCCTTTCATTTTCTTCAATCCTCCTTTATTCTCTATCTCATAAAAGAAGCTCTTTGCATAGTTATACCACTCCAGAGCCGAGAAGCCTTCTTTCTGCCTTCCAAAGTAATCCTGCAAGATACGGAGAGTGTCCTGGCTTGCCTGTCCGACACATTGATAATACACGCGGTCAACACCCTCAAGCCCCCAGTCCCTTGCGGCAATGCGCCAGCACTTCTTGCAAAGACTCTCGGTATCAAGAAGCACGCCATCCATGTCAAATATAAAGGCTTTTATTCCCTTGAGAATGCTGTCCATGCTTGAATTCTAAGTATCCGCTCTCTTTTTGTCCACAGCAGGCGGTTAATTATTATTTTTTTGCTTTCTCTATCTTGACACAAAATGCACGGTTCTATATATTTTTATAACACATTCCCCGATTGTGTAATGGTAGCACTTCAGATTCTGGTTCTGACTGTGGGGGTTCGAATCCTCCTTGGGGAAATAAAAGCTCATCTTAGCTTGATTAAGAGGAGATGAGCCTTTTTTATTGTTGTCAAATGGCTCCATCGAATATCGGTTTAGTTCATCGCCCTCTCAAGGCGGGGAGACGGGTTCGACTCCCGTTGGAGCTATGTCTTTTTGCGGCTAATTCTTTGTAATACAAGGAATTAGCCATTTTTTATGCCCAAAGTTCTATCTCTTTGCATTATAAAGATTTAGCAAATTATCAGTTTACATAATTTCCTCTACTTCAAGGAGGCTAATTTATGGCTACGGAATCTGAGAAACTGCTGGATTGCAGATGCAGACACAAGGTCCAGTACAAGCAGGACTTCTATCTTTACATCAAGTATCCGCGCAACCACATCTTCTACGTCCAGTTCAGACCGGCGGACGGCGGGAAGGTCACAGTATCGACAAGGCAGACCAGCGTCATAAAGGCGCATGACTTCGCTTTGAGATACTGGGACGAGCACTTCGGGAATAAAAGGACAGTTGAAACCAATCCAGGAAAGACAGATAATAATACAATGCTTGTCCACAGGAAATCAAAGGCGCGGAAAAAAGAAGAGGACGTGTTCCACAGGATACTGGCGGAATTCTACGACGTAAAGACAGAGCTGGGGCAGGAGGTCGCAAGGAATGTCTACGGCGGAGTAGACAAACTGCCGAGAACCCACAGCGAGAAAGTATTTAGATGCAAAATCGTGGGGGACTTCTTTCCCAAAGTAAAAAGATTCGAGGACTTGAAATCCGCGGATGTGCTGCGCTTCCGAGCCGAGATGCTGAACCGCAAGGTCTACAAGAGAAACAGAACCTACTCGACAAAGGCCATAGTCAACATGACAACGGCGCTGTCGCAGATTTACGACTATCTGAACAAGTACAAGTCAATGCGCCTTGAAACCCCCTGTGTCGGCTTGAAGGACGTTGTAAGCAACACAAAGGACAAGAAGCAGCGCGAGGCCTTTCCTCTGGACAAGGTGGGGGGCAGGATGACGCTGGCGAAGGACAACCCGAAGCTGTCTTGCGCAATGTTCGCGCTGCTTACAGGACTTCGCAACGGCGAGATAGCGAGAGTAAGCGAGAGCGACATAATAGAGTGGCAGGGAATGCTGTGGCTGAATGTCCACGGAACAAAGACCGAGAACGCAGAGAGGCAGATTCCGCTCCACAGGCTCGCCGCCGCCATTATCCGCAATGGTCTGCTGGAAACATCAAGGATGGTGGAGGGCAAAACAAGAAAAACAAACGGCTACTACTTCACCTCAGTCCTCAATGAGTTCTGCAAGTATGTTGACTGCTACAAGGGTGTGCACGGCGAAAAGCTCCATTTCTACTCGCTGCGCCATACGTTCGATTACAGGCTCACGAATGAGATGGTATCCGACAACTTCACGGAGTACCTCATGGGGCACGTCAACAGCCAAACCAATGACGTGCGCAAGTCATACGGCATTGTCCACTTCGACTACAAGAACGGGCGGACTATGTACGACACAACAATAAGGTGTGTGAACTTCTTTGTTGACGACGAGTGGAAGGACAGTATTGACACCCCGATTGAGCGGATAAAGAAAGACATCGACGCTATTGAGTCGGGTTTCTACAAGTGCCTTGAAACACAGCTTGCGGCAAGAACCGCGTCAGGGCACGTCGAGATTGTCTCTGGCAGACATCCACGCAGAGCTGAGTTCGAGGAGGCTGTCATAGGCTTGAAGAAGTGGGTGAGAACGCAGGAGGACTACTACCAGAACAGCGGGATTCCAGATTATGTCCAGAAGGACTTTACACTGCGGAAGCTGGAACTGCTCAGGGAATTCGGCTCAATGATTGAGTACAAGAACCCTTATAGCGGCGACACGGAGGAGCAAAGCTGATGCGCTTTTATACGGAGGCATGGAGGCTTGTGTCCGACTTGATGTAAATGGCTTTCTGCGCGACATTTGCGACAACATAGGACAGCGGGATAGAGCACAACAGCTGGGCTATCCCGTAGAAGTCATTTTTACCCGCAACCACGATAAATGTAATCATTGCCACAGCCCAGGCGGTTATCCAGAGCTTTATAGATTTTAGCTTTTGCTTGAATTCTGTATGTCTTTCCATTTTTCTCGGTCTTCCAGCTTTGTCTCCATCTTTGCTATCGAAATCTTGATTTCATTCAAGGAAGTCTGTATGTCAGCAAGCACCACGCCGTTCGCATTGTCCTGGTTCCTCACAACCTCGGTCAGCTTGTCTATCCTGTGCTCAGAATGCTCGACTTTTGCGGCGAGCTTCCCCGCTTTCCAAATCAGTGTGCCAAGCGGAATCAAGAACACAACCGCCTCTATCACTGCTATTATGTACGCATTGCTCATTTCATTTTTTACCTCTACTGGTAATAGTCCATAAAAAAAAGACCGTCCGTGAAAACCAGACGGTCTGTGTTGCTATCTATTCTTGAAAAACCTTGTCAAGAACAAATCGGCTAAAAGTCTTGCATTCTGCAACAATTGGTAATACTTGAAACAATCTTAATAAAAATCCTTAGTTATTCAAGAGGATTTACTTAAAACAGATAAAAGGTATTCGCTTAAAGAGACACCTTTATCATTTGCTTTTTTCATAATATCTAACTTTTGTTTTTCTGTTACACGGAAAGCAATCTGCACATTTTTTGTAACGCCTTTGTATGCTCCGAAAGTTCCTTTTGGACGACCAACTTTCTTTTCTGTTTTCATTTTATTTTCCTGCTATTTTCATAAAGATACTCTGGCGCAATATCAATATCATCATTCCATACAACTGTATGATGCTCTGCTTTTGCTTTCATGAAAAAATCAATATCTTTAAGTTTCTTAAAAAATGGTTCTTCCACTAATTTTTTACAATCAAAAACACGCTTCTTATTTTTTGGAAAAGTCAAGAGAAGTGTATAATCTGTTTTCGGCTCAACATCAAGAACTGCCCACTTAAACATTTTCAACCTCCTATTTCAATGGCTCAACCGCTATAACTTCACCCTTACTCATAAGAGAATCCCAAGATTTGAAAAGTTCTTCTCTGTGAAGAACTGCCCACGCTTCAACAATTTTCTTTTTATCTTTCGGAAATTTCCCACTAGCTTTTGCTTTATTTACATCAACAACACAATCAAATCCCTCACAAAATGCGTGAAAGTGTGGTGGGTTGTGGTCATTCTTATACATATAGATTGTTATTCCAAAAAACCTGCTTATACTTGGCATTTTTCAATATTCCTATGTTTATAATCTATAATATTATAATTATTTTGTCAAACAAAATAATTGCTTATGCTAGCATAAAAAAAGACCGTCCGTGAAAACCAGACGGTCTGTGTTGCTATCTATTCTTGAAAAACCTTGTCAAGAACAAATCGGCTTACATTTTTTCCTTCCTGTTTCGCAAGCCTCTTTATTTCCGCCTCCTCGCTTTCAAGGCAAACGATAACAAGCCGACCTGTGTGCTTCTCCCCTTTTCCAAGTGAGCCTTTCTTGCGCCCCGCTCCATCACGCGCTCCGCCCCAGCTACTGCTTTCCATTTTTTCCGCTCCTTATCACGAAATAAACAATAATTCCGATGACAGCGCCAGACACAACGCATTTGATTAAAAACGCCATACGTCTTATAATGAACAAGTGAAACCGCCGCCGCTGGATTGTGGTGGCAGGTTATCAAGCCTTAGAGTTTGCTTTCAAGCCATTTGCAGATGATGTAGACCAGCACACCGCTTATGACTTGAATTGCAATCTCTGTTAGCAACCTGTCCATCTTTCACCCCCTTTTCTTTTAGTTTTTCTCGCTCCTTATGCTTATACATTATTGCATTTGATTATTTTAGTCAAGTGTTTTTCAAGATTTTTCCCATTAAAAAGCGGCGAAATAACCGCCGCTCTTGGTGTTTACTGGCTCAGCCACGAAAGGTATTCCCTTTCATTTGTGATTTTCATTATAGAAATTCACGCATTCCATAATGAACCGGCTTTTGTTTAGCCCGCTTTGCTCGGCAAGAGCCTTTATTAAATCTATTTCATTCTGTTGTAAAGAGAACTGAATTTGTTTTCTTCCTGATTCAGAAAGTTTTGGGCGCCCCGCCCCCTCTCGTTTTCCGCCAGAATTGGAGCGTTTTCCGCCCCAATTTTCAGAGTAGGCTTTGTCATGCTTTTTTGTTCCAGCCATTATTTTATTATCAACTCCACAATCTTTTCTACAACTTGCAGAAATTCTAATGCCAGCAAAATTGAAAGAATTATTACAAGCCTCTTATTTTCCATAATTGACAACTCCTTTTTTATAAGTTAATCTAAGCATAGGCGGTCTTGACACCGCCTAAGTCATTCAACTTTTAATTGCTGTTAAAGCAATTTGTCCAAAAGCCACAAAACAACTTGAACGATAACCGCTAGAAGTGCAATCCGTTCACTTGTTGTCAGTGGCTTTCTCTTTTTTTGCTTCACATCTTTTACCTCCTGATAGTCGTATCATAGCATATTTAATTTATTATGTCAACACAAAAACAGCAAGATTGTTATTCTGTTTGACAAAATAATTATGCTATTATACTAATACCGTAAGGAGCATTGAAAATAAATCCTTTGACATGACACCGTATTTAGAATACCCTGCAAAGCGTATTCAATAGCGTCTATTCAAATGGTGAAACAGCCGTCTGGTCTGATGAAATAGACATTGCTCCTGAAACTCTTTATCAGAACAGCAGGGAGATAAAATGAAAACAGAAAAAAAAAATCCGTGCATTTTAAGCACGGAGCTTTTATCTATGAGTTGTAGCCTGTCAGCCGAAGGTATCCGCTTGAA
>CAZURC010000026.1:12604-14683 GCA_964623405.1 uncultured Treponema sp.
GCACGGAGCTTTTATCTATGAGTTGTAGCCTGTCAGCCGAAGGTATCCGCTTGAATCAACCCACAAGCAATTCTTTACAATGGATGAGTCAGATGTCGGAAGGTCTGTGAACTCTACGTGTCCCAATCCGCCTCTTTTTTGATAAATCGCAATGTTGTATCTTGTTACACCTGTCCATCCGTATAACGTATAATCAGATGCTGATGAAGTGCTATAACCTTTATAGCATAACGCCCCCCAATAGAATAAACCTGATGAGCTGAGCTTTATTAGGATGCCCCGCATTCTATGCTCGTTGTAGAATTGCGAGAAATAATAATAATCAGCCGTCAGAGTTTCCGCAGTAACTGTTTCAGGGCCGGTTGCCAGTAAATACTCTTTTGCAAACGAGTCATTATTGAAGTTCAATGTAACTGATGTTATAGGATTAACATAAGCATTACCAAACCCCGACCCATACCCTGCGTAGAGAGCTGGATTTAAGCTTAAAATTGAGCTATAACTGCTTGTTGTCGGATAGGGCGAGAGGCTTTCTGTTGGCGCAGTATAGCTTACCTCTGTGGGCAGTCTTTCAACAATGAAATTATAAACAGGTTTGTGACCCATACGCTCCACGTTAGTGAAACTATAAGTTTTACTACTGCTGTCATACGTATACGACGACATACCGAAATTAAGCAATGTTGTTGTTTCTATTAAATCGCCTTTCACATCTATTGTCATGTTTCCGCATTTCAAGCCCCCCTCAAAAGTGCCGTCTGTTATTGTCGCTCCGTCAGAATTGATGTTGTCAAACGTTCCAGACTTGAACACTGCCGTTCCGTCAGACGAAATCATGAAGCCCTGTGTTGCATCAGTTGTGCTTGTGCCGTTGTAGTTCGAGCTTTTTATGAGACCTCCGCTGTTGAGAGTTATCTGGTTAGCAAAGAGCTTTCCTACCTGCAAGACTGCTGTCGTGAGCCTTTTGAAAACGGCGGTGTATCTTGAATTATCTGGAAGCTCCTCCGCCATTGCGATGGCATCTGTAAATCCAGCTACTGTGTGGCTGTCGTTAGTATCAAACCTCCACTCCGAGCCGTCATAGTAGTACATTGAGCCGACCGTGAACTCCTCATCTGCGTCCGAGCCGTTCCAGATGAAGTAGTCTCCTATGTCCGCTGATTCTGGATAACTGTCCAAGCATCCTAGATACTTGCCGCAGTCAGACACGGCAATCTTGATTTTCTTGTAGTAATGGAGGCTGTTGCAAGTTGCGTCCACTGTGACCTCTGTGGTTGGCACCAGGCTCCCTCTGTCAGCCGTGAAAGTCAGTGTCTTGACATTGCTGGCCTCTGATTCATCGGTGAGGACGAGGTTCTCTGGAAGATTGCTCAGTGTGTATGTGAAGCTCTGGTTTGTGTTGTCCTTTACAAGCTTCATTTCCAGAACAACCGCATTGTCGCCGTAGTAGTCGCCAATCAACGTGCCGTCCAGACCGCAGCAAAGATTTATGGTTTCTGGTGTGATTTGAAGAGCGTTAGCATCCTCGCCAGCCAATACAAGAGTAATTGTCTGCTGTGCTACCCTGGTGAACGCCGTTCCGTTGGAGTCAATTCCGTTTACCGTGATTGTCCTGCGTCCAGAGTAAGTTGATGCCGTCACTGCCGAGCTGTTTCCAAGAGTAGCATAGTAGCCGTCAGATGAAGCCGTCAGTTTCTTGCCGCCCGAAGCCAGTCCGCTTGTTGAAAGTGAAACCCACCAGTATCCAGAGCTTGTAGTTGAGCTGCTTGAATATTTGAGAGCCTTCGTGCCCTCATAGCAGTGGATTTCGGTCGGCGTTCTGTTGTAGCTTGTAGCCACGCCTGAGCTGTTTGCTGGAACTGCGACCGTAGGGTTTGAAATCTCTATGCTTATGCTTGAAGTTCCGTCCGAGCCGTCAACGCCGTTCTTGCCTCTGAAAAGCGACCACTGGTAGTCGCTTGGGTCATCGCTTTCAACAGATGTTGTCTTGTTGTACGCAAGCCCTATGTAAGATTTATCCGTTCCGTCGTCAGACATTCCAGAGCCGCTTATTGTGTCCGCGTACTTTATCCATGTATA
>CAZURC010000026.1:14783-19560 GCA_964623405.1 uncultured Treponema sp.
ATCCATGTATAGTAAGTTGAGCCATCCTTGCCGTTTCTTACCGAGTTTCTTTTCTTAGCAACGGTTGCAATTGTCTTGTCTATCTCGGCTGGCGTGTAGTCCGCAATAGTCTCTATCTTGTATTCTATGCATCCATTTTTCAGGGTTCTTTTCTTTTGAATTACTCTTCCATAATAAGTGCCGATTCCATAGTCCTCTATTTTTAGATAGGAGCCTATCTCATAGTCTTCATAGCTTTTAGCAGTTATCTCGAAGTTGCACCATCTATAATAATTGGCAAGATTCACCGCAAATGTTTCCGCCGTAGCCTTGTCATAAACGTATTCTAAATCAATTTCCTTTACCTTTGTACCTGCGGAGCTTACAACTGTCTCGCTGGCGGTTGATATGTATGCGTTTCCGTAGATGTCAAGCTTCCTTACATACAAGGACTCCTCTGTATCGTTATAAGCCCATAGTGAAGCCTGTGAAACAAGGTCGTTTCCGTCATCGTCAAAGCGTGAGATTGCATAATCCAGCCCGTCGTCAAAAATAACGTCTGGTGTTATGCTTGAAACATAGAAAACCTCGCCGAGTGTTGAGTCATAATCGCAATAGTTTATTTTTGGCGTGCTTCTGTTTGAGCTTTCTTTTTCATCAGATGACTCAAAAAGATAATAATCTGGCTGTATTTCTATAAGGCACTTGTTGTCATCATCAGCATTCTGTGTGTCCGAGAAAATCAAGGTGTCCTTGAAGTATTCGAGCTTTGAGTATGTTGCGGAAACATAGTCCGCGTCCTTCTCCTTCGCATTTATCGTGATTTTTTCCCTTAGACTGCTTCCGTCCAGGACTTGCGTAATAGAGGCTTTGTCCTCTGGCAGATTGTCAAACAGGCTTCGGACCTTGAACAGACCGTCCGCGTCAAAATACATTACATAGCCGTACTCGTATAGAAGCTCATTCAGAATAGATTTGGCTGAATCGCCCTCGCTTGCCGTAAAGCAAGAAATCTTATTCGGTATGTAAACAGACGAATACTCCGTAAAGCTGATTTCTGTTAGAATCTGGACTACAATCTCGCCGACTGTCTTTCCAACCATTATGATGTTTCTCGGCAAGTCCTCGTCCAGAAAGAATGACGGGCAGATTGCGCTTATGCTTATCGGCTGTCCTTTCTGTGTTTTCTCTATTGTGACAGAGTCCTTTATGTAATAAGTGTTTATGTTGCTTCCGTCCGTGTCCTTTATCTCAACCTTGATTTTGTTTCCGCCTATTTCAGCTTGAATCTGGTTTGACAGCTCAACCAAGAACGGAACCTTGAAAGAGCAGGTCCCGTCCGCTCCTTGCAGGTTGTTGTGCAGAATTTCGGTTGATGTATAAGAGTCTTTTATAATCTCGGTTTCAATTGTTTTTTCTAAAAAATAAAATTTCGCTGATTTTACATTCATGAGCCTTGCTTTCCTTTTGATGTAATAGTCAGTTAGACCAGATTCTTGCTTTCAGCTCTTGCAATCTCTTTTTTGAGCATAACCGCTATTTCCTGCGCATCGCCGTTGACGAACGAGTTTGAGAAGTAAATGTTGACGTAGACATCCTTTGCCGCAGTGTAGGAAGCGGAGCCTCCCTTCACATCGTCCTTGTCATCATCGTCATCCGTATCGTACTCATTTGCGTCTGTGTCAAAGCTCAGACCGTCTATGTGGTCCATTATTTCCATGTTTAGCATGGTCGCAAGGCTCTTCCATTTTATGTCTATTCCTCCCCATCCTATGCTGATTCCAACTGGAAGGCTTATTTTTCTGAAAAGTCTGGTAATCGCATTGTTCAGCATGATAAAGAAGTTTACAAATCCAGTAAGGACAGGGCTAATAAAGTTTAGGACATTCGCAATGACATTCGCCACTGTTGATATTATCTGCGCAAGCCCCGCAAGAAGAGGCTTTATGCCAGTTATCAATAGAATCAGCTTGCTGAAAATTTCAATAAGGGGTCTGAACCCCTCTATAATGTCAGCGACCAGATTAAGCGTTTCAGTAAATGACGAGAAAAGGTCGGTGAACAAGTAGTTCACCAGGCTCATGACAAGCTGCAATACATTGCCGATAATGCCTCCTATGCTGTTCAGTCCGTCCATGAACGGCTTTAATATTTCCTCGAAGTCGTCAAAGTCTGTTATGATACTTGCCACAATATCAGCTACTGTTGAGATTCCGTTTATCAGCTTATTGAATGTCTCAGAAGCCTCACTTAGAGCCGAGACAAGAGCCGACAAGAACTGAATTATAAGACCAATCCAGTTAGAACTCATAATGGATTGAATCACGCTTCCTATCTGCCCCAATGCCCCTAGAATACCGCTAAGGTTGGAGCTTGACACTGATGATGACGAAGATTCGCTATTGGAATCAGAGCCAGTTGAAGCTGAGCTTGTATTTTCTACCGATACACTTACCTTTGCGCCTTTCAGGGCTTTCTTTAAGTCGTCTGGGAGGTCTGTGTTGTCCAGAACATCCATTATTGATGACGCAAGATTATCCGAGATGTCGCCGAATGTGTTTTTCAGCTCTCCGCCAAATCCCTTGAAATCAGATTTTATTGTTCCTGCGGTTTTTGTCCATGTGCTTGCCAGATTCGCCGATGTTCTGGCCCAGTTCTGCGAGGTCTCAGCCCATCCGTCAAGATTGTCCGTGATTCCGTCGAATGTGTTTAGTACGCTGTTCTGCCAGTCGGCAAAAAGGTTATAGGGATTCTCGCCAGTAAAAAACTCATAGACGCTTCCTATGACAGTGCCTATCGGTGAGTTCGCAATAAGCTCAATAAGCCCCTCTATCATGCTTGCGACCGAGTCTGATATCCCCTTTCCAAGCCATGCGCCTATTCTTGGGCCGAAGGTCTTGGCAAGCTCCACCAGAGAGTCAAAAAGCGCCGAGAAAAGATTGTAAATAGTGTTGACCAGAAGCACAAAGTATTTAGCGAAAATGTCCGTAATCACTAATGCTCCGTTGTCATTTGTCGAGAAAAGCCTATTGAATGTCTCCTTTACGGAGTTCAAGGCAATGCCCGCAATCTTGGGCAAGTTCAATAAAAAGACCAGTATCTTGTCCCTGTGCTCCTCAATGAATGAGGTTATCTCTTGAAGCTTTGGAAGCAGTTTCCCTTGCCCCTCGAACTTCAATGCCTGTATAATACCGCCGACTGATGACTGCAAGTCCGAGAACTGATTTTTAATCTGTGAGTTTCTCCCCTCGAATGTTCCCGCAAGTGTTTCTCTGAATCCGTCGTATTTCTTTTTCATGGCATCGACAGCATCGCCCGCTTTCAGCTGTTCTGTTGTGAGATTGGCTAGCTCTGGACTTAGCTTTTTTAGCTCGCCGAGACTGCCTGTATAGGTCTCTGCAAGTTTCTTGACGGCTTGGTCCATTGGCATGATTCCAGCCGAAGCCATTTCAGATGCAGCGTCCATTACCTTTATAATTTGCTCCTCGTTCAATCCCATTTGGCTTGCAAGCGCGGCTGCATTATTCAATGTGTCGCCGTCAATAAGGTTGTCAAGAGAAAAGCTGTTCATAGCATTCTTGATATTGTTGATTGATTTAGCAGTTAGCTGATTATTATTCTTGAATGACTTGTTAGCAAGTGTCGCCGCCTTGTTCTGCGCCATGAATGCGTCAGTCGAGCCGTTGACAACCTTGTTTATTCCTTGCATAACCTTCGCAATTATCATTCCGCCGACCATCGTGTTCAGCGTCTTGACTTGATTGCTTATCTTCTTGATTCCACTTTGTGTTTTTTCAAGCGCCTTTGTGTCCGCTTTGCCATTTATCTTATAAGCTATTGTTGCCGCCATTTATTTCATTGTCCTCTTGATGTAATAGTCGATGGCAAAAAAAGCCCTGCCTTTTACGACAGGGTTTATAAATAATAGGAGATAAAAAAACACTAAATCTAAGCTTATTATTTAGTAAAGAATTCAAAAAACTAGAAAAATCACCGTCTTGATTTATTCAATGCCGAGTTCATTTCTGCATTCAATTTTTCGCGGTAAAGACCCCTTATTATCTCTAAGGTTTCATAAGTCTTTACACCAAGTTCAGCAGGGCTTGCTCCAATCGGACACATAAGCCAGTTGCCGTACCTTGAATCTAGGGCAAAAAAAGCAACCTCCGCAAAGAACTCCCATTTTTTCCAGTCTTGTTTCAGCTCTTCATCATTGGCTGGATTACCGCCAGCCATTAGAACCTTTACGCAATCCCTAAGCGTCTGCCTTTCCGTCTTTGTCAGTCCGAAAGGGGATGCTTGATAGCCATTCATTGATTACATGGCTTGCAGTTGATGCAGAAGGCTCTATTACAGACCAAATCTGCTGTCCAGTCGCCTTGTTTCCATCTTCATCCTCAAAGTTAGAATCTACAATGCAAACGGGAAAAAGCTTCCGTGCCGCTTCAATATTGCTTTGTGCGTCTTCGCCGAACTTTTTGAGCTCAATTAGCGTAGGTTCTCTAAGTTCAACCCAAGCGTCCTTGTCAATCTGTATTCTTGATTTGAATACAAAGTTTTTACTTGCATCTGTTAGTTTTATCATTTTAGTCTTGCTCCTCTTTTATTTTTTTAAGCTAGATAAGCGTCTGATTTGTCGTTTGAAAGCTCAATAACAACGTATTCATCTGTAAGATTGTCTACTGCGGATACAGTCAAGTTCGTCTTCAAGGTTTCCGCTCCTGTCGCAGTTGGTGTAGCCATTTCGGAAATCTGCGCATTAGGAATCTTGAATGTAAGAACATTGTTGTCTGAATCA
>CAZURC010000027.1:0-19283 GCA_964623405.1 uncultured Treponema sp.
TTAATCAAAATGCTCATGTATTTTGAGCTTTTACCAAAGTTCACCGTTCCGCTAGCCCAAAGCTCAGAATCTTCTTTAAGAGCCGTGCTGTCTGCACTAGATGCAATTTTAAGAGTATTGATTACAGGAGCCGCAAGGTCTATCGCAAAGACAGTCGGTGTGCTGTTGTCTGCTTTTTCCGTTGATTTCGCGTAAGAAATGTAAGGTCGCTTTACGATTGTGTCAGTTCCGCTAGTGTCGCCAGTCGTGAATACTCCGCTCTTTGAGTCTGTAACGCGGAATGTAAGAGAATGGTCGCCGGCAGCAAGATTCTCAATCTTCCAAGAGCCACTAGAAACTGTTATTTCATTCCAGCTCGTGCCTGAGTCGCTAGAATACTCAAGCTTGCTCACTCCGTCGTCATCAGAGATTGTTCCAATCAAGGCTTGAGAAGAAATAATCACATCGCTTCCGCTTTCGTCCAGGCTTGTAATGTTGATAACAGGTCTGTCAGAATCTTGATTTACGTAAAGTGTAATATATTCAGAATATCCAGTGTTTTCCGCTTCGTCTGCCGCAACAGCACGCACGTAAATTGTCGAATTGTTTGTGAACTTCTTTGTGTCAAGTCCGCTCGCCGTAAAGCTTGCTCCACCCGAAACAGCGTAGCTTTCGCCCGCGTTTCCGTCCGTTCCGCCTGTCAGCTTAGTCCACGTTGTTCCTTCTGTTGGCTCGCTTGTCGTGTATTCAAGATAAATAGAAGAATCATTGAGCTTCTGGTTGTCAGACGCAGTTCCGCTCAAAGAAATAATCTGGTTCACGTCGATTGCAGTTGTGCTTGAATCCGCATCTGTCGGAGTGTTCAGCGTGACGCTCGGAGCTTTGTTATCCAAAAGCAAGTTGAACACAGCAAAGTCAGCTGAGTTTCCAGCCTTATCTGTAACGGTTACAGTAACCGCTCCAGTCGCAAGGCTCGTGCTTGGAATTGTGATTGAGTAAGTTGTTCCGTCTGTTGAAGTTCCACTAATCGCACTTTTTAGCGTGCTGCTTCCAATCTTCGTGACTTTTACAGAGTCAATTCCGCTGTAAGTTGAAGAATCACTAGAAGTGTCATCAGCCACATCAAGCGTGAACACGATGTCTTTTGTTCCGTTCACAAGCTTTGTAGAGCTTCCGCTTACGTAACCAGAAACGCTGTCTGTGCCATCAAGAGATTTAAGTTCTGCCTTATTTGGTGAGAGAGAGTCAACATAGAAAACAAGCGTTGTCTGCGCATTTTCGTTTCCAGCAGCATCTTTCGCCTTGATTGCAAGCGTGTTAGCGCTTTCTTTTGCTTCTATTGTAAAGTTCGCATTATCAGCGGCAATCCATTTTGCAGAGTTGTCATCATTTTTCGCCTCGTTCAGATTGTAATAAAGGCTTTCAACTCCGCTTATTGCATCCGTTGCCTTTGCCGCTATTGTGAGAGAAGTTGAGTTGTAGTAAGTTCGTGTCTCTGTTCCAGAGGTAGATGAGCTTGTAGAAGTGGTCGAAACCACATCAACAGTTTTTCCATCATTCTTTACGTAAGGCTCTTTTGCGCTAGAAGAAGAATCTTTCTGCGCGGTCGCCCATTCAGGCTTTGTCACATCTGTTGTAACCTGGCAAATTGCGGTTGTAGAAAGTCCCGCCTTGTCTGTAGCCTTTACTGTATAAGTGTGGCTTCCGTCCTTTGTCTCATTGTCTCCGCTTCCAGCCGCAGTTGGAGTCAAGGTCAGGCTCCAAGTTCCTGTGGCGGTTGAGCTTGTGCTTGTGGTGGTTGAGCTTGTCGAAACCACCGCCGTATAAGTCTTGCTTGTGTCAAGTGAATCCGTGACAGTAACACTTTCAAGAGCGACATTGTCACTCACAGTTCCACTCAGCGTGAACGGTCCGTTCTGCGCCGCGTCCGGCTTTGCTGTAATCGCAAGAGCAGGCGGGACAATATCAACCATAATGTTGTCGATTGCCGCGGCTTTGCTGAATCCCGCCTTGTCCGTCGCGGCGACAGAAATTGAAGTCGTGCCATCGCTTGCAAGAGAGGCTACAACTGTTCCTATATAAGTGTTCTCGGCGGCGGCGTCTGCCTTAAGGCTTGTCGTGGAATTAGCCACAACGTTCGCAACTCCAGAAACACTGTCTTTTGTTTCCGCTTTTACATTGAGAGAGCTTGACGCATACACATTATAGGTTTTCTTGCTGTCTCCCTCTCCTACACTCGCCTCTCCTATAGGCTCGTCGGCAATAGAAACTTCAATATCCGGCGCGCTCTTGTCATAATAGAATTCAACGCTTCCTGCTGTTTTGGTGTTTCCCGTCTGGTCCTTTGCAGTTACAAAAAGCGTGTAGTTTCCTTCATCAGAAAGAGCCTTGCCTTCTCCAGAAACTTCTATCAACCATGCGCCGGAAGAGGCGACATCAACGCTTCCAGAAGATGCGGTGGTTGCATCAGCTTTTGGCGAGCCGTTCTCAACGTCACTAGACTTGTAAACGGCATAGCTCACGCTCTTCATTCCGCTTCCATTGTCGCTTGCGCTTCCCTCAATTGTAAAGCTTCCGTCAGAGTTCGTGTTGCTATTCCCAATAGGACTTGTCACAGTAAGGTTTGGAGCTGTTGTGTCATAAATCACAGTTACAGAGCTGGAGCTGGAGTTTCCTGCCTTGTCTGTCAGGGCAATGTTATAAATAAACGTTCCGTCCGCCTCAACAGCAGGTGAATAAGTCCATGTCTTGCTTGCCTCATCATAATCCGCTGCGCTGTTATTCACTTTGATTGACTCAAGGTTGTCTTCTGTAACAACACCGCTTAAAGTGAATGCTTGCTTTGTAATATAAGAGCCGCCATCAAGTGCTTCCAGTGTGCTTCCGTCAGCCTTTGGAACAACAGTTGTTGCAGGCAGGGTTTTGTCAATAATAACTGTTATAACTGTGTTGTCTTCGCTCCTGTTTCCAGCCACATCAACCGCTTTTATGTGCATTGTATATTCGGTTTTTTCCTTAAGAGAAGAAAGCTCTGTCAAAGAGGCCGTCCAGGTTGCGTTGTACTTTCCATCCTTGCTTATTGAAGCCGCAGTCCAGCCATTTTCTGATTTAAGAGCAAGTTCTTTGCCCTCAGAATCTACAGGAATGTCGCCTACGACAAAATAAACATTGTCAACGCCGCTCACAGCATCGGTGCTAGTTCCTTTTACAGTCTTTGTGTACTCAGGGTTGATATAATATTTCTGTTCTGATGTGTAGCCGTTTTCATTAGCGATAGAATTGTATTCTGTAATAGAAAGCTTTGGAGGCTCGTTGTCAACAGTAAATTCCGCCTTTGCAGAGTTCTTTTCTCCATAACTGTTGGCGGCTGTAAAGATTACAGTGTAATCATTGTTGCTGAGCGTCTCCCCCTCATCAAGAGTTGCTGTCCAGTCAACAGTTCCGCTTGTGTTCAACTCTGTTTTTGGAGTTACACCTAGAGCCTTAGTCTTTGTTTCTCCATCTTCGCTGTATGAAACTTCCGCCGAGACAGTTGCCCTCAGGCTTGAGACAGTTCCGCTGAATGAAGGCGTTTCGGTCTGATACGTGTTTACAGTTCCTAAGTTTATTGTAGGAGCTCCGGAAGAAACCGCAATGTAGAATTTGCCAGTCGTAGTTGTAATCGGATTTCTTCCGGAAAGCGATGTTCCAAGCACATCGTCCGTAGCAGATATTTCTACAATATAAGTTCCCTCATCGCTAGGAAGTTGCCATGAGAGCGTATAGCTTGACTTGTCATTCTCTTTTACAAGAGCATAGTCTGTAAGCTCTGTTTCTCCGTCCTCCTTGTAAATACGGGCGGTTATGTACTTTATAATATCATCGTCCTCTATTGTTCCAGAAAGACGGTTGTTGGAAATCACTCCAAAGAGGTTGCCATTATCCGCGTTTATATTGTCCGCGCTGCCGCCTTCAACAAGGAACTGAGAAGAATAAGAAGCATTGTTCAATGTGATTCTCGGCTTGTCTGTCTCCTGGTTCACATAAAGCTTTGCATAGTCCTCTGTGTCAGAAAGCTTAGCGGTGGACACATTTCCTACAGCGTCTGTCGCCGTAAGCTCAATATCCAGCTTGCCACCGTCTTTTAGAGCTGTCGTGTCTATGCTCTGGACAATCTTCTTTGAGACAGAGTTTATATCGTCAAATGAATAAGAGGCTGCCTCTTCGTCATCAACAAGGACTTTCATCACAATGGCTGAAATCTTGCTGTTGTCAGACACATTCATTGTCACAGAGACAGTGCCGTTTATGTATGTGTTCTCATCGCCAGAGCCAAAGAAAGAGCTGCCGGATACAGTAGGAGAAACACCGTCAATGCTTGCGCTAGGCAGAGCCGCATCTATCTCTACAGTTGAAGAGACAAACGCTCCCTGTCCCGTAGAGGACTTTGCATATACATAAAGAGTGTAGAGATAGCTTTTCCCGCTTGCCTTTGACACCTCAATATCCGCATACTTAGAGAGCTTTGAAGGCGTGAATGTCCAGTTTCCGTCAGAGTCAGCGGCAAGAGCGCCGTCATTAGTCTTGGAAGCCCAGTCCCCGCCTTTTTCCGTGCGGGTAAGAACTTCCGCATAGCTCTGCGCCAAAAACTCGCTCTCCGCCGATGGAGAGACGACATCATAGTCCCCCACCGTCTCGCCTGTCTCCTTGTCCGTAACACTTACACAAGCGATAAGCTCAGAGGCATAAATGGAGGCACTTGAGGCAAGAGATGCTGTTCCTGCAAACACAACGCTGTCCGATGATTCTGTGCTGGAAAGGTTCGCTGGAGAAGAAATCGCGACAGAAGGAGCGACTCCTGCCTCGTTTCCAATAAATCCGTAAACCTTGTTCTGCAGGACTTCAACCTCTTCCTTGTCCGCACCTGTAAGGCAAAATATATAATACTTGTCCATCCTTATATCAGGATAGACCTCGGAGAAGTCAAAGCTGAAATCCACGCTGTCGCTTGATGCCGATGCGCTGTTGTGGTTCGGATAGTCGTAGATAAGATTCCAGTTGCTAAAAGAACTGCAAGCCGAACTGGAAGAAGCCTGGGAATACTCAACAAAGCTTGTTTTCTCTTTTTCCTGCCCATATACCCAGCCTGCAAGCTCATTCATCTCTGTTTTTAGAGAGCCCTCGCTTTCAGGGATTGCGTCATATTCTTTTATCCAGACCTTTATTGTTGAGTCAGAGGTTTCCGTCCCGTCGGGATCAATCAAAGTTCCGTCAAGTCCTGACACAACCTTGCCGCTTATTGTGGAGTCAGAGGAGCCTTTCTTTATTGTGGAAGCATTATCAAAGTCAAAGCTGAATCCTGTTATCTCATAAGAAGGATTAGCCTGCGGGTTAAGCGAAAAATAAAGATTCTTGCTGCTATCCTTGTTCGGTGTTGTGTCCGTCACAGCGTCCTTCAGGATTGCAAGCGCCTTTGTGTTTGTCTGTGTTCCGTTAAGGATATTCTTTAGGTCGTTGTACTCAAGCTTCAGGCTTGTGCTAATTTTCTTTGCAAGGAGGGCATCATAGACATCATCATAGAGATAGAGAGAGTATGTTGAATTTCCGTCCTCCATGTCGTCTGAGACAGCTGATGTCCTTGTATAAGGAACAGGCGGGGTCTTGTATGTCTTTGCACTGTCCGTAAGCTTGATGGAAGCGCGGAAATTCTTTGTTCCCGCCGACTCGTCATCTCCATAGACAGCGGAGTATCTTCCGTCCTCTGCTCCAGACTGGCATATTGTAACACTTGTGCCTCCTGCTGTCGGGACATCCTCTGTGCGGAATGAGTCTATCGCCTCTCCATCGTAGGTCTCTTTTGAGAGAACAGCGCTTCCGTCCTCGCTGTAAATCACAACGTCCATTGCGCTTACAGAATGATCCTCCGCTATGGTTCCGGATATTGTAAAATAAGAGCCATAGGCAGACGGAGTCACAGAAGAAGTCGCGGAATAAACGACACCAGGCTTTGTGATTACAAATACCGGCGGAGTATTGTCAATTTCAACAGAGAGGTTCGCAGGGCCAGAGCTACGGCCAGCCCCATCCTTTGCAACCACATCCATATCATATTTTCCGTCAGGGAATTCATATCCATTGTAGTAGCTTGAATTTGAAGCATCGTAATCGTTCAGTTCCACAGTCCAGGACTTGCCGTCTGCCGCCAGGACAGCGCGCTTGGTTCCGTAGCTTGTATTTGTGCTGATATTAGTTATAGAAACTTCAACATAAGAAATGCCTTTGTCATCATCGCATGTTCCCGCGAGCACAAAAGAGCCGCGTATAACAGCGGAAGAGCCCGGATAAGAAATATTAAGAGTAGGAGAAGTTGTATCAACTGTCTCTCCAAGTCCTACATTGCAGGAGGCAAGCAAGGCCACGGCAAGAGCAGAAGCTGCAAAGATAGAGAGAGATTTTTTTAGGCTGATTTTTAATTCTAATAAACTCATTTTAATACTCCATAAAAGACAAGCAATTGGGTACGCTAAAAAAGAGCACGGATTATAACTTTTTATTATAGATATATCATTATCTATCCTAACCTTAATTTTGTCTATAAAAACCGCTTCCAAATCGCTCTTGCAAGCCAAAGACAAAAAAAAGCCCCGGCGGAACCGAGGCTTTTTATCAGGCGGCAAAACTACCAGCGATAGTGGGCAAAAGCCTTGTTTGCTTCCGCCATCTTGTGCACGTCTTCCTTCTTTTTGTATGCAGAGCCTGTGTTGTTGAATGCATCAAAGAGCTCAGCGGCGAGAGTATCCGCCATTCCGTGTCCGCTTCTTGAGCGGGCAGCGCCGATAATCCAGCGCATAGCAAGAGCTTCGCGGCGCGAGTCTCTTATTTCCATCGGAACCTGATATGTAGCGCCACCAACGCGGCGTGATTTTACTTCTACGAGAGGCTTAACGTTATCAAGAGCCTTTGTAAATACTTCCAAAGGATCCTGGTTTGTCTTAGCCTTGAGCTTGTCCATTGCCTCATAGACAATTCTTGTGCATGTTGACTTTTTTCCGTCCAGCATCATGCGTGTAACAAATTTTGTAACGACAGGGCTGTTGTATTTTGCATCAGGCAGAATAGGACGATTTACTGATTTCTTATGTCTTCCCATAGTAATTCTCCCTTATTATGCCTTAGGTCTCTTAGCGCCATACTTAGAGCGACCGCGCTTGCGTCCCTCTACGCCAAGAGTATCTTTTGTACCGCGGATAATATGATAGCGTACACCTGGAAGATCCTTTACACGGCCTCCGCGGATAAGAACAACTGAGTGCTCCTGCAAGTTATGTCCAATTCCTGGAATATATGCAGTAACTTCAATTCCATTTGACAAGCGAACACGAGCTACCTTCCGGAGAGCAGAGTTCGGCTTTTTTGGGGTAACAGTCATAACACGTGTGCAAACACCACGTTTCTGCGGGCAAGACTCAAGCGCGGGAGCTTTAGTCTGATTTGCGAGCGACTGTCTACCTTTACGAATCAACTGATTAATTGTAGGCATTGCCTAATTCTCCTATTTGTATGCCGGTCAGCACCCCGGACAAAATACTAAGCAAACCTTGCTTTGCGTGCAAGGAATTTTTATATTAACGAATTTCACACCCTGCCGTCAAGGCAGGGCTTGCTTTTTAGTCCTCGTCAGAAGCTGTCTCCGGTACAGGCTCCTCCACACGGTTCTCAGACTCCTGCTCAAGACGGCGGCGCTCAAGGACTTCCTCCATCTGCACATCAAGGTCATTGTCCGAGTCATCAAACAGCTTTATGTTCCTGTAATTCTTTATGCCGGTTCCCGCAGGAATCATGTGGCCAATAATTACATTCTCCTTCAAGCCGCGCAGATGATCCTCGTCGCCCTTGATTGCGGCGTTCGTAAGAACACGGGTTGTCTCCTGGAATGAAGACGCAGAGATAAACGAGTCTGTGGCAAGAGCTGCCTTCGTAATTCCCTGGAACATCGGGCGCGCAACTGCCGGTTGTCCGCCTTCTGCAATTATGCGCTTGTTCTCTTCCTGGAAATGATACTTGTCAACCTGCTGTCCGTAGATGAACTTTGTATCGCCGACAGACATAATCTCAACCTTGCGGAGCATCTGGCGTACGATCACACCGATATGCTTGTCATCAATTGCTACGCCCTGGGCTGTGTATACGCTCTGGATTTCGTTCATAAGGTAATCCATAAGCGCGTTTTCTCCAAGAATCGCAAGAATATCATGCGCGCTTGCCGCTCCGTCGCAAAGCTGCTCGCCAGCAACAACCTGGTCGCCGTCACGGACAAGAAGCCGTCGTGTCATAGGAACAGCATGCTCAAACTGCTTGCCGTACTCATCTTCAACAACGATTATACGCTTGCCCTTTGTGATTCCCTTGAACTTGACAGTTCCGGAAATCTGGGAAAGAACACATGGAACCTTTGGCTTGCGCGCCTCAAAGAGCTCTGATACACGAGGAAGACCTCCTGTAATATCATTTGTCTTTGCGGCGGCTACAGGCATTGTAGCAAGAATCTTTCCTGCCTCTACCTGCTGCTTGTCCTCAACACGGAGAACAGCGCCGGCAGGGAGATAGTAAGAGCCCTGCTCGTTTCCAGCCTCATCAGTGATAAGAATACGCGGCTGCTTTACATCCAAGTGAAGATCGCTTATGCGGTATTCCGCTTTTCCTGTCGCAGAGTCAGCAATCTCCTCAAGTGTCTGTCCAAGAATTACATCCTCAAAGTGAACATATCCGCTCACCTCGGCGATAATCGGCTCAGAGAATGGATCGAATGTGCCTATTACATCACCCGCCTTTACAATGTCTCCGGCTTTTACCTGGATTGTAGAGCCGTTGCCAATCTCAATCTTCTGCTCGTTTCCTGCAAGATAGAGAGTTCCGTCAAGAACTATGATATGGCCGTTCTCTTTTGCAACAGCGTTTCCATTTTTTCTTTCTATAAGAACTGTGCCTTTTAGAACACGGTTTCCGTCCTGGACAGCAACTTTGTCGCCCTTTTCAATTTTGAAGCCCTCGATAAGACGTGTCGCTGTCATGCTGCCTTTGCGGGTAAAGAGCCAGTTTCCGTCATCTGTGACAACATGTGTGCCGGCAATATCTCCAACAAGGACATCGTACTTAAGGACAATCTTGTTGTCCTCTGTCTCCTTAGACGCAGTTCCACCAACGTGGAATGTACGCATTGTAAGCTGTGTACCAGGCTGTCCGATTGACTGCGCGGCAATAACGCCGACAGCCTCGCCAATCTCTACAAGCTTGTTGCGGGCAAGGTTCTTGCCGTAGCACTTTACGCAGACACCATGCTCTGCCTCGCATGTAAGAACTGTGCGGAGCTTGACTTTCTCAATTCCTGCCTCTTCAATCTGCTTCGCAAGCTCGTCTGTGATGTACTCATTGGCATCGCAAAGAAGCTCTCCTGTTACAGGGTGAATCACGCGCTCAATTGTAAAGTGGCCGGCAATTCTCTTTGAGAGAGGAGTTACAATCTCATCTCCATTCTTTATCGCTGTGTAGTCAATTCCGTTTATTGTGCCGCAGTCTTCCATGTTTACAACAACATCCTGGGCAACATCAACAAGACGGCGTGTCATGTAGCCTGCATCAGCTGTCTTCAGAGCAGTATCGGTAAGACCTTTGCGCGCACCGTTTGAAGAAATAAAGTACTCAATAACAGAAAGCCCCTCGCGGAAGTTTGACTTTACAGGAAGCTCGATGATGTCTCCGTTAGGTTTTGCCATCAAGCCGCGCATAGCCGCCAGCTGTGAAATCTGCTTCTTAGAACCGCGGGCTCCGGAATCAGCCATCATGTAGATTGTGTTGAATCCGTCCTTGTCCTTCTTGAGCTTGTCGTACATGATTTCTGTGAGCTTGTCATTAGCACGCGCCCAAATATCTGTTACCTTGTTGTAGCGCTCATCAGCAGTGATAATACCGTCTGAATACTGGTTTACAATCTTCTCTACCTGCTTGTTGGCCTCGTCAACCATAGGCTTCTTCTCTTCCGGAATAAGAATATCATCCATTGAGAGAGTCGCACCGAAGAATGTCGCGTTATGGTAGCCGCAAGCCTTGATTGCGTCGAGCATCTGGATTGTGAGCCACGGTCCTTTCTCATGAAAGACCTTCTCAATCATCTTGCGGAGATCCTTGTCGCCCATTCTCTGGTTTACAAAGCCAACTTCTTCCGGCATCTCTGCATTAAAGCGGATTCTTCCGGCAGTTGTTGTTATCAAATCTCCAGCCTTGAACTCTCCGTCGTTGAAAGAATCCTTTGGAGAAGGAACTTTTATCTCTGCGTTCCAGTCAATAAATCCGTCCTCGGCCGCCATTGTGACCTCGTCATCGCTTGAGTAGCGGTGTCCTGTGCCCTTTGAGTTAGGCTTGATAGAAGTCATATAGTAAATGCCAAGAACCATGTCCTGTGACGGATAAACAATTGTGTTTCCGTTGGCCGGGTCAAGAAGGTTGCGGGCAGAGAGCATGAGTGTCCAGCATTCCATCTGGGCCGCCTGTGTAAGAGGAACGTGAATAGCCATCTGGTCGCCGTCAAAGTCAGCGTTGAACGCTTTGCAAGCAAGAGGATGAAGCTTGATAGCCTTTCCCTCTACGAGAACCGGCTCAAAGGCCTGGATTCCCAAGCGGTGCAATGTAGGAGCACGGTTAAGCATAACTGGATGCTCGCGGACAACCTCATCAAGAATTGCGTAGACCTCCGGATCCTCCTGCTCAACAAGAGTCTTTGCCTTTTTAATGTTGAACACAACACCTTTGTCTACAAGCTTCTTCATTATGAACGGCTTGAAAAGCTCAAGAGCCATCTTTGTAGGAAGACCGCACTGCCAGAGCTTAAGCTCAGGACCGACAACAATTACAGAGCGTCCTGAATAGTCAACACGCTTTCCAAGAAGGTTCTGGCGGAAACGTCCCTGCTTTCCCTTGAGCATGTCTGAGATTGACTTGAGCGGTCTGTTTGACGCTCCCTTTACAACACGCTTGCGCTTAGAGTTGTCGAACAGGGCATCAACTGCCTCCTGGAGCATACGCTTCTCGTTGCGGATAATAATATCCGGAGCCGAAAGCTGCATGAGTCTCTTGAGACGGTTGTTGCGGTTTATTACACGGCGGTACAAGTCGTTAAGGTCTGATGTAGCGAAGCGGCCGCCATCAAGCTGAACCATAGGGCGGAGATCCGGCGGAATTACAGGAATCACGTCAAGAATCATCCATGAGGCCTTGTTTCCAGAAGAGCGGAAATCCTCGACAATCTGGATTCTCTTTAGGAGACGCTTGTCAGACTTTGCGCCCTTCTCGCGCATCTTGTCACGAAGCTCCGCGGCAAGGTCGTCAAGATTGAGGTTCTCAAGCATTGTCTTTATAGCCTCTGCTCCCATTCCAGCTGTAAATGACTGGCCATAGCGCTCAAGGTTCTCGCTGTACTCATCCTCAGAAAGAAGCTCACCTTTCTTGAGCTCTGTGTCGCCCGGATCAATGACAATAAACTTCTCGTAGTAAAGAACAGAGCGGAGCTGTGCAACCTGCATATTGAGCAGGAGACCCATGCGGCTTGGAACTGAGCGGTAATACCAGATGTGGCTTACCGGAGCGGCCAGCTCAATGTGTCCTGTGCGCTCGCGGCGTACCTTGAAGTGAGTAACCTCAACCCCGCAGCGGTCGCAGACAACGCCCTTATAGCGTATAGACTTGAACTTTCCGCAGTAGCATTCCCATTCCTTTGTAGTTCCGAAAATGCGCTCGCAGAAAAGGCCGTCTCTCTCTGGCCGCAGAGTGCGGTAGTTGATTGTCTCCGGCTTTTTTACCTCGCCGTAGGACCAGCTGCGGATGTCGTCCGGGCTGGCAAGCTTTATTTTTATTGAGTCAAAATCCTGAATATCACGCATCTTCATTCTCCTTTTCGAAACCGGAAGCCGCCTTGTCTATAAGCTCCTGGTCGCGTTCGGTAAGAGCAATTCTCTTGCCCTTTGCGTCATAAATTGTAAAGTCCAAAGCAAGGCCACGGAGCTCCTGAACCATTACGTTGAATGACTCTGGAACACCTGCCGCCGCGGCCGGATCACCCTTTACGATAGACTCGTAAATCTTTGAACGTCCATTCATATCATCAGACTTGATAGTCATCATCTCCTGCAATGTGTTTGCAGCGCCGTAAGCCTCAAGCGCCCATACTTCCATTTCTCCAAGACGCTGGCCGCCGAACTGGGCTTTTCCGCCGAGAGGCTGCTGTGTAACAAGAGAATATGGTCCTGTTGAGCGGGCATGCATCTTGTCGTCAACAAGGTGATGCAGCTTAAGGAAGTAAATGACTCCTACAAAAATAGGATTTACAAAAGGCTCTCCCGTGCGTCCGTCGCGTACAACCTGCTTGCAGTCCGGGCTAAGTCCAGCTTCCTTGAGTTTCTCTGCAATCTGCTCCTGTGAAGGAGTCTGGAATGCCGGAGACTCAAAATACTGATTTAAGTAGCGTCCTACAATTCCAAGCTCAGATTCCATAATCTGACCAATGTTCATGCGGGAAGGTACACCAAGAGGGTTCAAGCAGACATCAAGCGGAGTTCCGTCCTCCAGGTAAGGCATGTCCTCTTCCGGCAAGATACGCGCGACAACACCCTTGTTTCCGTGGCGTCCCGCCATCTTGTCTCCCTCGCGGAGCTTTCTTTTGTTTGCAATCAAGACCTTTACAACCTCATCAACTCCAGGGTTAAGGTCATCTCCCTCTGTTCTCTTCATGCGCTGAACGTCGATAATGACGCCCTCAATTCCATGAGGAACACGCAGAGAAGAGTCACGGACTTCCTTAGCCTTCTCACCGAAGATTGAATTCAAGAGCTTGAACTCAGGAGTTGTCTCTGTCTCAGACTTTGGAGTTACCTTTCCAACAAGAATATCTCCAGAGCGGACTTTCGCGCCGATCCTAATGATTCCCTCAGCGTCAAGGTTGTTAAGCATCTTCTCGGATGTGTTAGGAACATCGCGGGTAATCTTTTCCGGACCAAGCTTTGTCTCGCGTATTTCTGTCTGGAATTCCTTGATATGTATTGATGTGTACATATCTTCCTTTACTACACGGCGGCTGATAAGAACAGCATCCTCGTAGTTATATCCATTCCACGGAACGAATCCTACAAGAAGGTTCCGTCCAAGAGAAAGCTCTCCATTGAATGTAGCAGGACCGTCTGCGATAACCTGTCCCTTCTTAACCTTCTCGCCGACTTCGACAGTCGGGCGCTGATGGTTGCATGTATCGTTGTTTGTTCTCTGATATTTAAGGAGCGGATACTCATCAACTTTGTCAGAGCCGTCTACTTTAACCTTGATAAGATCGCTTTCTACCCAGACAACCTCTCCGTCGTGCTTTGCCTTAACAAGAACACCAGAGTCGTAAGCTGCCTTTGCCTCCATTCCTGTTCCGACATAAGGCGGCTCAGGGAAAAGAAGAGGAACGCCCTGTCGCTGCATGTTGCATCCCATCAAAGCGCGGTTGGCATCATCATGCTCCAGGAACGGAACAAGAGATGCGGAAACAGAGATTACCTGGCGCGGAGAAACGTCCATGTACTGAATATCTTTTACATTGCGGGTTGTATAGTCTCCAACATGGCGGCAAGAAACCATTTCCGTAGGGAAAGAGCCGTCCGCCTTCATTCCCTCTACAACCTGTCCAACGTAGTACTTGTCCTCGTCCATAGCAGACAGATACTCAACCTGGTTTGTCGCCTTCCCGTCTACAACCTTGCGGTAAGGAGTCTCCAGGAATCCATAGTCGTTTACTCTCGTATAAATTGCGAGAGAAACAATCAGACCGATGTTCGGGCCTTCCGGAGTCTCAATCGGGCACATGCGGCCATAGTGAGTGTAATGTACATCGCGTACCTCGAATCCAGCGCGGTCGCGTGAGAGTCCTCCAGGTCCAAGAGCGTTCAAGCGGCGCTTGTGCGTAAGCTCTGCAAGAGGGTTGATCTGATCCATGAACTGGGAAAGCTGTGAAGAGCCGAAGAATTCCTTGATTGCCGCTACAATAGGCTTGATAGAAATCAAGTCCTGCGGCTTCATTGTCTCGGTCTCTTTAAGGCTCATTCGCTCTTTTGCAATTCTCTCCATGCGGCTGAACGCTGTCTTGAGAGAGTTTGTCATAAGCTCGCCGACAGAGCGGATGCGGCGGTTACCCAAGTGGTCAATATCATCAAGAACCTCGTTTCCAATGTACACCTTGATAAGGTGCTTCATAGTATTGATGATGTCGCTCTTTACAAGAGTGTGCTCCTCTACAGGCTCTGAGTATATATCAAATTTCTTATTCAGCTTGTAGCGTCCGACACGTCCAAGATCATAGTGGCGGATATTGAAGAACATGCCCTCAAGCTCGTTTCTCGCGGCATCTGCCGCCATTGGCTCGCCTGGCTTCAGGACAGAGAACACTGCGGAAAGAGCATCCTCAAGAGTAGGCTCCTCCTCGGAAGCTCCTTCTTTCGCATACTTCATATCCTCTCTCTCAAAGCAGTTGATAATCATCTTGCTGTCAAGAGACGGGTTGTGCTCCTCCTTGTTGCCCTTGCGCTTGCGGGCGTCAAAGAGAATAACAGGGATTTCCTTGATTCCCTGAGAGATAAGGTCGTCAATCTCGTGCAGATGCAATGTAGAGCCGGCGCGGAAAAGAACTTTCTCCTCTCCGTTCTCATCCTTTATTTTAACAGGCGCTGCAAGGACACGGTCAACAAGCTCTTCTTTCTTGTCCTCCGAAACCTGCACAGTCTCTGTTTTATAGAATTCCTTGATTATCTCCTCGCGTGTTGAATATCCAAGAGCGCGGAGGAAGATTGTTCCCAGGATTTTCTTCTTTCTATCAATTTTTGCGTATATAAGGTCTTTTTTCTGGTCAATCTCAAACTCAAGCCAAGAGCCGCGGTAAGGAATGATTCTTGAAGAGTAAACACCCTTGTCGTGCTGGAAGATAACTCCCGGCGAGCGGTGAATCTGGGAAACAACGACACGCTCAGCGCCGTTCACAATAAATGTGCCGCGGTCTGTCATAAGCGGGATGTCGCCCATGTATATATCTTTCTGAAGGATTGCTCCTGTGTCCTTAAAGTTCAGGTTGATTCTTGCCTTGAGAGGAACAGAATAAGTCAAGCCTTTCTGCTTGCACTGAAGCTCAGTGAATTTAATGTTGTCCTCTTCCAGCTTGTAGAATTCATATTCCAGCGACATGTTGCCGTCTGGACTTTCTATAGGGAATGTTGAAGTGAAAACTTCCTGAAGACCCTCGTTCTTAAGAGGCTCGTTATTGTCCAGTTTTTCTTTCTGAAGGAAACTTTCGTAAGATGAAAGCTGGATGTCGATAAGGTTCGGAATCTCCATAAAGTTCTGGATGTCTTTTCCGAAATACTGACGGTTGATTGTTCTGCTTTTGGCGAACATCTAGTTCTCCTATGTGGGACTTTGCCTTGATGGTTTGCTACATGGCCTGCCGTCCGTATGACATACAGAAAGCCAAGCCACAGCACAAAGCCAGAAAGCTAAACGCCGGCTTTAACGGCACGCGCCAGCCTAGCAGCCAGCGGTGCATAAAAAGTGCTCTTTAGACACCAAAAGCTTACACGCAGAAAAAGAGCATTTCCGCATGTAAGCATTGTATAAGCTCCGGACAGTTAAGCCGGAATCAAGCTATTTCTTAGAAGCCTTAGCTCCAGCAGCTTCCATCTTCTTGATGAGCTCGTCTGCGTCAGCTTTTGAAACACCCTCTTTAAGTGTCTTTGGCGCGCCCTCAACGAGAGTCTTAGCCTCGCCAAGACCAAGTCCAAGAGCCTCTTTGACAGCCTTGATGACTGCGATTTTCTTTGTAGGCTCGAAGCTGTCAAGAGTTACTGTGAACTCTGTCTGCTCTTCCTCTGCCGCAGCCGCTCCGCCTGCCGCAGGGCCAGCTGCTACTGCAACAGCCGCTGTAACACCAAACTTCTCTTCCATTGCCTTGACAAGCTCTGAAGCCTCAAGAACTGTCATGTTTGCGATTGCGTCAAGGATCTGATCCTGTGTAATTGCTGCCATATTATCTTCTCCTAATTAGGCATATCCGCCGGAGTTCCGGCTGGATGTAATTTGTAGCTGCGGGACGGAACAAACTGAACCGTTTACCCCGCATATATAATTTGCGCAGGGACAGTCGACAGCTATTGAAGCCTGACCCCGCTTTTCAGACAGAGAGCTAGCTAGTTAGCGCCTTCCGCTGATTTTTTATCCACATAAGCCTGCAAGGTAGCGGCGAGTTTCTGAACAGGACCGTTGATTGCAGACATGAGCATTGCGATAAGCTGCTTCTTGCCAGGGACCTTTGAATAGGCCTCTATCTTCGCAGCATCGTAAACCTCGTTCTGGATATATCCGCCCTTTACAACAAGAGCAGGAGTGTCTTTTGCAAAGTCGAACAGGACTTTTGCAGCCTCGTTGCTGTCTTCCTTTGCCATGACAACGGCTGTAGGACCTTTAAGGTAGTCAGCGACATTATCAATCTTTAATTCCTCGAAAGCAACACGCGCAAAGTTGTTCTTCACAACCTTTAGAGGAGCCTCGTGCTCACGGAGCTTGTCACGCAAAGCAGTAATCTGCTCAACAGTAAGTCCGCGGTACTCAGCAAAAATAAAGTCATTGTAATCAGAAAAAACTTTCTTTGTTTCCTCGATAGCCTGAGTCTTAGCAGGCTGAAGTTTCTTAGCCAGAATTGCCATGACTATGCCTCCTCCTTAACATCGATCCAAACGCCAGGTCCCATAGAAGAGCTTACCGATACAGAGCGAACAAAATCCGCCTTTGCGTCGGCAGGCTTTTTTCTGTCAAGCTCTGTAAGAAGCGCATTAACGTTCTCTGCGACCTTGTCTGAGTCCATAGAAACCTTGCCTACAGCGATATGGATAATACCTTCCTTGTCCGCGCGGAATTCCGTGCGTCCCTTCTTGAGCTCGCCGATAGCATGGGCAAGGTCATTTGTTACAGTTCCAGTCTTAGGGTTAGGCATAAGACCTTTGCGTCCGAGAACCATACCGAGACGGCCGACATCCTTCATCATGTCCGGAGTAGCGACAGCAACGTCAAAGTCAAGCCAGCCGCCCTTTACCTTGTCAATATACTCTGTTGAGCCGGCATAAGTCGCGCCCGCATCAAGAGCTTCCTTTGCGCGCTCATCAGAGCAGAACACAAGGACTTTTTTCTCCGCTGTGAACTGGTTAGGGAAAACCAATGTGTCACGCACAGTCTGGCTTTTTCCCAGGCGGAGAGCAACATGCAGCTCGACAGTCTCGTCAAACTTTACATAATGAATATCTTTTACAACCTTGCAGGCATCCGCAACATTGTAATGCTTGAGTGGATCGTATTTTTTAAGAGCCTCAGAATATTTCTTTCCGTGTTTCATTATTAAGCCTCCACCTCGACACCCATGCTGCGCGCAGTGCCGGCAATGATTTTCTTTGCAGCCTCAATGTCATTGGCATTGATGTCTGGCATTTTTGTTGTCGCGATTTCTGTGAGCTGAGCCTGGGTAAGCTTGCCAACCTTCTCACGGAGAGGATTGCCAGAACCCTTTGCAAGACCAAGCGCTTTCTTGATAAGAACAGCGGCAGGAGGTGTCTTGAGTTCAAAAGTGAACGACCTGTCCTGATAAACAGTGATGATTACAGGGATTATGAGTCCCTTTTCCATTGTCTTTGTTCTGTCATTGAACTGCTGGACAAACACAGGCGCAGAAACACCGTGCGGTCCAAGAGCAGGTCCGACTGGAGGAGCAGGAGTCGCAGATCCTGCCGGACACTGTAATTTAATGACAGCTGTAACCTTTTTTGTAGCCATTTTGTAGCTCCCTTAATTGGTGTCGGGCTTGGATTCACAAGGAAATCCAGCCACTAGCGAAATGCCTTTGTCCAACGGACCTGCATTTCTTCCAAATATAGGAAAAGCCCTGTCAAGAAAACAGAGCTGATTCTATGCATTTCTAGCTAGACTAATTTCTCAACCTGCATCAAGTCAACTTCAACTGGAGTAGCGCGGCCGAAAATCTGAACCATGACGCGGAGCTTGCCCTTGTCGGCATCGATCTCTTCCACAGAGCCGCTGAATGTCGCAAACGGACCGTCTGTAATCTTAACCTGATCGCCGACAGCATAGCTCTGCTTGATTTTAACGCTTTTCTCGCCTTTTATCTCTCCAGCCTTAAGAAGAATATTCTTCGCTTCCTCAGAGGAAATAGGACGCGGACGCTCAGACGGATTTGTGCCGACAAAGCCTGTAACACCCTGTATATGGCGCACCCTGCCGCAAAGGTCTTTCCAGCCAATCTCAGGAAGATCAAGCTCCATCATGATATAGCCAGGAAGAATCAAGTTCTTTCTAGTCTTTCTCTTTCCGTCCTTTATCTCGACAACTTCCTCTTCCGGAACCTTTACATCTGTGATGATATTGGAGTCAAGCTCACCCGCGGCAAGCATTGTGTTTACAGTACGGAGAACTTTCTTCTCATATCCTGTATAAGTGTGAACAATATACCAGTTTTTAGACATGGACAAATCCTATTAGGCAGCAGGAAAAAGAAGCCCCATTCCAGCAGAAAACAACAGGTCAAACACTCCAAGAATGACGGCAATAATAATTGAAGAAATAATAACAACCTTTACAGACGCAATCACATCAGCTCTTGACGGCCAGACGACCTTTCTTAGCTCTGCGCCACACTCTTTTATAAAACTAATTGCCTTTGACATAACTTCCTCATCTACAACTTTATTTAACAGACAGGCCGGGCAAGACTCGAACTCGCGACACTCGGTTTTGGAGACCGATGCTCTACCAACTGAACTACCGACCTAAAATATATCAAGCTGCCATAGAAAGCAGCTGTATATAAGATTTAATAAAAAAAATTACTTAACCTTTGTTTCCTTGTGCAGAACCTGCTTGCGGCAGAACGGGCAATACTTGTTCTTCTCAAGCTTGCCGGTGATGTTCTTGCGGTTCTTTGTAGTTGTGTAATTCCTGCGCTTACACTCTGTGCACTGAAGAGCAATAATATCAATTGATGTCTTCTTCTTGCTAGCCATTTTTGTTTTCTCCTAAAAAAATTGCTTATTAAATTAAGCTCCCGAGCGGAATCGGACCGCTGACCTCATCGTTACCAACGATGTGCTCTACCGACTGAGCTACAAGAGCAGGTCAACAATGACGTGTTCTAAAACTTTATAGACTTAGTGGGTTTTAGTCAAGTCCAGAATAAACCTAAAATGAATTTATTT
>CAZURC010000028.1:0-2523 GCA_964623405.1 uncultured Treponema sp.
ATATCGTTTCATGTTTTGCCTCGAAAATTGTCATTCTGAGCGTAGCGAAGAATCTGTAAATATAGATATTTCGCGTTCACTTAATATGACGTTTGTTATTCCTCAACTATTTTCGCTCCAGTGACTTTATACGCATCCTCTTCGGTCGAGTAAAGTTTTTTATTTGATTTTGTGTGTACTGTTCCGCCCGCAAGCGTGATTCCATATTTTGCCTTTGTGTCTTTTGGATTGTCTTTCGCTGTGTCTGTTTTGAGCGCAGTCTTGTTTCCGTAGAAATACAGGTTTCCGGAAGAGATAGAAATCGTGTTGTCTGCTTTTATCCCGTTCTTTGAGTTTATAAAATAAGCTTTTAACGTCTTGTCTTTTTCAACTGTAAAGTTCTCGCAGTTGATTCCAGACCCCTTGTCTGTCCCCTGGAAATAAAAAGTTCCGCTTCCTTTGAGCTTCACATCGTCCGCTTTTACCGCATGATAAGTTTTTCCATCGATATAAAGCGTTCCGCTTCCTCCAATCACAAGATTCTTCTTGCATTGCAAAGCCGCCGTTTTATCTTTGCTCGTTCCAGAAGAAACAATGTAGTTCACAGTGTCTTTCGCGGCAGAGATTTCGGTTTTCGCTTCGCAGTAAATTGCGGCGTTTCCGGAAGTGTTCTCGATAAAGGCCTTGTTCAGCTTGATTACCGTGCCTTTTTTCTTGTTGATAATCTGTCCTGCAAAGTAACCTGAAATCGTGTATTCTGTCTCTTCCTTTGCCGGATTCAACGTGATTGTGTTTTTTGTGATAGTTACAGTCTTGTCGCTCGGTGTGACCGTGATTTTTGTTCCGTAGGATTTCTTTTCGCCCGTTGCGTCAATTTTGACATTCTGCGCAAATGCCGCGCCAGCAAGCAAGATGGTTGAAACTAATAAGAAAAATTTTCGCATAGGAAATCTCCTTTTTATTGTCACACGGTGTTTTAAATTATTGTCATGCTGAACTTGTTTCAGCATCTATCTAAAAAGAGATTTCGAACCAAGTTCGGAATGACAAAGCTTTTTCGAATCCGTGTGACACCTTTTTACTCTTCAATAATCACTGCGCCTGATGTGTCAAGTTTTCCGTCATCAGTGATAAATGCTGTTCCGTTTCCAGCCAAATGAAACTCACCGCCAGAAAGCTTGATTTCATGTTTTGTCTTTGCGGAGTCTTCTTTCGTGTCTGTCTTCAAGGCAGTTCCGTTGTCATAGATATAAAATTTCCCAGATGCGATTCCTATAGATTTATCCGCCTTGATTCCGTTCTTTGAGTTTACAAAGTACGCCGAGAACGTTTTTCCCGGCTCGACAGTGAGCGTCGCGCAGTTCAAGGCAGAGCCTTTATAGTTTCCCTGGAGATACAGCGTTCCTGAGCCTTTGATTTTCACATCGTCCGCCTCGATTCCATGACTTTTTCCAGCAACATAAAGAGTTCCGCTTCCTCCCATAACAAGACTTTTTTTCGCATAGACAGCGCCTTGCTTTACAAAGCTTCTTCCGGACGTGACGATATAGTTCTTGCTGTTTTTTGCGGACGAGACTTCAGTTTTCGCCTCGCAGAAAACAGCCGGTTTTCCTGTCACGTTCTCAAGATATGCGTTGTCAAGCTTTAATATTGTATTTTTTGTTGTCGTGACAATCTGACCAGAATAATATCCTGAAATTGTGTAAGTTATTTCTTCGTCTTTCGGGCTGATTGTGATTGTGCTTCCTTTTTTCGTGACTGTTTCATCGTTTGGAGAAATCACAAGCTCTGTTCCATATAGACTTTTATCAAGTTTTGTATTGTTTGTATTGATAGAAATTCTTGTGTTTGTTTTCTGGCTGCACGAAGAAAGCAGAAGCGCCATTATTATCAAACTAAAAGAATGAATTTTCTTCATCTTGAAAACCGCCTCCAGTATTGAAATATCATTCTGGACTTGTTTCAGAATCTATGCTGTATTATGAGATAGATGCTGGCATAAATTCAGCATGACCGTTTCTTTCTCAGACCAAAAAAAATTCTAATTCAACTTATTTTAAAAATCAAGAAAGCTTGCTTACAAGAACAAATTGTTAAAACAGTCTTAAAATTAGACAGACGACAGAAGCAACATTATAATAATCTTAAAGGATAACTTATGGCTATCGAAGTCTTCAACCGCAGGGAAGTTAAATATATGTTAAATGATGATGACAAGGACGCGCTTCTTTCAATCATTTTTGACTATATGAACAGCGATCCGTTCAACAAGAATGGAAAGACATATCCGATCTCAAACCTCTATCTCGACACATCCGCTGACGAGCTTATTGTAAAGTCGCTTGAGAAGCCCGTGTTCAAGGAGAAAATCCGCCTGCGGAGCTACGGGCAGGTCAATCTCACCGACAAGGTTTTCCTCGAAAGCAAGAAAAAATATCTTGGTGTTGTGAACAAGCGCCGAACAAATTTTATATTGAGCGATGTCTATGATTATTTTGAGACCAAGAGAATTCCGGAAAATCCCAGTGTAAAGATGAACAGGCA
>CAZURC010000028.1:2623-19063 GCA_964623405.1 uncultured Treponema sp.
ATTATTTTGAGACCAAGAGAATTCCGGAAAATCCCAGTGTAAAGATGAACAGGCAGGTGATGAGAGAAATCGACTACATCATGCATTTCTATCCTATAAAGCCGAAAGTTTTTATTTCTTATGACCGCCTTGCGTTCTTTGAGAAAAACAACTCGGACTTCCGCCTTACAATCGACACTAATATCCGGACCCGACGTGAGGATTTAAGGCTTGACTCTCCGGCTTATGGAGAACAGCTCTTAGAGAGAGGGCAGTGGCTGATGGAGGCAAAGGCGTTCAAGGCGTTTCCTCTGTGGTTCGTGCATTTTCTTTCGCGCCGCAGGATTTTCAGCACATCGTTCTCAAAATACGGCGCGGAATATAAGAAATACAAGAGGGTGTCTGTGTCTTCGGTGGTTGAGTAGCGCAGCGTATCGGAACCATTAGCACTGTAAAAATCGTCATTCTGAGCGTAGCGAAGAATCTCTGAAAAATGATTCGCCTCAACATGACTAACGAATATAAAAGGAGCTTTACAAAATGGACGTTTTAAACGGATTTATGATTACAGAAGAGAACAGGGCGATTCTTTTCAGTATGCTGATGGGGCTTGTCGCTGGCGTGATTATTGCAGGCGGCTATCTTGTTGCGAACAAAGGCAAGCGGTACTCAAAAAGCTTTGTTTCAACCGTTTTCCTGCTGCCTGTGATTATGACTATAATAATTCCGTTCATCGCGACCGACCTGAAGAAGACTCTTTCTCTTGCCGGCGTTTTCGCTCTCGTGCGCTTCCGCAGCATGCCAGGCGACGCGAAGGATATTTTATATACTTTCTTTGCGGCATGCGCAGGTCTTATAATCGGGCTTGGAAACTATTTTATCGGATTTATTCTCGTGATTTTTGTGAGCGCCCTGTTCATCGTTGTTTCGCGGGTCTGGAAAACTGAGGCACGGCAGGTTCTTAAAATCACAATTCCGGAGGATATGAACTACAAGGACGTTTTCAACGACATCTTTGAAAAATACCTTGTGCGGTACAGCGTAAAGAACGTGAAGACTTCAAACATGGGAACTCTTTTTGTGATTTCTTATTATGTCGAGCAAAAGAAAGACTCGGACTCAAAAGCGTTTATCGACGAGCTCCGCACGAGAAACGGCAACTTGAACATCATCCTGGAGAACCCTGATGATGACAAGGCGCAGTCATTGTAGATAAGTTTGCACATTCAAAACGGATGAAACACGGAATTTCATCCGTTAAAATCCGTGTTAATCTGTTTTTATCCGTGTTGAATTAACCAGTTTTTTCATTTTTCCCTTTCTGTGTAGTTCTTCTTTACCCAGTTAAGATACTCGCCTGAAAGAATGCGCCCAATCCATTCCTTGTTCGCAAGATTCCATTTTACAGTAAGCATAAGCCCCTGCTCAAACGACATCTTGCGCTCCCAGCCTAATTCTTTCTTGATTTTTGAGCAGTCGATTGCATAGCGCTGGTCATGGCCTGGACGGTCCTTTACATGTGTTATTGTCTTTCTGATTTCATTTTCGTCCATTCCAGTCTCTTTCGCAGTAAGCTCTATAAGCTTGTCAAGAAGCTTTATGTTCTGCCACTCATTCTCACCGCCAATGTTGTACTTCTCGCCAGTCTTTCCTTGCTTTAGAATAAGCCAGACCGCGCGGTTATGGTCCTCAACATAAATCCAGTCGCGAATGTTCTTGCCTTCGCCGTAAACAGGTAACGCTTTTTTCTCCTGCATGTTCAGTATCATGAGAGGAATAAGCTTCTCTGGAAACTGGAAAGGGCCGTAGTTGTTTGTGCAGTTGGAGAGCGTTATCGGAAGACCGTAAGTGTGGTGATACGCCATTACAAGGTGATCGCTTGAAGCCTTGCTCGCAGAATAAGGGGAACGCGGGTCGTATGCTGTCTTTTCTGTAAAGTATCCTGTAGGGCCTAGAGAGCCGTAGACTTCGTCAGTAGAAATGTGATGGAAAAGCACATCATCGCGCGGATTGTCCAGGCTTACGTTCCAGTATTTTCGCGCCACGTCAAGAAGAGTGTATGTCCCGAAGATGTTTGTCTTTATGAACGCTTCCGGCCCCAGTATCGAGCGGTCTACATGGCTTTCTGCGGCGAAGTGGACTACTGTGTCTATGTCATATTCCTTGAATATTCTTTCAATCTCTTTTCTGTCACAGATGTCAACTTTCTCAAAGAAATATCTTCTTTTTGACTTGTCCTTCACTCCGCTGCCAAAAGCCTTGTCCACATCGTCCAGCGACTCTCCGTTTCCAGCGTATGTAAGACAGTCAACATTTATAACTCGTCCTGTGAAATTTGCGTCCTCAAACGCCGCCTCTCCGCTTGTTGACTTTCCAAAAAGGTAATGGATAAAGTTTGAGCCTATAAATCCGGCTCCTCCGGTAACAAGCACATTCTTAAGCTTTCTCATTTTATTCTCCTGCTCATTTTGTTTTATCTTGGCTCAAAGCGCTGATCCTTTATGAAGGCCTTGAGCGACTTCTTCCAATCTGGAAGCCTTGCCCTGAGCGCTTTCTGTATTTTTGCCTTGTCAAGCACGCTGTATGCGGGGCGTCTGGCCTTTGTAGGATATTCCGCTGTAGTGCATCTGTTTATTTCGCAGATATTTGAAATTCTCTTGTACTTTGTTCCCAGCGAGTATATTTCACGGCAGAAATCAAACCATGTTGTCTCGCCCTCGTCTGAGACATTGTAAATTCCGTAGGGAACAAATTCCCTTGAGGTGATGATTGAAAGTATAACATGAGAGAGGGTAGAGCAGTTTGTCGGAGTTCCCTTCTGGTCGGCTACAACCTTTACGCTATCATGGGCAGACATGGCCTTTGTCATTGTGTAGACAAAGTTCTTCCCGTAGAATCCGTAAAGCCACGATGTGCGCAGAATGTAGTATTTTGTCATCTCCGCCATTATGCGGTCCTCGCCATCAGACTTTGTCTTTCCGTATACTCCAATCGGACTTTTCGGCATGTCCTCTGTTATAGGGGAAGACGCGTTTCCGTCAAAGACGTAGTCGGTGCTTATGTGTATCAGGGAAGCTCCAAGAGAGCGCGCAATGCGGGCAAGGTTCATCGGCCCTGTTGAATTTATCAGCTCGGCCTTGTCCGCCTCGTCCTCCGCCTTGTCTACGGCTGTGTATGCTGCGCAGTTTACAATGAACTGAATCCTGTTTCCCGCTGTGTCATGAGATGACGCGAACCTCTCAAGGACAGAGTAGTCTGTTATGTCAACATCCTCTCCGGTTCCTATATAGTCAATCCTGTTTTTTGTCAGAAGCTCGGAAAGCTCGCTTCCAAGCATTCCCTTGCAGCCTGTAATCCATATCATTTACGCTCTTCGCTCCATTCGCCGCCTATCCATATTCCTTCTGTGTCAAAATACTTGCGGCTTTTGTCAAAGGCCGGGTGCCTTGAGTCCTTCTCGCTAAGAAGAGGCGATACATCCCCGCAGATGCTCTTCCAGTCTATGTTTATTGCGCTGTCATTCCACATGAGTCCCGCCTCATCCTCAGGATGATAGAAGTCCGTGCACTTGTATGTGAACACAGCGAAGTCAGAAACCACATAGAATCCGTGAGCGAAACCCTCAGGAATATAGAACATGTTGTTTCTCTGGCTGTCAAGCACAACGCCATAGTATTTGCCGAAAGTCGCAGAGCCGTTCCTAAGGTCAACAGCGACATCATAGACTTTGCCTTCGAGAGCGCGGACAAGCTTTCCCTGCGGGTGCCTTGTCTGCCAGTGCAGGCCCCGCAAGACTCCGCCCTTGCTTGCGCTCTGGTTGTCCTGCACAAACCTCATCGTAAGGCCCGCGTCAAAAAAATCCTTCTCTGAGTAAGTTTCCGCGAAATAGCCGCGCGCATCCCCGAATACTTTTGGCTGTATTTCCCAAAGCCCTTCTATAGGGCATCTCTTGAATTCAAATGACATTAGAAATTCTCCGCAATGTACTTTAAGTAAGCGCCGTAGTCGGTCTTATATCCTTTCGCGGTCTCAAGCACATCCTCTTTTGTAATCCATCCGTTGGCAAGCGCAATCTCCTCTATGCAGGCTACATACATTCCCTGTCTTTTCTGGATTGTCTCTATGAAGTTTCCTGCCTCAGACAGCCCCTCGTAAGTGCCTGTGTCCAGCCATGCGAATCCCCTGCCAAGTATCTCAACGTTAAGAGCACGATTCTTTAGATACTCGTTGTTCACGGAAGTGATTTCAATCTCACCGCGGGCGGAAGGCTTTACGCTCTCTGCAATCCCTACAACTTTGTTGTCATAGAAATAAAGACCTGGAACAGCGTAGTTTGACTTAGGGTGCTCAGGCTTCTCCTCTATGCCCAGTGCCCTGCCGTCCTTGTCAAATTCAACTACACCGTAGGCAGTAGGATCCTTTACAAAATAGCCGAATATTGTGGCTCCGCCTTCCTTCTCAACACGCTTGCGCGCGTTCGCAAGGCTTGAGGAAAAGCTCTGGCCATAGAAGATATTGTCGCCTAGAACAAGAGCCACGCTGTCGCCTCCGATAAAGTCCTTCCCGACTATAAAGGCATCCGCAAGTCCTCTTGGTTTTTCCTGTACCGCATACTCAAATTTCATTCCGAGCTGTTTTCCGTCCTTGAACAGCTCCTTGAATACAGAAATATCTCTTGGCGTTGAGATTATAAGCACTTCGCGGATGCCAGCAAGCATAAGACAGCTTAGCGGGTAATAAATCATCGGCTTGTCATAGACTGGAAGTATCTGTTTGCTTACGGCCTTTGTAAGAGGGTAAAGCCTTGTTCCGCTTCCCCCCGCAAGAATAATGCCTTTCATATTGGCTAAATCTCCTGAATTAAGTTTAAGGCGAGTGGATGCGCCTACCGCATCAGCAAATTATATATTATTGAGTATAATATTTCAAATCGATAAAATAGGCTTATTGTGTTATACAGATATTCCAAAGACAACAGCGGCCATCCTGTAAGAATGGCGACAATTTACACTAAGGACGAGCATAAGATACCATTAGGAAAGATTGATCCTGACTGCATGTCTGTTGTCATTCATCTCAAGGAGTGCGGATTTGACTCATTTATAGTCGGCGGCGCTGTGAGAGATCTTCTTGTCGGCAAGACTCCAAAGGATTTTGATATTGTCACAAGCGCGACGCCAAGCAAGATTAAGAAGCTTTTTAGAAACTCAAGGATAATAGGAAAGAGATTCCGCCTTGTTCATGTTTTCTTTGGCGACAAGATTTTTGAAGTCTCCACATTCCGCTCTATTGTCTCAGGAAGCGTAGGAAACAGCTTTGGCTCCATAGAAGAGGATGTAAAAAGACGCGACTTTACACTGAATGCGCTCTACTACGATCCCATAAAGGAGCAGGTTATTGACTATGTCGGAGGCGTGCAGGACATAAAGCGGCACAAGGTCCGCCCTGTGATTCCGCTTGACAGAATCTTTGAGGAGGACCCTGTCCGCATGATAAGAGCTGTAAAGTACAGCTCAACCTGCGGATGCAAGATGGGATTCTCCCTCAAGAGAAAAATCCGCCGTAGCGCGCACCTTCTTCTTCCTGTCAGTCCGAGCCGTCTTACAGAGGAGATGCTCAAGATTATAAATTCCGGCCACTCATGCTCAATTGTCTCCGCCTGCCTTAAAAGCGACCTCTATATGTATCTGCAGCCTGCCGCTACCAGCATGATGTACAGCTCAAGGCAGTTTGAGGAGAGCTATATGCGCCACCTCGCGGAGCTTGACGGCCTTGTGCAGAGCGACAAGAGCGCGCGGCTTGGCGAGAAGCTTGTATTCCTTATAGCTGATTTCATAGACACTCTTACAGACTGGAGAAAAGAGATTTCTACAAAGAGCGCGGCAGGGGAGCTTTATCTAAGGACATGGAAGGAAGTGCGGAATTTTGTGCTTCCCATGAATCCGCAGAGGACAGAGCTTGAGTATGCTATAAGAGTCTCTCTCAAGAAACTTGGGGTAGGACTAAAGATTCCAAAGAATCTTCTTGAGGCGAGAAAATCAAGGAAAGAAAAAGCATCTGTCAGGCAGGATTGACGCCAGCTGTCCTGCCTGTCGAAGAGATGCGGTCTATTATGATTGATATGTCCTCAACCATGATTCCGCACTCCTTTTCTATTGAGCGGGTTATAAAGCTCTTGAGACCGCTGCTCAGCTCTGTGAGCGGCTCTCCGAACGGAACATCCACTGTCATAAAAAAGCGGTAGCCTGCCTTGTCCGTTCTTATATTCAGATTCTTTATTCTTATTCCATTGTTGAAATCCGACGCCGATGCTCCCGCGAGCCTGGCAAGATACGCCTGGGACACATTCTTTCTCTGCACAACAGAGAACGCAGGGCGCACAACAGACTTCTCAAAGAGCTTTGTGTTCAGATCCGGCTGTCTCTTTTCATCCTCATTCCTGAAGAAGCGGCTGAATATCTTTCTCCTTGCAAGGCTTACTTTAACCTTTGAGACAAAAATCTTGGAGTAGCTTCCGGCTTCCTTCACCTCATAAGCGCGCACAGGAATAACATGCTTGCCTTCTATCTGCCTGCTTATCCTGGCAGCCTCTATCTGTTCCGGAGTAGCAATGTCCTCGATTCTTATGTATTTCTCAGGAATAGGAAGCTGGAGACGCATCGCAATCTTGTCAACCATTTTCTCGCTGGTTCCAAGAAGAAGTATCTTCCTTATATGTCTGTTCTGGATTTCCCTTGCGACACTGTCTCTGTGCTCCTTTCCGTCAAAAAGAGCCACCCGCACGGCTCCCATGTAGCTCTTCTCAAGCTTTGCGGATTGCCCTGCAAGAATCTGATCCTCATATATAAGAAGCCCGTCGTCAATAATCGCCTTTATATGATACTTCTGGGCGACAAGCTTCGCACGGAAGCTCTTCCCTGTTCCCGACGGTCCGTAGAATGCGAATACTTCAATTCCTTTTTTCTTTAGCCCTAAAAGCTCTGCAAAGCCCATGCTCAAAATTATAACCTGCAATTCCAGTTTATCAAGGACGCACGGAGAATGGAGATAAAGCCGTCTCCAGGGGGGCAGGTGATTTTTCCAGGAAGCCCAAGTGAATTCTTTGGAAAAGAAATAGAGCAGGAGTGCAGGTAAAGATGCCTGTTCCCCTCGATTTTTGATGCTCCGTAGGCGCTGTCTCCAAGAAGCGGAAAACCATGCCTTGCGCTAGATGCGCGGATCTGATGCTTGCGTCCTGTGAACAGCGTGTACTCCACCAAAGTCACTGGTCTCCCTCTGAAACTGCCGTGCGCAAGGGGAGAGGCCTTTGTCACTGCATACTGTCCGCCGCCAAGCGCAGGGCCGGCTGAGACCGTATGAAAAACTGCCCGCATGTCTTCTTTTTTATACATGCTTTTGTCTATCTTTGATATGCTGTCCTCCCATGTCTCGTCTTTGTCAAGAGTCCCTTCCGCAAGCGCGATGTACTTCTTTATAAGCGTATGCTCCCTGAGCGCCTGGGAGAACCATCTTGCGCCGTCTATACTCTGGCTGAACACAGCAAGCCCTGTTGTCTGCCTGTCCAGCCGGTGAAGAGGCCCCGGAGAAAACGAAAGGCTCCGCTCATGACCTTGTCCGCTGTGCGCATATTCTTTTTTTACCATTGAGTCGAGAGACACTCCGTTTGGAGACGCGCCCTGCACACAGATATTGTAAGGCTTGTTCAGAAACAGCAGGTCTTTTGTCCTTAGCACTGTAATTTTCTCCAGCGTTGCGCCTGCCTCTGCTGTTCCGTCATCCCTTGAGCCGGAGGCATTTGCAAGAAAGTCCGCTATTGATATTGTGTCTCCTGCGCAGACATGGAAGCTGGCATCCTGGCGCTTCCCGTTCACTTTTATGAGCCCGCTTCGGATAGACTTGTAGACATGGGAGAGGGATTCCTCTGAAAGAAATTTTCTTGCGACCCTGTCGAGCCTTCTTCCGTCATCATCGGGTCCTGCGGTAAAGCGGTTAAATTCCATGACATGCATATTATCATACTAGACAAAAACTTGCATACCGATAGAATAAATGCATGTTTAAAAGTTTTTTGGAACAGCTCCAGCTGCTGCTCGTTTCTCCTACTTTTCTTGCTTGCATATTCAGCTGGTTTTTGGCGCAGTTCCTGAAGACCGTCATAAAGCTTTTTTCCGGAAATGTGCATAGCGTAAAGGAGCTTGTGGAGCTTCTTATATGGAGAACAGGGGGAATGCCTTCAAGCCATAGCGCCCTCGTAGCCTGTCTGTGCACGTGCATAGGGATTACATCAGGGCTGAATTCAGATGTATTCGTTCTCGCTTTCTGTTTCTTTATGGTTACTATCCGTGACGCTGTAGGTGTAAGGCGGGCAAACGGAATCCAGGCGAACATGATAAACAGAATCGGAAACATGCTAAAGGATCAGGGATTGGTTCAGGAATACAAGAACCTTAAGGAAGTGCGGGGGCACAGCCCGATGGAAGTCATAATTGGCAGTATCCTTGGTTTTTTTGTCGGGCTTGGCTTTTATTTTCTGTAGTTCCAATGAATTCCTTGCATAAGACAATAATCTTCGCCGCATTTTCTCTTGCCTCATTGTTCGCAATACTAGTTTTCAGGGAGACTCCTAGGGCTAGGCTCTGGAAAGGCTACAGCCTAGTTTACGCCCGCTCAGAAAAGCTTTCCGAGGATGATATTCTCTCTATTCTTGTCAAGAACGGATGCTCTGGCACAGTGAGCAGGGTGAACCAGAGAATTCCAGTATACTCAAAGCTCTCTCCTGTCCAGACGCAAAAAAGCGGGTCATATATATTGAAGAGAAACGCCTTTTTTACAGACAGCGGATCGTCTTTCTTTGTGTTCTATGTTCCTGACAGCGAGTCCGGCGCTCTTGGCAATGCCATTGGCGAGCTGAGCGGCTATCCAGACACCTTCGTCGCCGCTGACGGTGCGGCAGTGTTCCCGTGGGCGGGACCGTTGCTCTGTCTTGCTTTCTTTCTTTTTCTGCTCTTTAAGTCAAGAAAGCGGCTTTTCTTTGCGCTCTCTGCGCTTCCTCTTGCCGTTCTTTGCTTCTCGCGGCCTTTCTACACGCTTTCGGCAGCCTCATGCCTTGCCTTGCTCGCAGACTTCCTTTTGATGCGTCTCTATGGAAGGAATATTCTAAAGGCCGGGACAAGGAATCTTTTTTATATAGCCATCCTTGTTTTGCTTCCTTTCCTTGCGCTTTTTCTCTCGTCGCCGGAAAACGCCCTGCTTTTTGCCGCCGCGTTCGCTTCCGGCTGGACATTGCTCCTGCTCATTGAGAATATCCGCAAGCTTTATTACCAGCACAGGAATATTCACACATTCAGTTTCGTGTTCATAAAGAAGCCCTCAATGATAGGAATACTGGGCAGTTCGAATTTCCGGCTTCTTCTTGTTCTGTCTGGCGCCGTTGTTCTTATTCTCCTTTCCTCTCTTTTCTTGACAAGGGCTTCTTCCGGCAACGCGAGAGGAGAGAGGCCTCTTCTTCCAGGCCCTTCCTCTTCGCAGGCGGAGGAGATGCTTCCAGACCTTCAGGACTTTATGGATTGGAGCTACCAGACAATCTCTTTTCCGTACAGAAAGCTGGAAACTTATCATCATGAGGGTGGCGGCACGGCGGAGACAGGCAGCAGCGTTTCAATCCCCGAATACTCTGTTGAGAACGGAAGAATTGTCGAGAGGCAGACAGAAGTTCTTTCATACGATTCTTCCTTCATAGGCTCAATCTATGATACTATTGAGAAAGCGGAATATCCTTCGCTAGAGAAGATGATGATAAAGCAGGGCAGAAATTCACATTACGCATATACAGCGGCCTCAGGCTCAAGCGCTGAGAAATCGGCGGTTCTTGTTCTGGCCTTTCTCGCGGCAGCTCCCTCTGTCTTGTGCCTGTATTGCATGGCGGGCAAGGTGAAGAAATGGCTTTAGTCTATAGTTTTGTCTCAGAAGATACGGGGCTTATAGCTAAGAGCACAAACGCCTTTATTCCCTCTGTTGCGCTCATACCCCTGAAAAGAGATTCAGGAGACGATGATATTGATATTCTTGTCAGCGCGGGAGACACTGTGGCAGAGGGGCAGGTTATAGCAAAAGGCTCCGATACATGCGTCCATTCCTCTATTCCAGGAAAAGTCAGAGAGATTGTCCAGACAGATTTCGCAGACGGAAGCAAGGGGCTTGCGGCAAGGATAGCTCTTTGTGGCTCATTTTCTTTTACAGGAAGAAAGCCTGCCGCAAAGGACTGGCGTCTGCTTTCATCAGAGCATCTGCTACGCCTGTTCTCAGATAAAGGTGTCCTTAATACGTTCGGCAAGGCAGAGCCTTTAAGCGCAGAGATAAAAAGGATGACCCGCGCGGAGGAAAGGCTGCTTGCTGTCAGACTATACTCAGAGGATCCTAGCAGGATTACAGATGGCTTTATATCGGAAAAGTGGCATGAGAAAGTCTATGAGGGAGCTTTTATTGCTGCAAAGGCTATGGGCGCAAGGGGAATTGTATTTGCCTCGGACTCAAGCAAGAGTGATATAAGCATTGATGACAAAGGCTATGGAATTCAGTTTGCATGTGTCAAGATTGACGCAAGGGCATATCCAAACGGCTTTAAGCATGAGATTGCAAAGGCGGCTAAGAAAGAGCTAAAAGGGCAGCTGGGCGAGAAGCTTGGAAGCAAGGACCTTTATATAGACTCGCTAACTGCGCTCAACGTCTATAACGCGGTTTCTTACGGAGAGCCGGTGATTGACTGCCATGTCCATCTGTCAGGAGACTGCCTTGAGTCTGCCGCCGTTATGACCGCAAAGTCCGGAACATTAATCAGGGATCTTGCGCAGCAGGCAGGCGGATTCAAGAGAAAGCTTGGCAAGATAATTATAAACGGAACTGTAACCGGCAACAGCGTTGACTCTCTTGACATTCCTATCTCAAATGAAGTCAAGTCTGTCGCCTTTATCCCGCGCGGCAAAGTTGCCGACCAGACACAGCAGCTTTGCACAAGGTGCGGAAACTGCATAAGAATATGTCCGCTTTCCTTGTACCCGGAGAGCCTTTACAGATGCTATCTGAACAGGGAACAGCATGATCCGCATCTCGTGCTTATAAAAAAAACCGCCGTTCTGTGCACAGAGTGCTCTCTTTGCAATTCCGTATGCCCGTCAAGAATTCCTCTAAGCCAGATAATTGCGGGTCTTAAAAAAGGGGATAAGAATGAAGAGTAAGATAACCGCGACAAAAAGACCGTTCAAGTATCTCTCATACTCAGAGAAGACAGGCTCCTTTCTTGTCCTTTCGTTCCTGCTTGCGCATATATTGCTGCTCGCGCTTACCAAAAGCTGGCCGAGCCTTTTCATTGCCATAGCCACTGTTGCCGCGACTGTCGCCGTGGAGGCCGTAGAGCTTGCTATTAAGCGCTCAAAGCCTGCTTCGTACGGCTTTTTGTCCTCTGTGATACAAGGAATTCTTGTCGCTTTGTTTCTGCCTTCAGCTTTTCCCTTTTATGCGGCTTTTCTTGCGACATTCCTTGTCTTTTTCTGCTGCCGTTTCTTTATAGGCGCTTTCGCGGACAACTGGATAAATCTTCCTGCTCTTACAGTCTGCTTCTGCTGGATTCTGGGCGGCTCTGTATTTCCTCCCTACCAGATTACGCATGAGATTCTCCTTGCAAAGAATCCTTCCCTTGCGCTCATACAGAACGGAGCTTTTCCTCTTTCATCATTTGACACAAGGATAACCGCGTTTCTGAACAAGACAGTCTTCTCCTTGCTCGGTGTCTCTATTCCAGACGGGTATGTCTCTCTTTTCTGGGATACACACTCCTTGATTCCGGCGTTCCGCTTTAATCTTGTGACGCTTGTGTCATCTATATTCTTAATATCGCTGGATGTGGTCAGGTCTCTTATTCCTTCCCTGTTTCTTCTTGTCTATGCCGCCCTTGTCTATTTCGCCGCTCCTTTCTTCTATTCGTCATTCCCGGGACATGGAGACCTTGTCCTTGCGCTTTGCACGAGCGGAATGCTGCCTTGCGCGCTTTTCATGCTTCAGCTGGCGGGGACTTACCCTGTCACTCTCTGCGGAAAAATATGCTACGGAGTATTCGGTGGAGTGATTGCGTTCCTGATAGCCGGAGCCGGAACATCACCATGCGGCGCGATGTTCACTGTCCTGGCGATGAATGTCTTTAGTCCTCTTGTCTGCCATGCGGAGCATATACTTGAGATGAGAAAGGTCACCGGCACTCTTCTTCCAAGAACGGTGGAGCTGGAGGAGGGCGTAAATGCTTAGCCAGAGAAACAAGGAGATTCTTGCAAAGACAGGAATGCTTGCAGGCGCCTTTATAGTGGCTTTCGCGTTGCTTGTGCTGATGGTCTTTGCATCAAGAGGCTCAAAGGACAGGGGACTCAGAGAGACAATAGAGCGCACGGTGGAGGCTTACAGGCCAGGAGCCTTTGCCATCGGCGGCAAGGCTGATTTCAAGTCTCCTCTATCGTCTAGCTGCGCTGTCTATGAGTGCGAGATAAAGGACAACCCTGATCTTGAGTGCTATGCCCTGGCAATGCGCATCACAACATTCGCAGGTCCTGAGCCTGCCGTGTTTGTATGCACTAGGACAGGAGCCCAGTTCATCGGCTACTGCATCGATAATGGAAAGCTTGAGCCGGTCTTGAACCCAGAGCACTCGCCGGCAAACATAAGGTACTGGCAGTATGAGCTGCCTGGAATTCTCTTGAAGGCGGGGGTGTTCAATGACGACGCTGAATAACTACAACAAGATTTTCGCCCTGTTCTCCGCAGTCCTTGCCATAATACTTCCAGTGCCAGGAAGAATCGCCTGCGGAATCTTCGTCCTTTTCCATTTTAATATCTGTGTTGTTCTTGCAGTGCTGACACTTCATGCTGTAAAAGCTCTTAGGCTTGACTCCCTTCGAGCAGGAATCATAGCAATGGAGCTTATCGCGCTGACCATTCTCTTTAAGCAGTTTCTGTATATATACTGTCCGGTAGCGGCTCTTTCCCTCGGCTTCTCACTCTATCTTCCGGCGGTTTCCTCTGTAGCTATAGTGCTTATAGCCTTTCCTTCATTGCCGTCATTGCAGGCGGATATTCTAAGGAGTCAGAAAGTGGCTCTTAAGGTTTCCTTGCTCTGCCTCGCGGTGTTTGCTGTCCGGGACATATTTGGCTTTGGAACTTTGACACTTCCAGCCTGGAAGCATTTTTTTGTAGTAAAGATACCTGTTCTTATGAAAAGCGTTCCTTTGAGCGCGTTCCTCGCTACAGCTCCAGGATGCCTTTTCTTGTCTGCGCTCATGCTCTTTGTGTTCATAAGGGCAGTAGAAAAAAAGGAGGCGTGATAAAAATTACATCCGTGTAATTTTTATCACGCAAGTTGCGTTGCAACTTGTATTTCGTGCCTCCTTGCGCGACCGCTAACGCGGTGTTTTTATAGGAGACTAAGATAAATGCTTAGCATGGTTTTTTATTATGTTTTCTCTGCCTCTGTTATAGTTTATTACGGCGCCGGCCTTAATAGAGTTATCGCGATGCGCAAGAACCCAAGAGCCTTCGCTTTGAGCCTTGCCAAGATGTCGGCTGTCACTCTAGTCATAACTTCCATAGGCTTCTTGCTTGACAGGTTTGTGTTCATACCGCTTGGAATAATCGATGTCTCTCCGTTCGTAACAGCCGCTCTCTTTATAACCGCCGCTTTTGCTATCCATACACTGATAAGAACAGGGCCTTTTGACATTGTTGAGGACTATGTTGTTCCGTTTATGATAGTGCTTGTGAGCATGACAGAGGGAAGCTCGTATCTGGCGGCGCTGACAATAGACTTGTGCAGTGTTGTGTCATTCTATCTTCTTGTCCTGATTGTCTTCGCTCTGCGCCGGAGATTCCGTCTCTATCAGGCGGATGAGGGATTCAAGCCGATTCTTGTGATTATCATGAGCCTGTGCGCGGTTTTCATCGCATTCTACGGGGCAAACGCATCCTGGCTTGATCTGGGGCTGAATTTATAGCTCTTTGCTCTTTTTAGTCTTTTACATTTACAGATTCTGTCTTATAATTATAAAGGTAACTTTTATATTTTGCATTGCAAAAGAGGAGAGATAAAGAGCCTTGAAAGTCCTGAACATCTGCATGTCCTTAACACTGAACGCACTTGCGCTTTCAACGGCAAGCTCTCTTGAGCAGCAGTATTCTGGCGTTCTTAAGAAAATAATCTCATATCTCTACGCAAACCCTGCAAGCGCATTCACCTTTTCATTCTCCGGTCCGCAGCTTGAATGGCTTGACAAGAACCATCCGGAATTCCTCCAGCTTCTAAAGGAGCTTGTCGCTCGCAAGCAGGTGGAGGTGCTGGGAGGCGGATACTACAACCCTGTTTTTCCTCTTCTTTCTCCGGTTGACCGCACCGGGCAGATAGATCTTCTCACAAGCGAGATCAGGCGCATCACAGGAAAAAGACCCCGCGGAATGTCTATCCTAAGCTCCGCCTGGGATCACTCTCTCATTCCATGCTTTCAGAACTGCGGAATGGAATGGGTCAAGCTGGACTCTTCAATAATACCTCCGTCAAGCCGTCTCTATCTTCCTCTTATATTGAGCGATCAGGGAAAGACACTAAAAGTTCTTCCTTCATACAGAAATCTAAGCCATGCAGTAGAGAAGGGGCTTTCTGCGGATGCGTATCTTTCTCTCCTGGTCAAGCAGGTGGAAAAAGCCGAGAAGAGCGGCTCCTACACAGGCCCTGCCCAGGAAAGAGTCATCTTTATAAACGCTGAAGTTTCCTCACTGGAATCCCTTTTAATGACGGACTGGCTGGAAAAGCTTTACGCCGCCGCTGGCTCCTCCGCATTTGCAGGAAAAGTAAGATTCTGTCTTCCGACAGAGTATCTGCACCGCGCAGAGGACTTTGTTCCTTCCTATATAAACACGGGGCTAAGGGATGACATAGCTAAATGGTCAACATCCGCCTACGAGGCAGTTGAGGACAAGTCCGGGTTTCCTCCTACAGTAAACAATTTCCTCCTCACATACAAACGCTTCCGCTCTCTCTATAACCGCCAGATTTTTATCTCAATGCTTATCTCCGCCTGCCACGGCGACAAGGCGCGGAAGACAGCCGCAAGACAGGCTCTGTGGAAGGCGCAGGCCGGAGAGGCTCTTATCTGCTCTCCTGAAGGAATCTTTGCAAACAGCGCTATGAGGCAGGCCTCCTACAAGAGCCTCACCGAGGCGGAGAAATATATCCGCGAGGCTTCCACATTCAAGGAGTCTGTGACCAGCTATGACTACAACGCCGACGGGCACAACGAGTATATATGCGCAATGGAAAAATACACCGCCTGCATAAGCCCCTATGCCGCAGAAATCAATGAGCTGAACATAATGCACAACACCGGAAACTATGCGGACAACCTGAGCCGCATGGATAAGTTTGACAAGGTGAGCGACAACTATGAGCGCGGCCTTTTTATTGACCACGTCTTTGACAAGGCGGAATTCTCCGACTACAAGAAAGGCCTTCCGACAGGCTGCGGAATCTTCAGCAGAGTGCTTTTCAAGGAGACAGAATTCAACGGCCAGAAAAAAGAGATAAAGCTCAAGGGCGAGGGCACGTATTCAAACCTTGACTTGCCTGTAAGCCTGCGCAAGCGCTATCTTATGAACTCAAACGGATTCTCTGTTCAGTATGTGCTAAAGAATGAGGGGCCTATAGCGTTCAAGGGCAATTTTGTAGTCGAGTCGAATTTCGCTCAGACAGAATTCTCATCCGCTGTGTCCAGCTCATACAAGGCGGAGCTAATATCAGCAGGAAGCTCATCTGCATTTGAGGATATTACAAAGCCTGTGACGATGAAGCAGGTCTCGTTCGTGCAGATTACGGACAAGTCAAACGACATCTCCTTTGTCTATGAGCCGAACGAGGAGGCGGGATTCACCTGCCGCCCTCTGTATTTCAAGCGTCCTGCCCAGGGCTTCTCCTCTCCGCAGGTGGCAGGAACAACGCTTGTCGCCTCGCTTTTCTGGGACATAGACCTTGCCGCCGGCATGGAGATGGAAAAGACAATCAGCTTCTCTATAGTCGTTCCCAAGAAAAGACGGGCAAAGAAGACGACAGATTAATGAAAGCTGAGCAGGAGACACGGTGTCACACGGATTCGCAAGTCGCAAAAGCGACGATTTAAATAATTTCCATACAGAACGTGGCAACGCCATATTCGGAATTATTAACGTAATTCCTTTTTGAAATCCAGCGGAAATGTGGAATTTCACTTTGCTTTTGAGATGTTTCGCTGCGTTCAACATGACTTTTGAAAACTCCTGTCTTCTAACTCCTCGCTCCTAAACTCCTATTTCACAACCACAAGAAAATCACTATAATTTTAAAATATGGAAATGAAGAACATCAAAACAACGAAAAGGCTTATCACTTCGGCCTTGCCT
>CAZURC010000029.1:0-14035 GCA_964623405.1 uncultured Treponema sp.
ACAAAGTTCAGCTTGTCGGCGACGACTTGTTCGTAACAAACACAAAGTTCCTTGAAAAAGGAATCAAAATGGGAGTTGCAAACGCGATTCTTATCAAAGTAAACCAGATTGGCTCACTCACAGAGACTTTGGAAGCAATCGAGATGGCTCACCGCCACGGCTACAACACTGTCACTTCTCACCGCTCTGGCGAGACAGAGGACACAACAATCGCCGACATCGCAGTTGCTACAAACTCTGGACAGATCAAGACTGGCTCAATGAGCCGCACAGACCGCATCGCGAAGTACAACCAGCTTATCCGCATTGAGGAAGAGCTTGGCGACAACGCAGTTTACGGCTACACAAAGCTCACAAGAGAGTCTAAGTAAATGAATAACGTCACCCTGAACTTGCGGACTTTCGTTGTCGTCTGCACTTGTTTCAGGGTCTATTCATAGATGCTGTGCGAAGCCGCCGAAGGCTAATAAATTCAGCATGACATCAGTGATTTCGACAACCTGTCTGCCGCCAGGCAGAGGCTCAATCACCACTAAAAGACCGTCTGGCTTGAAGTGAAGCGCACTTCATTCTCAGGCGGCTTTTTTTTGCCTATGCATTATAACGGCAAAAGATGCAAGAAGAACAAAGAATGTTATAATCCAGCTAAGCGGATAGCTTATGAATATATTTCTAAACGAATGAAGCGCCGGCAGACGGAAAGCAGTAAAAAGATAAACAAGCCGGCTTCCGCAGACAAAAATCAGCGTCATGACAGCTGGCATAAGGCTGCTCCCCATTCCGCGCAGACTGTTCGCCATCACATCCATAAAGCCGCATGTAAAATAAGTGGCGGCTATAATAATAAAACGCTCGCTCGCTTTCTGTATTACAGAGGGATTTGCAGTATATATTCCAAAAAGCTGCCTGCTAAAGAGAATACAGACTCCGCCAACAAGAATCCCCGTCGTAAGCACAGATAAAAGACTTGTCGCCACTACCCTTTTCACTCTGTCAATCCTATGGGCGCCCATGTTCTGGCTCACAAATGTCAGGCTGCCTTGCGCAATGCTGTTCATAGAAATATATACGAATCCCTCAATGCTCTGGCTCGCGCTGCTTCCAGCAATGGCTATTGCCCCAAAGCTGTTCACCGTTGACTGTATAACCATATTGCTGAAACTAAAGAGACTGCTTTGCAATCCGGCGGGAAGCCCAATCTTGAGAATCTTCGCAAGAATATCGCTGTCAAAGCGCAGCTTCCTCAGCTCAAGCCGGAAAGCATCATCCTCACTCATAAGAAGCCACAGGACACACACGGCAGAAAGGCACTGGCTTATCACAGTGGCCCAGGCAACGCCCGCAACATCCATCTTGAATTTTATAACAAATAAGAGATTGAGCACGACATTAAGGATTCCGGCGGCGAACAAAATATAGAGAGGTCTTTTTGTATCTCCTTTGGCGCGCAGCAAGGCGGAGCCAAAGTTATAGACAACGCTCGCAGTAATCCCACAGAAATATATGCGGAGATAAAGAGCGGACAAAGGAAGCACATCTTCCGGAGCCGCCATAAGAATCAGAACCTGCCTGCTGAACACAACTCCTATGACACTTATTGCTGCGCCGCAGATAAAGCTTAAAAGCACAGAAGCATGAACAGTTGCGTTCACTTTTCTTGTGTCTCCCGCTCCAAGAAAACTCGCCGCAACAACATTGCACCCAATCGACACGCCGAGCACTGTGTTCACAAGAAAATTGACAAGAGAATTAGTTGATCCAACAGCCGCAAGAGAATTATCTCCTGCAAAGCGTCCTACAACAATGACATCCGCGGCATTAAAAAGCAGCTGGAGAATCGAGCTGAACATAAGCGGAATAGAAAACTTCATGAGCTTGGGGAAAATAAGCCCCGATGTCATGTCAATCTGATTCTTCATAAGCGTTCCTATAAACAAGGCATGGTTGCAATATAAGGCTCAAGCAACGAAAAAAAAACGGCCATCACGCTGATGACCGTTATATGAGCTACGATGGACTCGAACCATCGACAGCCGCCTTAAAAGGGCGGTGCTCTACCACCTGAGCTAGTAGCCCATGCACTCGATAAAGAATGCTTTATTACTATACGAATTAAAAAAAGTTGTGTCAATAGCACAGGATGTCTTTTTAGGAAATTAAGACAAGAAGAGAACCAGCTAAGAGAACTCTTATTTTTTATTTATCATCACATAATGATTTCTTCCAGCAGACTGATTACTATTTTATTGCAAGCAGGCGAGGCTCACAGAGATGTAACCTTTGCCTATGCAGTAATATTATATTTATAAAGACCATGCATGGTCTACAGGAGATGAAAAATGAAGAAAACAGTTAAACTTTTCACAGCTTTCGCTCTGGCTGCCACTCTTATGGCAGGAACATTGTATGCGCAGGAGACAAAAAAGTCAGAGAATCCTATGAGACCTGACACAGAAGTTCCCGCAAGAAATCATTTTGACTTGAGAGGACCTGGACAAGGGCGGCATGGATTTGCTCCTAAGCAGGAAGACGAGGAGCTTATTGTAGGAAAGGTAAAGACGGCAAATGCAAAAACAAATGTCCTTACCATAACAAACCTTGACGGAAAAGATGTCTCTTTAGCACTCACTCCGTTCACAATGATTCACATCATAAACGAGGAGCCGCCTAAAGCGCCGGAAGACAAACCTTCGGACAACGGTGAAAAGCTAACTCCACCGCCAGCAAGAACAGGCATACAGGATCTTAGCAAAGGAGACTGGGTTCTCATCTCAACTCTGAACACAGACACAAAGACAAAGACAGCGGCAAGAGTCCTTGTGCAGAAACAGTCAAAGCCGGATATTGACGCTGACGCAAAGTAGCCATATCAGCTTGCAATAGGAGGATTTGGATTAACAGCTCCTCCTATTGCTCCTGTTTACTGGAATAGATAAACCTAGAGAGATTCCGCTTTTTGTCTGCACCGTGCGGCATCCTCCTCATAGTCTCCGGCCTGGTAAATATCCGCCGCCCAAAGCATGGCATTTTTTGCCTGCTGTTTTTCTTCCTCAGAGCAGCCGCCCTTTATAAGTATTAGCCCATAGGCAAAATAGTCCGCCGCAATCGCAGATGTGTTCTCAGCATCCTTGTCATATTTAAGCGCGATATTTATTTCCTGGATTGCGTTCTGCTTGCTGCCTCCAAGAGATGACATTCTTGCCGCATTATAGTAGTCAAGCCCGATTTCATCCAAATATCTTTCCTTTATATGGATTCGCGCCGCCAGGAGATAAGAGACTCTTGCCTCATCAAAGTTTCCAGAATAAGCATAAAGATCTCCCTCAGTCCTGAACATAAACGCATAATAATAAGAGTCATGAGAAAGAACCTTTGAGCTGGATTTTATAGATGCGAGAGCCTCATCAGCATCAATCTTCTCTCCTTTAGTAATCCGGATCCGGATCTCATACAAAAAGCACACCGCAGACAGCAGCTCCTCAGAATCAGAGCGTGACGCATAGGAGCGCGCAAGGGAAAGCATATTGTACGAAGAAAGGCCATAGAAAGGAGTCTCAGAATATATTTCCGGCTGGCTCTTTCCTGTCTCACCCTCCACGGAAAGCTTGTAGATTACCGCAGAAAGGGAAATCCGGCACAAAAGCTCACAGTCATCGACGCTCAGCGCAAGGTTGTATGCCTGCTGCAAATGTCCGCCGGCACTGCCAGTCTTTCCGCAAAGAAGCTCCGCGTTCGCAGTCTCATAAAAGCTTGCGGCCGCATCCGAGACTTGAGTTACAAGCATCGGCCTCTTGGGAGAAGAGGAGCAAGAAAGGACTGCAATAAAAGCAATCAAGGAAAAGGCAATAGAAAGCGTCTTTGCTCTTATATCCATAGAATCCCCCTGCCTAGAACTCTGAGCTTCTAAGCTGCGCCGTCGAGGAAGAGGACTTGCTCCTGTCCGGTATTCCGCCGCGCAGCAGAGGATTGTTCTTTAGTCCTGTAAGAACATCCTGCACCTCAAGAAGAACTGAGTTCAGCTGAACGAGAGCATTATCCACTTGAGGAGCGGCATTTCCAATCATCTTGTCCGCATTCGCAGAGACACCTGTAAGATTCCTGCTTATCTGTGAAATATTGCCCATTGTGCTCTCAAGATTCTTTGTAAGCTCAGGCCCCAGCGCCCTTCCGACAACCCCGTCATCAGAGCCTATAATCTCATTTATATTCTTAGTGATGCTCTCAATTTGCAGCACAATGCTCTGTATTGGCGTTGTCTTGTCCTTTATATTGCCGGAAAGAGCGGAGTCAAGCTGCCCGACAAGAGAATTTACATGTCCCAGAAGATCCGAGACCTGGCTCATAAGAGCTCCTATAGAGTCAGACTGTTTTTCCACATGAATAAGCTTGCTGTCAACAATCCTTTGCCCTGGAATAGAGTCAATGCGGTAAATCTCAGAGCCTTCGCTCAAAAGCTCAGGTCCGTTTCCTGGATAAAAGCTGAACGAGGAGCCAAGTCCTATCGGGCTTGTGACAAGCTGGACAAGGGAATTTTCCTTTACAAAAGAGGAGTACTCTCCAAGCACATAATAGTCAACACGGACAAACATTCCTTCAAGGCTCACCTTGCTCACCTTCCCTATTGAGAATCCCTTGTATGTCAAATCCATGCCCACGCTAATACCTGAGCCGGAATCAAACACAGTATAATAGTTGATTTTTTTCTCAAACCAGTGCTGCTTTGAGCCTGCCGCAAACACAAGGACAGCAAGTCCTGCAAGAGCGGCGACAGAAAACACACCGACAATCTGGTCTGCGAAACGGATCTTGAATTTCATTCTGTTTCCCCTAATCCTGTCTGCCCTTTGTATGCATCCTTGTCATCTTTTTTCATATCCTTTAAGACCCCGGACTCCATTTTATGCACAACACCCGGGAATTCCTTTATGAAAGACGGGCTGTGGCTTACATATATTATTGTGTTTCCCTGCTCAATAAAATTATGGAGCAAGTCAATTATAACCTGGCCTCCCTTGCGGTCAAGAGACTCTGTGCACTCGTCAAGAAAGAGAATCTCAGGCCCGCAAATCATCGCTCTGGCAAAAGCAACCCGTTTCTGCTCTCCGGCAGAAAGATTGACAGGCCTTAAGCTCAGCTCCCTGTTATATCCGACCATTGCACAGACACTCTGGCAAGTGAGCAGCCTTTCCTCCTGAGTCATCTTAGGAAAATGAATCTGGAGAGGCAGCGTGAGATTCTGGACAATAGTCTGGTTTTCCCATAGAGCGGAATCCTGGAACACAAAGGCGCACCTCCTACGGAAATCAAGAGCTTTCTTTCTATCCATCAGCTGTATATCACGCCCCTCAAAAAATACTCTGCCGCTTGTGGGAATAAGAATCCCCGCTATTATCTTCAGCAATGTTGACTTTCCGCTTCCTGACTCTCCCAGGAACGCTGTGGTTGTGCCCTTCTCAATCTCAAGGCTCACTCCCCTTATGATTTTCTGGTTCCTTGACTCAAACTCCACATTCTCAACAGCAAAAAGAGACATAATCCTTCCTACAGCATATAAAATAGAACAATGATGAACACATCGGCAACGATTACTCCCAGGACAGACTTTCCTACAGCGGAGATTCCCGCCACAGGAACTTCTGTGGTTGAGCGCTCGACATTGAATCCGTAGTAAGTAGCAACAATGGAGATTATCATTCCAAATACTATGCTCTTTAGAATTGACGTGAGAAGTATTTTAGCAGACAGCGCGCCAAGTATTCCGTTGATATAAGCGGAGACACGCGCGGGACTAAGCACAAACTGAACCAAGGCGGGACCTATCAGACCACAGAACGAGAAATAAAGGTTCAGGAAGAAGACAGACATTGTAACGCCCAGGAAGCGCGGCGAGACAAGGTGATGGATGGGGTCAACACCGCAAGATATATAGCTTTCTATCTGATGTGAGACAACCATTCCCGCAATCTCCGTTGCAATCGCCGTCGCAGAACGGGCTATCACTATAAACGCGACAATAAGAGGCCCGAGCTCAAGTGTTATGACGACAGTAAGAAGCTGGTATATAAGCGCTGACTGTCCTATTGAAGACAGAAACCTGTCACCCATTATATAGATAGCGCTTCCCATAGCTGTGGCAATCACGCATATAAGAGAAAGAGCTTCTATAAAAGTGAACAGAAGCTGCATTATAAGAATCTTCCGGCTGCTCTTTGTTCTTATGAACGCGAACGTGCTTTTTACAGTCCGCCCGATATAGCCAAATATATACGGAACAGAGGCGAAGCAATGGATTACAGATTCCCCGATTTGCTTAAGCATATTATCAGTATACCATGCAAAAAAACATGGGAAAAGACAAAAAGCGGTTATCAGGGCTGTGTTTATGCAAGCTCCGCAAGCGTATCACATTCTCCGCTAGCCTCTTCTTTCCTAAGAGGACGGATAACTCTTACGCTCACCATCTTTCCAGGAAGCAAGTCCGTATTTTCCTTTAAAAGCAAAATCTTGCAATGCAGAAAATTGTCTGTGACGGCATGGACAACAATCCTGCCGGCGAATATTTTGGGGTGCCGGACACTCTCAAGGACAGCAGGAAGCACCTTGCCGGAGAATTGATTTATATACTGCGCTTTCGCGCTCTCATTATACTCCTCAAGACGGGCAATCCTTTGCCCGGCAACAGAGTTGCTCACCATAGGGCGCATTTTAAAGGCCTCTGTGCCTGGACGCGCGCTGAACGGAAACGCATGGACAAAGCAGAAACCGCACTCGCCGAGCATTCTCATTGTAAGCTCAAAGTCCTCGTCGGACTCTCCAGGAAAACCTGCTATTATGTCGCAGGCAAGAAACGGATTTGACTTGGCTTTCTTCAAAAGACGGCAGGCGTTGTATACCGCCTCTATCTTATACGGCCGCCTCATTCTTGCAAGGACAGCATCGCTTCCGCTCTGGACAGATATATGGAAGTGAGGACAGACTCTTTTATCCGCAATCACCTCCGCAAGCTCCTCATTCACAATCTCAGGATAAAGGCTTGATATTCTGAATCTTATCCGTGATGTGCCGTCAAGAAAAATCCTGAGGAGCCCCGCAAAGTTCACATATCCGCCGTTCCATTTTCCACGGTACTGCCCTATGTTCACAGTAGTGATTACAACCTCGTTCTGACCGCTTTCCTCCAGAGCGCGGACCCGCCTTAGAGCCTCGTCTGCGTCAAGAGAAACAGAATTTCCCCTGGCAATACGGATTGCGCAGTAAGTGCAGGCGCAGTTGCATCCATCCTGTATTTTTAGAGATGAGCGGGAATGATGAAGAAAGCTGTCCGGCAAAAGGCGGAACGGCTGCTGAATCTCGCCAGGCTTCGCATGGGCATAGACCTCGCTGAATTCACTCTGCATAAGGGAGGCAAGGCTCTCTCCGAGCGCATCAGGATTCTTATCCAGGAAAGAAGGAATATCCGCAAGATGCCCTTTGTACTGCCCGCCAAGAACGCAGACTCTTTTTCCAATCGAAAGAATCTCATCGCGGCTGTTCTGGGCATAGCAGCCAGTAACAAGGACTGCGCTTTGAGGACACTTAGAAAGAAGAAGCCTTATTATTCGCCGCGCCTTTTGCTCAGCCTTTGCGGTTACTGTGCATGTATTGACAATGCAGAGGACAGTGTCATCGCTTTGAGGCGTAGCGGCGGAAAAAGGAGACATAGAAACCTCAAAGCCCGCGTTCTTGAATGACGCCGCGGCTCCCTCGCTTTCCACCTGGTTCAGCTTGCATCCAAGCGTCTCAAAATGTATGGTCTTAGGCATTTTATATATATTATATAGAAAAAAAGACGCTATCTCAGGCGCGCGGACACACGGTCATGTCCGCGCTTGGCATCCGCGCTGGAAGGAGTAAGCTCCAGAGCCTTGTCGTAAGCCTCAAGGGCGCTTGCGTAGCTCCCCGCCATCTCGCGCGCATAGCCGCATCTTGTCCACCAGTATGCAACCTGAGGCTCTGTATGGACAGCCGAAGTAAAGGAAATGTCAGCATGCTGGTATTTCGCCTGCCTTATATAGATTTCACCCATATAATAGTAAGCGTTTCCAATGCGGGCACCGTTCACAGGAACATTCGCAAGATACAGCTCAAAAAGCTCCATCGCCTGGGAATTCTTTCCAAGATAGAACTTAGCCTCCGCCTGGATCTCTATAAGGCGCACATCTGTAGGGTTTATAGCGCGTCCCTCTGTAGAGCGCTGCTCAGCCTCCGCATACTGCCTGTTCCTTACAAGGCTCCAGCAGAGCACGCAGTATGAGTCTATATTTCCGGGATTCTCCTGAATCTCAATCTCGCATATTTTTATTGCTTCCGGATAATTTCCGTTTCTATAAAGAACAAGCGCATCCGCTCTCTGCTGTCCAAAAGCATGAAAGGACAAAACAGACACAAGAGCCGCAAAAACAAGAACAAATTTTCTCATCTCATCTTCCGCCTTTTTTATTTTAGCTTGTCATCGTGCATCTGCCGGTAAAATGAGAGCCAGGCTCAAGCACGACCTGCCTGGCAGTAATATCTCCGTTCACGGAGCCAGATGATGTCACAAATATCAAGTCCCGCCCGATTATATTTCCATCAACCTTGCCGCGGACAAGAACCCTTGAAGCGCTTATTCCCGCATTCACAGAAGCGTTTGTGTCCACAACAAGATCGCTTGTAGCCTCTATTTCTCCGGACACATGGCCCCTTATCATAAAAGGCTTTGTAAATTTGATTTTGCCGTGGAAAGTTATATCAGGAGCAAGGATTGTGTCAAAGTCATCTTCCTCAAGATCAAACAAGTCTGTGTCTTTTGAATCAAGCATGGCTTATTCTACAACAGATTGCCCCCCTTTTCAATGAGCCAGGTTGTCTTATGCTTTTTTTTTCAATATACTTGTATCATGTTTTCCAGACGCAAATGTGCTGCCTCTCTTACTCTGCTTCTTACGTCCTTTCTAGCAGCTTTCTTTTCCTCATGCGCCTCGGCAAGACAGGCTCAGATGCCATACGAAGAGCCGGACAGGACAGAGACTTCCGTCATAAGGCTTGTGTTTGCCGGCGATATAATGGCTCATGCAAACAACTACAGCGCCGGAAGATTTGACAGAATCTGGCAGGATGTGACTCCTTTAATCAAGGACGGGAATCTTGCTTTTGCAAACATAGAGGCTCCTGTAAATGACAGGCAGAAATGGAGCACGTTCCCGCAGTTCAACATGCACTCAGACTATGTGCAGGCGGCTGTAGATGCAGGGTTCAATGTTTTTTCCCTCGCGAACAACCACACCAACGACTGGTATCTTGACGGGATAAACGCTACAAGAAGCTACTTTGCGTCTCGCAATGATGTCTGGGCCTGCGGCCTGAAAGACAAGAGCGGCGGCAAGCTTACCTGGCGGCTCATAGAAAAAGACGGCTGGAAAATTCTCTTCGTGGCCTTTACAGAAATACTTAACCGCCCCGACTACTCAAGCTGGATAGACTACTATCCGCAGAAAAAGCGGTCCGAGCTTATATCAAGCCTAAAGGAGCTAGAAAAAGAGCAGGAGCACGATATTCTTGTTGTAAGCGTGCACACAGATGAAGAGGAATACAAGACAGACGTGACCGAGAACCACAGAGCTTTCTATAGAGAGCTTATTGATGAGTGCAAGGCCGACATCATCTGGGCAAACCACCCTCATGTGTACAAGGAATTTGAGACAGTGGCCGCCCCGCGCTCAAGGACAGCGCTCATAATGTACGCGAACGGAAACACAATCTCAGGCCAGCGCTCCTCCCCCTCTCTGGCCGGCAAGATGAATGCAAGGGATAATACAGGCGACGGCCTTATAATAAAAGTGGAGCTTGAGAAAAGAACTGTGTTTCCAGGCGGGCAAAGCTGCACTGGCCAGACGGAAAGCTCTGTCATACTAAAGTCCGTCCAGCCAAACCTTATAACATCATACATACAGCCAGACGGCCAGATTGTGCTCAGAACCGCAGACAAGGACTTTGAGCACAGCCTTTACCGCTCAGGGCTTTTTGCCTGGGCTGAATATATTGAGTCAAGAAGAGAAATATATGAGAAACTAAAAGCCAGATGCGAGACAGGATTACACTCAGGCTTTTCATCAGAAGAATATCAGGAGAACAACAGATGGCAATAGACTATAAGAAGCTGCCTGTATACGAGCACAAGCAGCTCATACTTGACCAGCTGGAAAAGAACCAGGTTATCGTTGTACAGTCGCCTACTGGCTCAGGCAAGACAACGCAGATTCCAGTCATCCTTCATGAGGCAGGCTACTCACAGACAGGAATAATCGCAGTAACACAGCCAAGAAGAATCGCGGCTCTTTCCGTAAGCGAGTTCATAGCAAAGCAGCTCAAGACAACCTACCCCGGGCTTGTAGGATACAAGATGCGCTTTGAGGACAAGACAGACGAGACTACAAAGATAAAGATAATGACAGACGGAATACTTCTCCAGGAGATGAAGCTTGATCCATGGATGAGCAAATACTCGGTGATAATGGTTGATGAGGCGCACGAGCGCTCGCTCAACATCGATTTCTGTCTGGGGCTTCTAAAGCGTGTGCTCGCGGCTAGAAAGGACTTCAAGGTGATTGTGTCCTCGGCAACTATGAACGCGGAGGCATTCTCAAGGTATTTTGACAACTGCCCGATAGTCACAATAGACACACAGACATTTCCTGTCGCGATGATTTATGACCCGCCGGCAGTGCGTCCAACCACGCTCACAGAAACCGGCTCAGAGGCGATACTCGCAAAGATAGAGTCAACCATAGACAGAGTTCTGGACAACCATGAGCAGGGAGACATACTTGTGTTCCTGCCAGGAGAGAAAATTATAAAGGACTGTGTCCGCCGTCTTGCCTACTCGTCATTCCGCTCAAAGATACATATCGTGCCCCTCTATGGAAGGCTTCCAAAAGAGGAGCAGGAGAAAGTATTTGACAGCGCTCCCTTTGGGAAAAAGAAAGTCGTGATTTCCACGAACATTGCGGAGACATCGGTAACCATAGACGGAATAACGACTGTAATCGACTCAGGACTGGCAAAGCTCAACTTCTACAATCCAAAGACATTCACATCCTCTCTTGTAGAGACACCTGTAAGCCGCGCGAGCTGCAACCAGAGAAGAGGACGGGCGGGAAGAACCTGCGAGGGAAGCTGCTACCGTCTTTACAGCAGGGAGGACTTTGACAGCCGCCCTGAATACACAACAGAGGAGATATTCCGCACAGACTTGAGCGAGGTCCTGCTTAGGATGAGCGAGCTTGGAATCACAGACTTTGAAGGGTTTGACTTCATCTCAAAGCCGGACAGGGAGAACATAGCGGGCGCAGTCGAGACGCTGAACATGCTCAAGGCCCTGAACGCCGACCGCACGCTCTCTCCAGTCGGCAAGCTTATGGTGGAGTTTCCTCTTGAGCCGCGCGTAAGCCGCATACTCGTGGAAAGCATAATCCGCTATCCCGATGTCCTTGACGAGACAGTAATCGCGGCGGCATTCCTAAGCACACAGTCTCCTTTTATACTCCCGCCAGGAGAAGAGATGGAGGCCCGCGCGGCGCACCATGCGTTCCGCGACATGCAGGGAGACTTTGTCTCATACATAAAGATTTTCCGCCGCTATGAGTCAATGGAGAACAAGCAGCGCTTCTGCCAGAACAACTACCTGGATGAGAAAGTGATGAAAGAAATCACAAACATAAAGCAGCAGCTTGAGGAGGAGATTTCCGAGCTTGGCATTCCTGTAACGGGAGGCGGCTCAATGGATGACTATCTTTGCTGCATAGCCGCCGGAATGATTCAGTTTGTATGCGTTCGCGAGGGGAAAGAGAACTACAGCTCGCTCACAGCCGGACACATATCAATCCATCCAGGATCGGTTATGTTCCGCACAGATCCTCTTTTCATAGTAGCGGGAGAAATAGTGCGCACAAGCAGAATGTTCGCGATGAGCGTAAGCCCTCTTACAAAGGCCCTTCTTGCAAAGATTGATCCGGAGCTCCAGAGAAAGCTTCTAAAGGAGAGGGGAGACAGAGGAAGAAGCCTGACGGGAAACATTGAGTACAGGGGAACCACATTCCGCGACCAGAAGTCAAAGCCGGGACGGGACGACAGCAGGTTCGGCGGCAGGCTTGACAAGGAAGAGAAGAAAAAGCTTGATGACAGCACAGTCATGATTGGAGGCGAGCTGTTCACTCTGGAGAAAGTCAAGGGCAAGAAGCAGGCGATACTTCCTGTGGAGAAGCTCAAGAAAGCCGCTCTTGCGGAAAAAGACACCAACCGCCTAGCCTCACTTGCGCGCCTGCGCGGAAAGCTTATCCTAAAAGGCGGAACAGCGCTCGCGGGCGAGAAGCTTGAGCTTATCATGAAGGTGGTCAAGAGCCTGAACTTAGTTCCTGTCGGGGAGAAGGACTGGCCCAGGAACCTTAACATATCGCTCACAGATGACAGCAAGATTTCAATGCTTATAGACAACCTGCACTATGTGCTACGGATTACAATGGCAAAGGCGCGTCAAAAGGAGTACGGCTTTATCACGCTTCTAAGCGACAACAGGGGAACATACTGGTTCAAGGTAAGCCGCGGATTCACGACAGCATTGAACGAGAGCCTTGCCGCGCTGGAGAGCCTTATTGACGATGCGGAGGGAAAGCTTAACAAGGCGCAGGAAGAGAAGCTGAATATTGTATACCGTGTCCTTAACGGTCTCTACGAGTAACAGTCTATTTCGCATCGGCGCTTGAGGACTGCGCCGCATCGGCAAGTTTCTCCGCCTCTATCACCGCCTGGTCAGAGGAGCCAAGTATTCTCTTTGCCTTCTCTGCGTTCGCATTGCGCTTTGACGGAGTCTTTGCCGCGTCCAGTATGATTGAGCGCACCACAGGTGTCGCCTCCTCATATCTTCCCTTTGCGTAAATATCAAGCCCTGTTCCCTGGGCCGCTGTGTCCTTTGAGTTAAGATAGTCAACGCATATTCCAGCGAACTCAGGGCGGGCGTACTTTGCAAAGTCCTTTCCAAGCGAATACCTGAGCGCCTTGCGCCTGTCGTCCTTGAGTGTTTCCCTTGCAAGAGCGATAATCTCATCGGTTCCCGCATGGTTCGCCTCAAGCAGAGCGGAGGCGGCGCGGCTTTTAGGATTGTCAGCGGCTTTCTTGTCTGTTATAACGCCGACCAGATACTCATTTCCCTCCTTAGTGTCAAGCTCGGCGATTGCAGGATAGCACTTTCTCTTTACAGCATCCTCCTTGTCCTTATCAAGCCTGTACACCAGGTAGGGAACGGCCTCCTTAAACCCGTTATTTCTCGAAGCCTCAATCGCCTCAAGGCGCACAGAGACATGGGTGTCGCGTATCGCCTCAAGGACTGTATTCTTCGCATCCTCATTCTTAGGGAAATAGGCAAGGCCTCTTACAGCGTAGCTTCTTATTTTAGGGTCTGAGTCCTCGTAGAGCCTGACTAAGACAGGGACAGCCTCTTCTTTTTCCATCGCGCCAATCGCCTCTGCCGCGTACATGCGCACAAAGGTGTTCTCATCCTCATCCTGCGCCATTTCCGCAAGAGCGCTGTATGTCTCAACCGCCTTGAGCTTTCCAAGCACACGCACAAGCTGCTGTCTCTGCGCGACAGAGAGATCCTCTCTCTCAAGGTAGTCTGTAAGATAGACGGCCTCCTTGTCCCCGCCAATCTCGCCTATTGTAGTGAGAGCGCTTGCAAAATAGTTCTCATCCTCGTTCTCTATAATAGAAAGGACAGCGGGAACAGCCTCCTTTGTCTTTACGGCCTGCACATACTTGAACACCGCCTCCACAGTGCTTCTCTTCTCGTCAAAAGGATCCTCCAGAAGCTCCACCGCATAGTCCTCAAGGCAGGGGTCCTCAAGCTTTGTAAAATACTCAAGTATTTTCTCGCGCACTGAAGGATTCTTTGTCTTCCAGAAAAGATCATACGCCTCATCGCTAAAGCGCACATCATCGTTCTGTATAAGGCTGTCAAGCAGGG